>JBAXRM010000028.1:0-34615 GCA_037131225.1 Nostocales cyanobacterium ELA583 | reverse complement strand
AACCTGCTGGGAAAAATATTTTGAGTATATTTACTCATGCTGAAAGTGGGTTACAGTGAATAGCCTCTCTATTTTCCCTCAATTTCACAATTTTTAGCTTGACAGACTACTAGTTAAATATTATACCACTATCGTGCGATCGCCTGTAACCCATGAGCAATTAGTGCATCTGTACCTGATGATGGATTTTCTTGAATTGTATTGGCAGGAGATTCCAATCCAGACAAATCTTGTGTAAATAAATTCATAAATAAATTTACTTCTATATAAAAATACTCAAGTATATTAATTATTTTTAATTTTTAACTGCCATTAAAATTATTACCACAGTAATTTAGATACGTTTCATCATCTCTAAAAATCACTATCTTAGGAATGATTTATTTTTAATTTTTAATTAAACCTATATTTGTGCTGTTAATTACGATATCAATTATTTTTCAGATATAAAATGTGTTTCTAATCAGTTCGTAGCCAAATATATTTTTAATGCTTATGTAACTACCGTTTCAAAAGTAACTCTCAAAAGTATTTTTTACCATTTTAGGTATTGATAATGACTTACAACTCAGAGGAAATGCAACAGATTCTCGAAGTAGCTTTTAGACAAAAGCAAAAGGGAGAATATACAAGAGAACAAATTATAGAAATAGCCTCAGAATTAGGTGTTTCTTCAGAATCTCTACAAGCGGCAGAACAAGAATGGTTAAAAAATAACGTAGAAGTAAAAAAAGATCAAATGTCTAATAGTCAACAACAGAAAGGATTTAAATCACACCTATTTACTTTCATGGTAATCAATGGTTTTTTAGTAATATTAAACCTAGTGGTAAGCCCTGGATATTTTTGGGCAATTTATCCCATATTAGGATGGGGATTAGGTTTATTATTGCATGGAATTAAAGTTTATATAAGTAATTCCTAAATGAGTGATAAACAATAAGATACCTAACTTATTACCCCAATTCATTATTGATTGATTGTAGGGTGGGCAATGCCCACCAAAACATAACTGTATATTTTAAAAATCAAATATTAGTTCTCTACATCACTTTTGATTTTTAATCAATTTATTAGACTTTAATGGCAAAAATAACAAAGATAAGTAATAATTGCTTTTGACCAATTCCCACATCAACAAAGGAATTATACAACTAAAAACAAAAATCAAACATCTTATTAAAAAATTGGGAGGATAGTATAAGTTTAAAAAAGTATATGCTTGGTTTATAAAAACATAATGAAACATTAAAATAAATAGACTACCAGTACCGATATATCCAAATATTTCTCCAATAATTTTATATCTAGATATAAAAATGGAAATACATAAAACTATATATATTCCTAAAATTGCTTCTAGGGTTGATATGATTAAATCATCGTATCTTCTAAAATTCAAATCAATTGTATAGTTAAAATAATATTGACAAAAACTAAATATAAACAAACTGATTAGGAAATATTTTGCTTGAAATTTTAAATCAAAAACCTCTTGCTTGAGTAAAAATCCTAATAAAAAGAAAAAACCACTAATAAAGACAATATCAATACTAAATGGAAGACCTGGTAATAAAAAAATCTGACCAGATGATTCTAATGGAAATTTACCAATGCTGACAGGTATGTTCCACAAAAAATCCCGAATCAAAAAACCTATCGCAAGTAATAATAACAGCAGCAAAAATTGAAAAATTTTCTTGATATCACTTAGTTTAGTAATTTTTATAAATAACCATGAAAAAATTGAAACAGCCCAAAGATGAGTAAGAAACCATAAGGGAGTCCATACAATAGGAATTGTAGAACTACTACTATAAATAATTCCAACTAAATAATTGATGATTGAATCATTTTTAAAAATAAAATATCCAATTATCAAGGTTATTAGATATGGCTTAAAAATTGAGTCAAATTTAGTCAAAATTAGTTTTTTAAATTTGCCGTCAGCATTAAAGAATAAGCCCGATAAAAACAAAAATAATGGCATATGAAAGGAAAATATTATGTTGACTAACTTGCCTTTTATATTGGTATCATTGTTATGACCAAATACAACTAATAATATGCCTATACCTTTTGCTATATCTATATGCTGTAGTCTATTATTCATCATTGCTCTGGAAAATGAGATTTTGCTATTTATCAAATTATTAAAGAAGTCAAATATTCAAAAAATCAAGGGTAGTTCCTGGAAACCACCCCTAATTCTCCCTCATATTTAAGATTTACTACAGCGCCCTTTTGGGCTTTATAATTACTCAACTATATTAACTATCTCGGAACTAGCTAATGTTGGTGTGGTGAAAATCTGCGAGTACAAATTTGTAGGTTGTTGACGAGCAAAAACTGGTAAAACTTGACGCGCATGAGCGGCAATTTCTACTGTTTTCACATCATAAGCTTGTGTAATCATCTTAGGATAAAAACCAATACCGATGATAGGAACTAATAAACAAGCGGTGATAAACAATTCACGAGGCTTAATATCAAGAACTACAGCATCTAAATGTAAGTCTTCATTTTTGTCACCGTAGAACACTTGACGCAACATGGAAAGTAAATAAATTGGGGTGAGAATTACACCAACTGCTGATAGAAAGATGATCACAATTTTGAAGCTGGAACTGTAAACATCGCTGGTAGCAAGACCCAAGAATACCATTAATTCACCGACGAAGCCACTCATACCAGGTAAAGCCAGAGAAGCCATAGAAGCGATAGTAAATAGAGCAAAAGTTCTCGGCATTACTTTAGCCATACCACCCATTTTATCCATCATCAAGGTGTGGCTGCGTTCGTAGGTTACACCTGAGAGAAAGAATAAACTAGCAGCAATTAAACCATGAGAAACCATTTGTAATACAGCACCGCTAATACCGATTTCTGTATAAGATGCAATGCCAATTAACACAAACCCCATGTGGGCAATTGAAGAGTAAGCCAAACGGCGTTTGAGGTTGGTTTGAGCAAAGGCACAACAAGCACCGTAAACAATATTAACTACACCTAAAACTGCTAAAACTGGAGCAAAGGTGACGTGAGCATCAGTTAACATTTCTACATTGAAGCGAATCAATCCGTAGCCACCCATCTTTAACAATACACCAGCTAAAATCATTGAACCGGGAGCAGATGCTTCACCATGAGCATCAGGCAACCATGTATGGAAAGGGAAAATTGGCAGTTTTACACCGAAAGCAATTAAGAAACCTGCGTATAGTGCTAGTTCTAAGGCTTTGGGATATTCTTTCATTCCCAATTCGGTCATGTTGAAGGTGAAGTTATCACCATAGAAAGCCATTGTAAAACCAGCTATCAGTATAAATATAGATGCTGCTGCGGTATAGATAATAAATTTGGTAGCTGCATAGCGGCGGTTTGCACCACCCCAAATGGCAATTAGTAAGTAAACGGGGACTAACTCAATTTCCCACATGAGGAAAAACATTAACAAGTCTTGGGAGAGGAATACACCTAATTGAGCGCTGTACATGATTAACATCAACGCATAAAATAAACGCGGCTTGGTGGTTACTTTCCAAGCCGCGAATACTGCGAGTGTGTTAATTAAGCCTGTTAAAATTATCAGGGGCATTGATAAACCATCAATCCCTAGAGACCAGTTCAAGCCAATTTGGGGTATCCAAGTATAGCTTTCTGTCATTTGCAGGGCTGAACTTTGAAAGTCGTAACTTTGCCAAAGGGCAAAAATCATGAATACAAAGTCTAATAGTGCTACTCCTAAGCCGTACCAGCGGAGTGTTTTGCCCTCTTTATCGGGAATGAGGGGAATTGCTAGGGCTGCCACCAACGGCAGGAAAATTATGGCTGACAACCAAGGAATTTCCATTACATTCATCACTTTTGACAATATGTTTTTGATTTTGCTTTTATTTACATTATATTAAGGAATCGTTACGTCTGTAAACAATTCCTTATGAAGATTTCCAATTTGGAGAATAACTAGTAATAAATACTTACTGAGTTATGCCGCGGTTCCATTCTAAATGTAAATTTTTGCAACGTCAATAAAAAAACAGCGACTAATGCCGCTGTCTTTAGTTATAATGAGCAGCTTGAGGATAAGTTAAATTTTTATCTAAGTTATCTATATTTCTTAACTAATACGGTTGACAATTATGCAAACTTCTCCATCTAATCTTACGAAAGGGACAGAAATGGTCTTAAAGCCTGTAATGAAAGGTTTGTAGTAAACTTGCCAATACATAGGAATAAGTTCATAAGGTAGGAGATTTTTAACTAAAAATAGATCCCCGACTTCTTTCGAGGATCTATTTTTGATTTTTACTGGTTTTTACTAAAAATCCGATAGTACAACCAAGTGCTAAATTCTTTGACAGGAAATAGTAAATAAGTCAAAGGATTTACTGTGACAATAATATTTCTAAAATCCCGTTTAGCAAAAAACAAAATCCCCTGTGCTACTTGCGAAGCTGACATGACACCATAGGGATTTAATTGACTTTTGAAAGGCCCTAAAATTAATTTGCGAATTATACAAACTTGATCCAATCTTTTCAGAGTAACGATATCCCCTAATGCTCGTTTACTCAGTTCATACAAGGGACTCAAAGCTGGGGAAACTTCCGCTTCTGAAGTATTTACCCAAATTTCTTTAGTGGCTTTGTCTTGCGCTCCTGTGACAGTTGCAGAAAAAATATCTATCAACTCTAAAGCGGAAAAAGTGTTAACTTGATAGGAATTATTAATGGCTGTAGAGGTACGATCTCCATACACATTTACGCCATGATTGATAATGAGAATATCAACTTTCTTTAAACTTTCTTGTAATTGTATTTCATTACCCAATTCCCATGTGACAACTTTGACACGCTCTTGAACTACAATTTTTTCAGGATTAGTTGTTAATGCCACAATTTTGGCATTATGCTTTAATAATTCTGCGGCTAATGCTTGTCCTAATGCACCGGAAGCACCTGTTAAAGCTACGGTTTTACCTTTAAGAGAAAGTCCTGTTCCCAAAATTTTATCCACCAGGGGAAAAACACCACTATAGTAAGCATTAACATCATCAAAATGATGTCGCCAATGATAGGTTCTATTTACCCACCAAAAAGAGGGAATTGTGTCTAAAAGTCCGGGTAAATGATTGTAGTCTGTGTCTATGGTTCCTTGGAAATATCGCAGAGATGCACCGTATAAAAACGTAACTGCATAAGCGACTCCTAACCATAACCCCCATTGATGAGCTATTAAGGCAATTATTGTTAAAATTATGACTAGTATCCCAGATTCTACGATATCGTGATACAACTGGGAATCTACATAAGCTTTTTGAGAAATTAAAGTTAAATCCCGACGATATACAGCATGATGTTTATTATGCCATTTCGCTAACCATGTTACTTGATGGCACAAAGCATGATAAGCATCTCTGACAATTTCCGCGAGTAAGAGGGAAGAAAATCCCCAGGTAGTGAACTGGATACAGTTGTTTACTAAAACCGAGTCAATCGTTAAGCTTTGAGCCAAAATCATCATCTTTCTGGTAATACCACTTTTCTTAATTAAACCAAGTTGTTACCATCTTTGTCTAATTCTGAAGATTAAACGCTGGGTGAATAGAATTCACCGCACAGACAAAACCCACCTGTGTGGGTTGAATTTATGTTAATTTACCTAATTTCAAAACATCTTCTTAAATAATCTTGATTTGCTCACCTAATCGCTGTTCTAGTAAATCTAATAACTCATTGACATCTTTTCCCACTTCTTGAAAACAGATTTCTGGTGATGATTTTGGTGCAAATTGAATTAACTTAATTTCCCCTTTACCAATTCCAATCATGACTACTTCTGTTTCTGGTTTGTGATTATCAATAATTCCTAAAATTTCTTGGAGACGATTTTCCACTCGCTCATTTAGTTTTTCTATTTCCGCTTGGGGACAATACACAAAGTGGGGAGTTGGTTGTAAATCAATCCCAATAGTTCCCTGAATATTACCATTTTCTAACCACAATCCCCAAAAAAGTGCGGCTAGTTCTGACTGATTGTTTTTGACAAATCTATCTAATTGTCCTCGCCATTTATTTTCTTCTGTTTCGGGTTGGGGAATACTAAACATGATAATTAATTTGTAATTTTATTTTTGCTATTTTAACCGAAATTGGATATACTAGAGTTGACAATACATTATATACAAGTAAGTGCGTCAGACCTGAACATCTATGGATATTAAAAAACATTTTAACTCTGACGCACCCTACAAGATATTTTTTAGATGACATTTATTTTAATCCAGATTGAACACGCCAGAGACTTGTATAAACGCCATTTTTTTCTAATAGTTGTTCATGAGTTCCTGCTTCTACTAATTTGCCATATTCTATGACATAAATGCAATCAGCATTACGAATTGTGGAAAGACGGTGAGCGATAGCAATTGTGGTTCTATTAACGGTAATTCGCTCTAGAGAACGCCCAATTGCGGCTTCAGTTTCATTATCTACCGCTGATGTAGCTTCATCTAAGATCAAAATTGGTGGATCTTTCAACACTGCACGAGCGATAGCTATCCGTTGTCTTTGTCCTCCAGATAACTTTTGTCCCCGTTCGCCTACAATTGTCTCATAACCTTGAGGCAAACTCATAATAAAATCATGAGCCTCGGCTATTTTCGCTGCCATGATGATATTTTCATTGGTAGCAGTAAAAGTCCCATAAGCTATATTTTCCCCCACTGTACCATGAAATAAAAATACATCCTGACTCACCAAACCAATCGAGCGCCGGAGATCTCGCAGATTTAACTGTTGTAAGTCAATCCCATCCAGAGTAATTTTACCATTTTGCACTTCATAAAAACGCAACAATAGTTTAACCAAGGTGCTTTTTCCAGAACCTGTTGAACCCACAATCGCAATTGTATTTCCTGCGGGGATTTCTAAAGATAAATTGTGAATAACTGGGGTTCTATTTTGATAAGCAAAGGTGACATTTTTAAATTCTAACGCCCCCCGAATCATATCTACAGGTAAATCAATATTTCCAGGATGAATAGCAATGGGAGTATCTAACAAATCCATGACACGATTAGTAGAAGCCATTGCCCTTTGATATAAATCAAAAGTATCTCCTAATCGGGTTAATGGCCATAGTAAAAGCTGAACTAAAAATACCAAAGAACTGTAAGCACCAACCGCCAATCTGCCTTCTACTGCTGCCATACCCCCAAATACTAGCAATATTGTAAAAGCTATTAAAATAAACATCCGAATAATGGGAACATAACCCGCAGATAAAGCGATCGCTTTGGCATTACTTTGGCGATAAGCATTACTATCAGATTCTACGCGAGCGGCTTCATAAGCTTCTGATGTAAAACTTTTAATAGTGATAATTCCACTTAAATTATTAGATAATCTCCCATTTAATAAACCTACCTTTTCCCTAACTTCAGCATAGCGAGGAGCAAGAAATTTCTGAAAAACTACCGAACCAGCCAAAATAAATGGCATGGGCAAAATTGCCATCCCCGCTACACTAGGTGCTAAAATAAAAAACGCAGTTCCAACAACAATAATAGTTGTAATTACTTGGGTAATATCATTTGCGCCTACATCTAAAAATCGCTCTAATTGGTTAATATCATCACTGAGGATAGACATTAAACCACCTGTACTGCGTTCTTCAAAATAAGCTAATTCTAATTCTTGTAAATGTTTATATGCGTCTAGTCGTAAATTATGTTGAATATTCTGTCCCAAATTGCGCCATAGTAATTTAAGGGCATATTCAAACAATGACTCTAATACCCAAGTAATCACCGTCAACAAGGATAAAATTAGAAATTGCCCATAAATATCTTTTACGCCTAATCGGGCAATGATAGAATCTTGTTGCTTAACTACCACATCTACCGCAATCCCAATTAATACTGGTGGTGCTAAATCAAAAACTTTATTGAGGATAGAAGCACCAATGGCCAAACGAATTTGTTTAATATACTGATGCCCATATTTAAACAAACGCTGGAGGGGACGAACAGAATGTTTACGTCTTTTTGATAATCGGGGATATGTAAATGGCATAGCCACATTAGTTGATAATTACTTGCAGCTAATATTACCACATAATTGAGTTGATTTGTGATCAATATTGAAGCAATAGATACATTTATCTTCCTTTGGAGACAGAAGAGATAATTTTGAAAAATTGGTACTCCCTTCTCACTCAAGGAATATGGATTAAATAAACCACGAAGGGACGTTCGCGAAGCGTTCCGAAGGAATAGAACGCGAAGGAAGAAGGAAGAAGGAAGAAGGTAGGTAATCTTATATGGGGAAGGAAGTAAATGGTAATTTGGCAAACTTCTGTTTTGGGAATTATATTAGAAAATATTGGCGCTAAAATTATTGTTCCCAGCCTCAAACCGCAGGGTATAATAACCGTATCAATAAATCAGATGTGCTAATTTTCAGTGCAGATGACCAATACAGCAATATTCCTGCTAAAACTGAGGGAATATGCTATATCAATCTTGATTTTGTTCAAAAATGCTAGTAATGTGAGCAAATCTCACTCCCGAAACTAAAACCAGCCGTAAAACTAGACAAATCAATATTATGTCTACTCCCAATCACCAGCAACTCACACTCCAAGAAGCCAAAAAAATACTCAACAAATTTAACTGTCTGGATATTGCTCCCATTCTCAAACCGTCAGAAAAAGTTGTTACCAGTGAGGCATTAATTTTTCTCACCAGCCTTACTGATTACCAAATTTTAGGTATTTGTGCTGATACAGCCGCAGAAGGAATTTTAGCCATGAAAACCTATTCTCGCGCTTTGGGTTATCAAGCACCAACTGATTTACCAGAACCAGACGGACCTGTTTACATTAAGTTAAATGGCAAAAATGGTTTGTGTTATCTCGATTCCTATGCTGGACATCATCGGGGAGTGTTAGTATCTTGCCAGTGCTATCAAGAGGGAGGAGTTAACGAAATGTATGGACATTTACCCCTCGATTTATTTGTCTAGAATTGCATTGACAATTATCTGTAGGGTGGGCATTGCCCACCTCTTTATTACTCACTAATTACTGCATAATATGAGCATTGTTACACTCCAATCAGTTAAAAAAGATTTTGGAATTAAAGAACTTTTAAAAGATGCTAATTTTAGTCTTGATCCTAATGATAAAGTTGGTTTAATTGGCACTAATGGTTCTGGTAAATCAACTTTATTAAAAATGATTGCTAGACTAGAATCAATTGATAGTGGACAAATTTTAGTGAATTCTGGGGCAAAAATTGTTTACTTGCCTCAACAGCCAGATATGGACGAAAATCATACTGTTTTAGAACAGGTATTTGCTGACAGTGGTGAACAAATGAACCTAGTCAAAGAGTATGAAGAATTATCTGATAAATTGGCACATTATCCTGATGATGATCAATTGATGTCCCGTCTTTCTACTGTGATGGAGCGCATGGATGCGACTGGAGCATGGGAAGTAGAAACCAATGCCAAAATCATTTTAACAAAATTAGGAATTGTTGATTTTGATGTGAAAGTTGGTACATTATCAGGAGGATATCGCAAGCGGATTGCTTTAGCAGCAGCCTTGATATCAGAACCAGATTTATTGTTAATGGATGAACCAACAAACCATCTTGATGCTTTGTCTGTGGAATGGTTACAAAGTTATTTAAATCGCTATCGTGGCGCACTTTTATTAATTACTCATGATCGGTATTTTTTAGATAAAGTTACTAATAGAATTATCGAAATTGATCGAGGTGATATTTACAATTATACGGGTAATTATTCTTATTATTTAGAAAAGAAAGCTTTAGCTGAAGAATCGGCTGTCAGCACTCAACGTAAACATCAAGGGCTTTTACGAAAGGAGTTAGAATGGTTAAAAAAAGGACCTAAAGCTAGAAGTACGAAGCAAAAAGCCAGAATTGACCGCGCTCATGCTCTCCGAGACACTGAGTTTAAAGACATTAATGGTAAGGTTGATATTTCTACCGTTGGCCGTCGGATTGGTAAGAAGGTTATTGAACTTAAAAATGTTAGTAAGGCTTACAATAATAGGACTTTAATTCATGATTTTACTTATGAATTTAGTCCAGAAGATCGAATTGGCATTATTGGCGGCAATGGTGCAGGAAAATCTACTTTAATGGATATTATGACTGCCAGAATTAAACCAGATTCTGGGACTGTAGAAATTGGGACTACAATTCATATTGGTTATTTCAATCAACATTCAGAAGAATTATTGACAGCGGTAAATGATGATCAGCGAGTGATTGATTATATTAAGGAAGAAGGGGAATTTATTCAAATATCTGACGGTACAAAAATCACTGCTTCCCAAATGTTGGAAAGATTTTTGTTTCCGGGAAATCAACAATATGCACCTATTAATAAACTTTCTGGAGGAGAAAAACGCCGTTTATATTTATTACGTATTCTCATTAGTGCGCCCAATGTTTTGATTTTAGATGAACCAACTAATGATTTAGATGTGCAGACATTAGCAGTATTAGAAGACTATTTAGAAGATTTTAATGGTTGTGTCATTGTAGTTTCTCATGATCGTTACTTTTTAGATCGAACAGTAGATAGAATTTTTGCTTTAGAAGAAGGTGGGGGTTTACGTCAATATCCGGGGAATTATTCCATTTATTTAGATTATAAAAAATCTGAAGAAGCCCAACAACAGGATACGCAAAAAACTGTGATTACAGAAAAGGTTGTATCTCCAGTTATCGAGACTAAAAAAGTCCGCAGGTTATCTAATTGGGAAAGACGGGAATTTGAGGAATTAGAAGGAAAAATTGCTAAGTTAGAAGTGGACAAAACAGCAGTAGAAAAGAAATTAGCAACTGTGGCTGGAAATTTTAGCCAGGTTCAAAAGCTATATGAAGAGGTAGAAACTCTGAAGAAAAATATTGATTTAGCCACAGAACGTTGGTTGGAATTAGCGGAAATGGAGTCTTAGTTAATAATCATGTTTGTACCTTATCAAAATCAAGGGAATATAATATTTCATGGTGATGCTGTTAACATTTTATCAAATCATATTCCTTCAGAATCAGTTGATTTAATTTTTACCGATCCTCCCTATAATATAGGGAAGAAATTTGCTAATTTTCATGATAAATGGGATTCAGAAGAGGAATATGTAAATTGGTCATATAAATGGCTTGATGAGTGTATCCGCACTCTAAAACCAAATGGTACACTTTATGTAATGACAAGTACACAAGCAATGTCTTACTTTGATATTTATTTGAGAAAAAAATTAACTATTCTCAGTCGCATCATCTGGCATTACGATAGTTCTGGAGTTCAAGCTACAAAATACTTTGGTTCAATGTATGAACCTATTCTTCATTGTGTGAAAGATAAAAATAATTATATTTTTAATTCAGACAAGATCAAAGTTGAAGCAAAAACTGGCGCACAACGTCAATTAATTGATTATAGAAAATCAGTTCCCACTCCCTATAATACAGAAAAAGTTCCTGGTAATGCTTGGTATTTTCCCCGCGTTAGATATCGCATGACAGAGTATGAAAATCATCCTTCACAAAAACCAGAGTCACTACTAGAAAGAATAATTTTAGCAAGTAGTCACGAAGGAAGTTTAATACTTGATCCTTTTGCGGAAACTTTTACCACTGCTGCTGTAGCTAAACGCTTGGGTAGAAAATCTATCAGTATTGAATCCCAGGAAGAATATCTAAAAATTGGCTTGAGACGAGTTTTAGAAATGCAAGAATATCAGGGAAAAAAACTTCTCCCTCCCGAAAAAAACCATACTATCAAAAATAAAAATGGTAAAAAATTAGATTTAGATGTTATCCAATGGAGTATTTTTGATGCAAATACAACAGCATAATTTTACACAAACAATAGTTAATATTCTTAATAAATATTTTCCTGGATATGGAAATATTATTTTAAATAATAGTCAATTATTGCAATACATAAATATCAAACTAAAGCCGCAAATCGTGGTTCTAAATCAAGAGCCAGTTTTGCTAATCATTATGCTATATATGTTTTAGTTGAAGATTATTTAAATAATGAATTTCATATTAATAATAATTATGAAAATTATAATGGCGCACAATATATGGCGTTATTAATGAGACAAAGAGAACTACCTTTTGGAAACAAACTGCAAAATCATGCTCTCAATAGTCGTTTAAATGAAGAATTTAAACGATATTTTCGTACATCATCCTATTTACCAATAATTAGAGATTCAGTAACAAATAGATATTGGATTAATGAAAATCTTTTAAAAATTCAAATTAATGATCAATTAATTGTTATGAAATATATGGAATGTATCGAAGAAGTGATCAATATTCCAGAACTAATGCTTCGCTTTAATCAAGTTTTGGAATTTAAAAGAGGTATTCAAGTGCTTGAAGAAATTGTTTTACAAAATCGAATTGAGTTTAATATGGAAGATGAAGCAGTGGGTGATGAAGAATAAAATCTCCCATCTTAATTTCTTGAAGATGGGGATTTGTCCATTCTCTGGTCTGTTAAATGCTGATACTGTTGAGAACAAGTCTTGGTTGGAGATATTCGTAATTGACTAAGCGCCCTTTGTTATTCAACTCAATTTTTCTCTGTACCACATTCAATTCTTGCTGGAATTTATTCACAACATCGTCAGCATTGGGATCTGCAAATTCTTCCTCTTCATAATATCCCAATCTGTCATAACGATAGGCTGAGAGGGTAAATACAGTAGTCAATTGACTACTTGTTGGCTTCGCAGGTGGAAGAAAATCTATCAGGGCTTGACGGTCTTTAATATCGCCCTTTTCTTGAATTGGTTTATAAGCAGCCAAAGGCATATTAGGAATAAAACCCATGTGTTCATATTGAGGGAAATTCACCGCAGAATGTAGAGGTCCACAGATGTAGAGGATAGTAGTAACAATCTCCACTAATTGTTCTAAGGTATCAATGCTATTTTTCATCCCCTTAACTCTACCACCATCCTGAGCAACTAATTCTCGCGCCCAAGCTTGCAGTTCCACATCTGCTTTTAAGTCTGTTGGACTCTTGTAATAAAGTTCCAAATAGTTAAACACAAACTTGTTAATCGCGTTCCACAACAGGATTCCATCATCCCGATAAGGATAGTGTGGCAATTGTTTTACATCATCCATACCGCGATTTTTGAGTTCTCTGGGCAGGGCAAACTGATCCAAACTCCAATCTTTATAAGCATCTACAACAATTTGTAGTGACTCTTGCAAAGTTCCCGCTAATAATTCATCAACAGGACCGCCTCTATTAACCAAACCTTTACGGCCTAAATCATTGTTAGCCAACATGAACCGGAAATGAGGTTTTAGTAATATTCTCAGAGGATGGTTTTCAGCTAGTTGACGAGGGGTAACAACAGCAAAGGGTTCCATAACAAAATGAGTCCGACATAAATGGCTGCTCATTTCATGATGATTACTATCAGCAATTTGCACACAGGACTTAGCATAAAACCAGGTTAAAGCGTCATCGAAAGGAGTCAACAATGGGCTGGCTTTACCCAAATTTGGCTTGATTTGAATGGCTATAGGGACCAATTGACCACGATCTTGAAAGCCTGAACTCCGCCAACAGAAAAAGGCTATGGGGGCTGGTAGGTACTTTTTACCTTTAGCAAAAGTGCCACCTTGAATGAATGCCAATGGTCTATAATCAGCTACATAGAGATTTCCTGTTGCCAGTCTTTCTATCAAATTGATAGAGTTGCCAAACTTAGCTTGCAATTCCTCGATAGTAAAGGCAAAGTTAGCTGGCATTTGCTTAATCTGCCGTATAACTACAGGATTTACTCCACAAAGCCGTTGTTCCGCGAAAGAATCATCGGTTTCATAGGTTTTCATCACATTGGGTTTAGGCAAAACTGGAAAAAAGTCTTCATAGTCTTGCAATTCGTCTAAAGGGTCCCCAATAGCATGAGCTTTAACCGCCATCATATTGACACCAAGTTCGGCTGTCTCTAATGTCCGTTCAGCAATATACTTAGTAGAAAAATTCTCTGAAGGAGGTACGCTTTTGAGCATGGCCAGAGGAGGCAAGAAATCATACCTAAATTCATACTCTTTCCGGCCTTTCTCTAGGGAAGATTGGCGTTGTGCCTTGTTGGGATCATTTTGAGGCAGAAATGGCTTCATAGGTGTTGATCTCAGTAATTTAATTGGCAATCTCTAATGCTAGTATGCAATAGACTGTATTAAATTATCTAACATCATGGTTGTTGATATATACGTAACTTAATAAATATTTAAGTATTTTGGGTAAATAAGGCTGGAAATAATACTTTTCTTTTGTAGTACAGATGAAAGCATCCAATTACCCATTACCATTCCTTCATAAATATCTGCCTGTCAAAGTTAAATCTACTGAATCTAAACGTAATTTATCATCTTTTCCTAATACTTCCGTTGACCAATTTCCTTGATCATCTTGACGATAAACTTCTACTTTTATTTGGCTTTGGTAGACTAGAACATATTCTTTTAAATTATCTATAGTTTGATAATTGATGCGTTTTTCGCGTTTGTCTGTTTTTGGAGTTGAGTTAGTTATACTCAAAACGGCTAGAAGCTGGACTTTTTTATCATACAAAGAACCAAGTTCAAAGCCTCTCCCCGTTGTGGGGAGAGGTTTACAAGAGGGGTTTCATATTTGGTTAAACTATGAACCGTTTGCAGTATATAATAGGAGAAAATTATGCAACTACTACCAGGACCCAAAGTACCAGCTACTATTCAAGTGTTAAACTGGATATTCAGACCTATGCCGTATATGGTAGAATGTGCCAAAAATTATGGTGATTTGTTTACTTTAAAATTACAAAGTAATTTACCACCACTTCTATTTGTCCATTCTCCTGAAGCTATGCAGCAAATATTAAGTAATGATCATAAAGAGTTGGAAGCGCCAGGAGATTTAAATAGTATTTTTGAATATTTACTTGGCAAAAATTCTGTCATTACTCTTAGTGGCAAATCACATCAACGGCAACGTCAATTAATAATGCCTCCTTTTCATGGGGAAAGAATGCGAACTTATGCAGAAATAATTGAAAATATCACCATAAAAACTATCAATAAACAACCAAAAAATCAACCTTTTAATGTTAGAAATGTTGCCCAAAATATTACTCTTGGGATCATGATGGAAGCTGTTTTTGGCATTTATGAAGGAGAACGCCCTGAAAAGCTTAAACAATTACTTTGTGAAATTATCGAACAAAGTAGTAGCAGATTGAGCGTTACTTTTCTATATTTTCCTAAATTAAAAGAGATGTTTGGGATTTCGGAAATTTGGAAACAGCAAATGAAGAAACTGGAGGAAGCTGACCAAATTATTTACCAGGAAATTCAAGAAAGAAGAGAAAATTTTGATCCTCAGCGGACAGATATTCTCACTTTACTTATGTCCTCTAGAGATGAAGAAGGTCAACCTATGACTGATGAAGAATTAAGAGATGAATTAATGACTTTATTATTCGCAGGTCATGAAACTACAGCAACAGCCATTTCTTGGGCTTTTTACTGGATTCATAAACTCCCAGACATTCGACAGAAGCTATTAGCAGAATTAGATAGTTTGGGAGAAAATCCTGATTCTAATACCATCTTTAAATTACCATATTTAACTGCTGTTTGTAATGAAACATTAAGGATTCATCCTGTAGGAATGTTGACTTTTCCCCGCAAAGTGAAAACACCTATTTCTGTTTGTGGTCATCAACTTGAACCAGGGACAATTATCATGGGTTCAATTTATTTAACTCATCAACGGGAAGATATTTATCCTCAACCCGAAAAATTTAACCCAGAACGCTTTTTAGAAAAACAATTTTCACCTTATGAATTTCTCCCATTCGGAGGTGGTACAAGACGTTGTATAGGTTTAGCATTTGCCCAAATGGAAATGAAATTAATATTAGCTAAAGTCATGAAAACATGGTCTATGAACTTAATTGATACTCAGGAAATTAAACCACAAAGACGGGGTTTAGTCACTGGTCCAAATGCTCCTATTAATCTAGTGATTGAGAATATTCGTCAACCAATATCTGCAAATTTATAAACAGCAACAGTTTAATTTTTTAGGGTGGGCATTGCCCACCGAAAACCCCCTCTCCTGAGCATTTTTCCCCCAAATATATTTTTATAATCAAATTCCCTTATATTTTTATAAATAATTTACCCTAAATTTCATACATAATTTATTTGCAATTTGTGCTAAATATAATAATATAAAAAAGCCAGGTTTGTATGTAATAAGAAATATGCAAGAATACGACGTTATCATCATCGGTGCTGGACACAACGGCTTAGTTTGTGCGGCTTATTTACTCAAAGCAGGTTATAGTGTTCTGTTACTAGAAAAACGTCCTGTTCCTGGTGGTGCAGCAACAACAGAAGAATGTATTCCAGACAAAGCACCAGGCTTTAAATTTAACCTGTGTGCCATTGACCATGAATTTATACATTTGGGTCCAGTAGTTGAAGAATTAGAACTGACAAAATACGGCTTAGAATATCTAGAATGTAACCCAGTTGTATTTTGTCCCCACCCCGACGGCAAATATTTTTTAGCTCATAAATCATTAGAAAAAACCTGTGCAGAAATTGCTCGTTATAATGAAAGAGATGCTAAAAAATATGCCGAATTTACAGATTATTGGCAACGGGCAATTAACGCCATGATTCCTATGTTTAATGCCCCACCCAAATCAATTATAGATATTTTTGGCAATTACAATCTTCAACAAGTTAAAGATTTATTTTCTGTAGTTGGTTCTCCCGCTAAAAGCTTTGATTTTGTGCGAACAATGCTTAATAGTGCAGAAGATATTCTCAATGAATGGTTTGATGAAGAATTTTTGAAAGCACCCCTAGCTAGATTAGCATCAGAATTAGGAGCGCCACCTTCTCAAAAAAATCTGGCAATTGGGGTAATGATGATGGCTATGCGTCATAATCCTGGTATGGCTAGACCTCGCGGTGGTACAGGGGCATTGGTGCAAGCATTGGTGAAATTAGTGACTACGAAAGGTGGAGTAATTCTCACAGACCAGCACGTGGAAAAGATTATCATTGATGATGCCAAAGCTGTAGGTGTGCGGGTAGCAAATGGTAAAGAATATTTAGCAAAACATGGAGTAATTTCTAATATTGATGCTCAAAGATTGTTTTTACAAATGACTGAGCAAAGTGATATTGATGCAGTTGATCCTGATTTATGGGAAAGGTTAAAACGCCGCATTATCAACAACAATGAAACTATCCTGAAAATAGATTTAGCATTAGATGAACCGCTGAATTTTTCTGATCATGATCATAAAGATGAATATCTCATTGGTTCAATTTTAATTGCCGATTCTATGAATCATGTAGAACAAGCTCATAGTAAATGTACATTAGGCGAAATTCCCGATTCTGACCCGTCCATGTATGTTGTTATGCCTAGCGCCCTTGACCCCAGTTTAGCACCACCGGGAAAACATACTTTATGGATTGAATTTTTTGCCCCTTATCAAATTGCTGGTGCAGAAGGTACAGGTTTAAAAGGCACAGGTTGGACTGATGAATTGAAAAATAAAGTTGCAGATAGAGTAGTTGATAAATTAGCAACTTATTCGCCAAATTTGCAAAAATCAATCATTGCTAGAAGAGTAGAAAGTCCAGCAGAATTAGGAGAAAGATTAGGATCATACAAGGGGAATTATTATCATATTGATATGACTATGGATCAAATGATCTTTTTCCGACCTTTGCCAGAATTAGCCAATTATAAAACACCCATTGAAAATCTCTTTTTAACAGGTGCAGGAACACACCCTGGTGGTTCAATTTCCGGGATGCCAGGACGCAATTGTGCGCGAGTATTCTTGCAGAATAAGCAACCCTTTAGTCAGGCTTTAAAGGATGCAGGAAACTCAATTAAGTCTACGGTAGGTTCAGTGTTTGGGATTAGTTAAGTAATACAGATGTAGGATGCGTTACGCTGCGTTAGCGCACCTGCTTTCATACATTTATCAAGGGTTCCAAATTTTCCTAAAACGATAATTCCAGAATTCTAAACGGTATTATAATGGTCTCAGCATTTAATTCACATAAGCCATATTATATATATTAATCAATGGCACTATCTATAAATATCACAATACAATTACTCACATCTGGTACAACATGAGCGATCGCATTTCATAAACAAGTCAAATAATATTATCTCGTCTAAAGTAAAACCTATAATTCTTCAACAAGCGAGGAAAATCTGTACCAGTATTAATCTTGATAATGAAACCGACAAGCTACAATAATTATATTGTCCTCTAACACTTCATAAACTAGTCTGTGTTCAGTATTAATGCGCCTTAACCAATAACCTGATAAATTCGCTTTTAATGGTTCTGGTTTACCAATTCCCTCAAAAGGATTCCGCATAATTTCTTTAATTAGAGTATTGATTCTTTTCAAGAGTTTTTTATCAGTTTCCTGAAACCACAAATAATCCTTCCATGCAGCTTCTGTAAATGTGAGTTTCATTCTTCAATTAAGTCTCTCTCAACAAACTCACCTACTTTTGCTGACTGAATTGAAGCAAGAAGATGTTTGGCGTTAACGGGATTTGACAATAAATACAATGTTTCTTGCCATGATGAAAACTCGTCTAGAGAAATTAAAATAGCCTTGTTACCCTTATCATTACAAATGATAGTCGGTTCTACGTCTGCAATCACACGCTCTATTAAACCATCCAAGTCATGACTTGCTTGCTGAGTAGTTATTGCATCCATTTTATTCTCCTTTATCTGCTAAATAATTAGTTGAATTTTGGCTCAGTCTAAAATAAAACCTGTATTTTCTCTACAAGCGATCGCAAAGCACTGTTGTGGATGGCAGCCAAGACGATTAATCTTCTACTTCTGGCTCACCAATTGTCTTCTGTGCTGCATGACGAATGTGGAGAATTCTCACCGTGGGAATAGTCTGGTTTTCAAGAACCGTGAATAAAATGCGATAGGTTTGTTTTCCTTGACGGTAAAGAAGCTGGCGAATTTCTTGGGTAAAGAAGGCATCCTCACGAGCGATCGCACAGCGCTGAGGCATTTTTTGCAGGGAGACGATTGCATCAATCAGTCCTTGATACCAGGTTTGGGCGCGTTCTCCTGTCGTAAACTGAGAAAGAATTAAGAAGGCAGCATCCGCTTCAGCTTTCGCAACACTAGAGAAATCAATATGGTACGTCATGCTTCCAGAGACAGTCCATATTTTTGGTTTTGTTCGGCAATAAAATCCTCTAAACTCGAAAATTGCCCTCTTTCAAAATCATCAAGCCCGTGTTGGATTCCCTTTAAAGCCTCAAAAAAATCATTATCATCCAAACTCAGCCCCAAAGTCAGAACCGCTATCGCCATTTGCGAAATATCTTGTCCGGTGCTTTCAGCCCGCTGTCGCAGCAGCCCCTCAATTTTCGGTGGCAAATCTAGTGTAATGGACATTGTTGATTTTTCCTCAGTGATACTGGTTTTATTATATTCCAAATTGCTTTAAAGTACCGGCGATCGCCCAGTAAAACCCCAACTATGGAAACGCTTGCAAAGCGTTCCATCAATAGTTACAATTTTTAAAATATTCTCATTTTTGTTTAGCGATCGCCCAAACACTCAAACAGCTAGTTCTTGACAAAAGAAACTAAGCTATGGTAGTGGGTCGGTATTGCCAAACTCAAAATCAGCAATAATAAAACTCACAAGATACCTCTGATTAACGGTTTCCGTTTCTCAGAATCTCAGTAAGAAAATTGCTTTGTAAACATAACTATCCAGGAGGCTTGTAGTCAATGGGACTACCTTGGTATCGAGTACATACAGTCGTTCTTAACGATCCAGGTCGGCTGATCTCTGTCCACTTAATGCACACAGCTTTAGTAGCTGGCTGGGCAGGTTCAATGGCACTGTACGAACTAGCCATTTATAACCCTAGTGATCCAGTTCTCAACCCCATGTGGCGACAAGGGATGTTCGTACTTCCCTTCATGGCCCGTTTAGGTGTTACCGAATCTTGGGGCGGTTGGAGCGTAACTGGTGGCACAGCAGTAGACCCTGGCTTTTGGTCATTTGAAGGCGTTGCTGCTGCTCACATTGTTCTTTCCGGTTTATTATTTTTGGCTGCCGTTTGGCACTGGGTTTTCTGGGATTTGGAACTCTTTAGAGATCCTCGCACTGGTGAACCTGCCCTAGATTTGCCAAAAATGTTTGGTATTCACCTGTTCTTATCCGGTTTACTTTGTTTTGGTTTTGGTGCGTTCCACCTGACTGGACTATTTGGACCAGGAATGTGGGTGTCTGATGCCTTTGGTGTGACTGGCAGTATTCAACCAGTAGCTCCAGAATGGGGTCCGGCTGGGTTTAATCCCTTTAACCCCGGTGGTGTGGTTGCTCACCACATTGCGGCTGGTATCGTCGGTATTATCGCGGGTTTATTCCACCTGACAGTTAGACCTCCTGAAAGGCTCTACAAAGCCCTACGGATGGGTAATATTGAAACCGTACTTTCTAGCAGTATCGCTGCTGTATTCTTCGCTGCTTTCATAGTAGCTGGAACTATGTGGTACGGTAACGCTACTACCCCCATTGAGTTGTTTGGACCTACCCGCTATCAGTGGGATCAAAGCTACTTCGCTCAAGAAATTGAGCGTCGTGTGCAAACCAGTGTTGCCGAAGGTGCAACTCTTAGCGAAGCTTGGGCAAAGATTCCTGAAAAGCTGGCTTTCTACGATTACGTTGGTAATAGCCCCGCGAAAGGTGGTTTATTCCGGACGGGGGCAATGGTGAATGGTGATGGTATTGCTGAATCTTGGCAAGGTCACGCTGTGTTCACAGATGCCGAAGGACGGGAATTAACAGTTCGTCGTTTGCCTAACTTCTTTGAAACCTTCCCAGTAATTTTGACCGATAAAGATGGTGTTGTCCGGGCTGACATCCCCTTCCGTCGGGCAGAATCTCGGTATAGCTTTGAACAAACTGGCGTAACTGTCAGTTTCTACGGTGGTAATCTGAATGGTAAAACCTTTACAGATCCCGCTGATGTCAAGAAGTTTGCCCGGAAAGCTCAAGGTGGGGAAATCTTTGAATTTGACACAGAAACCTTAAACTCTGATGGTGTATTCCGTACATCTCCTAGAGGTTGGTTTACCTTTGGTCATGCTGTATTCGCTCTATTATTCTTCTTTGGTCACTTGTGGCATGGTTCACGGACAATTTACCGTGATGTATTTGCCGGTGTGGAAATTGAAGAAGAACAAGTTGAATGGGGTCTTTTCCAGAAGCTGGGTGACAAGACAACTCGCCGGAGAACGGAAGCTTAAAACTTGGATCAGGTGTGAAGTAGATTTTTCTACTTCATGCTTTTTCCCCGGTTTGGTAAACTAAAATTACTGGCTCAACAGGCAGGATCTGAAGAATATGGAAAGTGTTGCTTACATCTTGATTTTAGCCCTAGCAATAGGTGTACTCTTTTTTTCAATCGCCTTCCGCGAACCCCCCCGTTTTGAGAAAAAAGATAAGTAGTTAGTTATTCCCGATTTATCAGGGAATATATGCTAATAATATCCGTTGTTACTGATAATAGTAGCAACGGATATTCTGTTTTAGGTCTTAAACCCACATTCCGCTTGTCAGTAAAATTAATAATCATAGTATTAGGTTAATGTGAAGAATTATTTATAACAATAAAAACCTTGCTTATCAAAGAGCATTCTTTATGATATACTCCCTGTAATTATCAAAATTTCTCGATATAAGAGTCTTCTAACTCAAAAAGCCTCATGATCATTCTATTAAGTGTAGCCTTTTTTATAAAATAATGATAGGTTTTAGGTAATCTATTGATTAGAAGACTCTAAGCGAGAAAATTACTTAGTGGTAAACAGAAAATGCTAAATTTACTTAATAAGTAGCAAATATAAAATTTTAAAGATGAAGGAATTGATAATAGTTATGAATTCATATAGAAGTGACAAAAGTGAATTAATTCAAGTTTTTGCTCCTGAAAACAATGAAAAACATCTGGCTGATGTAATTTTCGTACATGGTCTAAATGGTAGTCCCATCAACACATGGATGACTAACAACATAATAGAAAATGTAAAAAATACAGAAAATGTAAAAGGTTCAGAGCTTCAAACTTCTTGGTTGTATTGGCTTGGTAAAGATACGAAAGTACAAGTTTGGTCTCTTGGTTATCCTGCTAATGCCTCTAAATGGGATGGATTTACAATGCCATTAAATCAACGGGCAGATAACATTATTAATTTATTAATTAATAATCCTAAACTTAACAATCCTAACTTAGAAAGCAATAAACCTATTATTTTCGTCGCGCACAGTATGGGTGGATTGGTAGTCAAGAATATATTCAAAAGGATTGAAGGTAGCTATTATACACCTAAGGAGAAAGGAGAACATCTTCTAAAAAGAATTAAAGGAATTGTGTTTTTATCGACACCCCATCGAGGTTCAGATCTTGCCAACTTTGTCGAATACCTGACTTTCCTTTTACCAACTGAGAGTGTCAAACAACTAAAGAAGGATAATGATGACCTTTTAGCACTAAATGATTGGTTTCATAATAATTTTTATAATCTAGATTTGACGGCAAAGGTATTTTACGAGACACAAGGAACATCAATAAAAAAAAGTGGTTTGTTTTCAAGATTATTTAATAAACTTGTTGTTACTAGAGATAGTGCTAACTTAAATATTCAAGAGGTCGAAGTAGTTGGACTGGATGCGAATCATAATAGCATTTGTTGGGTTAATAATCCCCAAAAATCACGTGATAACAGCCAATTGTATAATAACGTTGTGTCATTCATAAACGAAGTTATTAAAGATAAAAGTTTTTTTTTAAATGATTCTAAAGAGGTTTCAAAAATAGAAAATTTGATAACAGAAGTCCGAAAGTGCCGCTATGACAAAATTCAAGACCTGTGCGGCACAATGAAAATGCTAGATATTAACGTACCAGTGGCTCTAGCAAATATTTATACTGAAGTCAATATATTCAGAGAGCTAAGTAAAGGCCAATGGAAAGATCGGACTGAATTACTAAAAGAAGCTAGACTATATGCAACGCAAGACTTTGAACGGATAGGATACACAAACAATATTACTCAAGAGCGCGTACCAGGGTTAGATTTAATATCAGATATAATAAATAACCCTAAGATACCTAATAGGCTAATGATATTTGGCAAACCAGGGTCAGGAAAAACTACTTTTTTACAGTGGATAGCAATTAAATGTAATTTAGGCGATTTTCAGCCTCAATTAGTACCAATATTTATTAGATTGAAATACTTTGCGAAAGATACAAAAAATGACAATAGCGAATCCAACAAGTTGTTTAACTACATTAAAGCAGAATGTGAAAATTGTAATAATCAAGATAAGTCATGGATTAAAACAATATTAACTGAAGGTAGAGCCTTGATTTTACTAGATGGATGGGATGAAGTATCAGAACAAGACAATGAGGAAGAGATTATTAGAGAAATTCGTAAATTTGTTGGTGAATTTTTCAAAAATACATTCATTATCACCTGTCGAATTAATGACAGTAAATATAGATTTGGAGACGAAAAGTTTACCTACGTGGAAATAGCAGATTTTAATCAAAATCAAATCGAAACTTTTGCACGTAATTGGTTTACAGCAACTGGCGAAAAAAATGAAGAAAATTTAACAGAACAGTTTATTCAAAATTTAAATCTGCCAGAAAACAAGGAAATTCGAGAGTTAGCAATTACTCCAATATTATTGAATTTAACTTGCTTTGTATTTAAAAAGATACGTAGTTTTCCTCAACAACGTTCTAAGTTATATGAAGAGGGATTAAATATTCTACTTACACGATGGGATAAAGAAAGAAAAGTTGACCGAGATGAAGTTTATAAAAACTTATCTGTAGAACTAAAACAAGAACTTTTAACTGAGGTAGGAGCAATTACCTTTGAAAACAATAATTACTTCTTTGAAACAGAGGAAATTGAAAGACTCATTGCTAACAATCTGCGTAACTTATCTAATAAAAATAATACACAAATTGATGAAGCAACTTTGAAAGAAAACAGTATAGTCGTACTGCAATCAATTGAAGCACAACATGGTTTGCTATTAGAGAGAGCAAGGGGGATTTACTCTTTCTCCCATTTAACGTTCCAAGAATATTTTACTGCCAAATATTTAATTAAGAATTTAACCCCGCAAAGATTGCAAGAACTAGTTACTGGATTACAAGGAGGACGTTGGAGAGAAGTTTTTTTATTAGTTACACCAATGCTGGATAATGTAATTTACTTACAACAAATCAAGCAAAATATTGACCTTTTTTTTCAAAGGGATCAAAGACTTCAGAACTTTTTGAAATGGGTCAACGAACAAGCAAATTATCTAGAACTTAACTATAAAAAAAGTGCAATCCGCGCATTTTACTTTAGTATCGTTTTTGATGAACGATATTTCAATGATTTTAGTCTTGCTATTGAGCTTGATCCCACCCTAAAGGATCATTTATCAAACTCATTAACCTTATATAGGAATGAAGATAGACAGAATGAAGAAAGTTTTTTACTTTTTGATTATGTTCTTGCTAAAATTTATCACGCTCTTAACAAGAACTATACAATTAAATTCCAGAATTATTTAGTCTCTAATAACTTAGGTCTTAACGAGGATTTTACTTCTTATTTAAAACAAATAGAAAGCAAAATTAATCAACTAAGTTACGAAATGGTTAATTTTGAGAGAAGACAACAAGCAAAATTAAACCTTTTGGCTAGAAATATAATTATTCAAGGAGTTCAAAATAAATTTATTATCAAAAATGACAAGTTCCTACAATTAATAAATAAAATAAAAGAAAGACTTTTATTTGAACAAAGTACAGTTTATAACCATAGTCAATTTTATAGTCAACTTGGAGAATTGTATATTAGGTTGAATAATTTAGATGCGAATGATTTAAATGAACTTATATATAAAGTCCTTGGACCAAATGATTTAGTTTTAGTTATCAATAGACTAAAAGAAATTGTAATAGAAATTCAAAATCACAATAATCAATATAGGATAGAAGAAATCCACTTATGGGATAATTACCTTCGTGAAATTATACAAATTTCAGAAGAAATTCAAAATCAAAATAATCAATATAATCTTACTAAGAAATCTCTCAGAGTCGAATTGAAATCAAAAATACAAATATATAGAAATATTGATTTTGATTGGGAATTCAATCAAAATCAGAAAGAAATGTTACAGAAGTATTACTACGCCAATCTCTGGTTAGCTATTCTGACGGATAATATTATCAATAACTCTAAAAAATTGCAAGATGAAGAAAAACAACAAATAATAGAAAAAATAACAGAAATTCAAGAAGCTTTATTATTACCAATAGATTAACCTTGAAATTATAAAATCCTGTCTAGTAGGAAAATAGGAAGGCAATATCCTTCGCATACTGAGTACAAGAGAAGCGATAGCTTCAATAAACTTAGCTAACACGCAAAAAGATTTTGGGAATCAATTTGTATAGCTATCAGTTGCAAGCTAACGCTTATCTGGGAGTGAGCAAATAATATGATTCCCAAAACAATATGCTACAAGCAGTCATTCCCAACTCAAACGAAACCTTCCTCCAAAACGCTGTTGTTGAAAGATACAACTTCTCCAAACTAAACAAAACACGCATCCGTTTCAAGATTCAATTAAAGAAAACAACTAAAAGCAATGCTCCGAAATGGGCAGATGTTCTCAAAACTTCTCAAAATGAGCAAGAATCTGACCTGGTAAAAGTTACAACTTCAGAAGTTGGTTTAAAAGACCCAAGTTCTTCTTTTTGGTTATATTTTTTGGTATTTTTATTTAATTCAGATTCATTCTCTCATTTTTGCTCCTGAATTTATTGTCAACACCTTATTAATTTGAATTCGTTGGCAATCATTATATTACTGCCTATATTTATTACTAACTAAACTATGTGTTTATGTTTAAACTATTTCTGCTACTTATTACACTCGTGCCTGTACTACACAATGAAGTGCGGAATGTGGGAATTAAAACTCAGATATCACCTATTCCCTATTCCCTGTTCCCTGTTCCCTATTCACTGCCATATATGATATAATTTTATGTCTGGAAGTTGATATGTGTTAAGACTAGCTATTCTAAGCTAGGATAAGACAGCAATGTAAGTGGAAATTGTCCTCCCACTACTTACATATAAACTGAATTTATGACAAAACCTTTACGGAGACTAGACCCAGGAATACATTAGCATGGTCAATCAGAACTTAACCGCTACAGAAATTGGATTTACCCACGAAGATTTCGCTGCTCTACTTGATAAATACGACTATCACTTCAGCCCTGGAGATGTCGTACCGGGTACAGTTTTCAGTATAGAGCCGCGCGGCGCTCTGATTGACATAGGTGCGAAAACCGCAGCATATATACCCATACAAGAAATGTCTATTAACCGGGTCGATGCCCCGGAAGAAGTCTTACAATCAAACGAAACACGGGAATTTTTCATTCTTACCGATGAAAATGAAGATGGTCAGCTCACCCTTTCAATTCGTCGGATTGAGTATATGCGGGCTTGGGAGCGAGTACGACAGCTACAAGCAGAAGATGCTACTGTCCGTTCTGGCGTTTTCGCAACCAACCGTGGTGGTGCATTAGTGCGAATTGAAGGATTGCGCGGCTTTATCCCCGGTTCTCATATTAGCACTCGCAAACCCAAGGAAGATTTGGTAGGCGAAGAACTGCCCTTGAAATTCTTAGAAGTAGATGAAGAGCGTAACCGCTTAGTTCTCTCCCATCGTCGGGCGCTGGTTGAGCGGAAGATGAACCGTTTGGAAGTTGGCGAAGTGGTTATTGGTACTGTTCGCGGTATCAAACCTTACGGTGCTTTCATTGATATTGGTGGCGTGAGCGGACTGCTACACATTTCTGAGATTTCCCACGAGCATATTGACACTCCTCATAGTGTATTCAATGTCAATGATGAAGTGAAAGTAATGATCATTGACTTGGATGCAGAAAGGGGACGGATTTCACTGTCTACCAAACAGTTAGAACCTGAACCCGGTGACATGATCAAGAACCGTGATTTGGTTTATGATAAGGCCGAAGAAATGGCAGCTAAGTATCGGGAACAATTGCTTGCTAAACAGCAAGGTATTACCACACCTGTAGAAGCTACAGATGTGGAAGCTACAAATGTTGAAGCTACAAATGTGGAAGCCGTCGCTGAAGAAGTTGCACCTGTGGAAGCTGTAGTTGAGGAAGAAATTCCTCCAGCCACAGAGATTGAAGAAGAAATCCCCGCAGCTATTGAATAATAGATTGATAATTGTAAGTAATTACAACTGAGATTTTTAAAGTATATTACGAAGAGGGAAAGCCCTCTTTTTTTTTATTTTACAATCAAAAATCCGCAATTAATATGAGGAGTGAAATATTTTGGCAACCATTAAATGTAAAAACATAGCGTTTTCTAATATTGAAGCAATTTTATTTGATAAAAACGGAACTTTAGAAGATTCTGAGTCATATTTAAGGACATTAGGACAAAAAGCGGCACGGATAATAGACGCGCAAATTCCCGGTATTGGTGCACCTTTATTAAGGGCTTTTGGCATTAATGGCGATCTCTTAGATCCAGCGGGTTTAATATCCGTAGCGAGTCGCAAAGAAACGGAAGTTGCAGCAGCAGCCTATATTGCAGAAACTGGGAGGGGATGGTTTGAGTCTTTAAAAATTGCCCGTCAAGCTTTAGAAGAGGCAGATAAATATATTGAAAAAACTCCTTCACCTTTATTTGTCGGTAGTTTGGATATATTAAAATCTTTGTCACTAGCTGGGTTAAAATTGGGAATTTTGTCAGCCGCAACTACTGAAGAGGTCAAGAAATTTGTAAATATTCATGAGTTAGGGGATTATTTGCAATTGGAAAAAGGTGTTGATAAAGGTCCAAGTAAACCAGATCCAGCACTGTTTTTAGAAGCTTGTCAAGCCTTGGGAGTAACACCAGGGGCAACTTTAATGGTAGGTGATTCTGTGGGTGATATGCAAATGGCGTGTGCTGCTAAAGCTGCTGGCTGTATTGGTATTACTTGGATTGGTAGGGCAGATCATGTTAAAGGTGCAGATGTGGTGATTAATCAACTTGATGAAATTCTGATGGTTGAGGATTAATTTCCCGCTGCTAGGGGTCTGAATTAAAAATAACTAGTTTCTCTAAATTTATTGAATTTTTATGCTATTAACAAAGTAATTAATAAGGCATTTAAATTCAATTATTATGTTTTCATTTTTTCCTATTCTCTAGCTGTTGTAATAACTGCTGGGAATTTTTTACCCACTGTAAGTTACCTTGAATATTATATAAATCTCTAGCATATTGGAAGACTTGCATAGCTTCCTTGTATTGTTTTAATTGCATAAAAACTAACCCGGCACCATAATAGGCGTTAGCATAACTAGAATTAGCTGCGGCTGATTTTCTGAAAGCCGCTAAACCTTCATTTAATTGCCCCTGATTAAATAAAATTGAACCAAGATTATAGTACGCTTCTGCATATTTGGGATTGATTTTAATTGCTTGATTAAAAGCTTCCTTAGCTTGTTCAATTTTCCCTTGTTTTAGATAACATATACCTAAATGATAGGCTGGTTCTGGGGCATTTTGACTATAGGTTCTAGCTTTTTGAAAAGAGGCGATCGCACTTGACCAATTTTTCTCCTGTTCCCTGAGTAACCCCATGTTATAATGGGCAAAACCCAAATTCGGATTTAATTGCAAAGCTTTATTTAAATAATCTTGCGCCAATTTTAAATTATTTCCTTCTAATAAAGCCCCACCTAAATTTGCAAAAGCTAAAGCGAATTGAGAATCGGCTTGAGTTGCTTGATAAAAAGCATCTGCCGCAGGTTGTAACTTTCCTGATTGTCGGAGTGCTAAACCCAAATTATAGTGCGCTGCTGCTAATTTAGGATCTAGTTTAATAGCTTGACGAAACGCGGTAATTGCTTCTTCTACTTTTCCTAATTGAATCGCTTGCAATCCTTGATTTAAAGAATCTGTAGCCTCTTGAATATTCGTGGATTGTGCCAGAATTAGGGTAGAGGGAGAAGTGGAAAATACTGGTTTAATATTAATAGCTAATAATAACAAACTGCTTATCCCCAAGATAGGATATTTAATTAATGATAATTGCATGGATTTATTTCGCGCAAAGGTACAAAGGAGCAAAGACGCAAAGGAAGATCAAGAAAAATCAATGTTGTTCTGGTAAATAATAATCTCTTCCCAGTCTCTGACGGGGAATGCTGTCAGGAGGTTTCTACCTTCCTTTTTTTATTTCATGCAGAGAAGTAAAGATGTGTACCTAAATTTTTAATAATTCTTGATAATTTTCCTTAATAATATTTGGTTTAATAGGATTGTTTACTAATTTACCTTCATTTAGGTAACAAATAAAACAACAAATTTTCTTATATTGATCAAATTCAAATATGTATTCATTATTATTTTTTTTATACTTGTAATCATGTTTAGTCACAATAATCGCAATAGAATAGCTGATATTAGGGTTTAGGTTTAAAAATTCTTCCATTGCTTTTTCATCTCCGTCAGATAGATTCCACCGTCCTTGAGGATGAGAATGGATAAATCCCTTAACTCTTGGATCTTCAATTTCTTCAAATAAATCTTGAGATGGGGTATAACTACTAATACTGGTTTTAGCCTTCTTATCAAAAAGGAATTCAGTAATAATGGGCTTACCTTCTAGACCCAGTAACCCACCACCATATTCAAGAGAATCAAGTGGAATCGAGTATTCTATTTTATTGATAACTGATTTGTAGATAGTAATTTCATTTAGTAAACTACACATAACTATTGTTACATCCTTAAATAATAGAATATAAGTTTTCTAACATAAAATTAACGCTTTGGGCAAGGTAAACCACCTTTGAACTCTCCACCTTCCCACCAAGAACCATCAATCCAACCATCATCTTCAGCATCCCAAAGCAAATAATAGGCAAGCAATAGAGTATTTATAAATTTATCTACTGGAATCATCCAGTGTTTTGCCATGATATTTAATGTCTCTATTGTTCTTGAGCTTGATGATTTGAAATTTTGCTGTATATCATCGTAACTACAAGAATATCCATCAACAAATTTATCAAAATAGGGTTCATACTTTTCTACTGGATGTGTTTTTTTAAAATTGGTAAATCTAACTTTATCAGGAAAAAAATCCAATTTTAAGCCAGCCTCAAATCCTTGAGCATCTTGACCATTAATATAGTAATAAAGTGAAGTGCCTTGACCATTAAAAGTATGATTAGCATAGATAGCTCTGGAGAGGCAACTTTATCACTATCAAAATCCACAAGAACATCATTTATTGACATATAAATTCTTCCTTCTGTGTATATTTACGTTACCCTTTTAAATCACCCATTCATAACTAAACCTTAACCTTATTATTATACTTGTATGTTAAGTAGATATATGACATCTTAACAATACAGGAAAATCTTATGGGTTTTATAGTCTCCCTCCTCATGAGTCTCATAGCAAGTCTCATATATCTCCAAACAGGCAGAATAACCAGCGAAAGGACTCAATTGGCAGTCCGGGGGATTACCATACTAAGAAATGTCAAAATGCCTGAAACTTTACAAAAAGCAATTCAAGAAAAGCTCAAAGCAGAACAAGAAAATGAACAAATGAAATTTGTATTAGAAAAAGAGCGACAAGAAGCAGACAGGAAAAGAATTGAAGCTAAAGGTATCGCTGATTCTCAAAAAATTATCTCTGGTGGACTTACTAACCAAGTTTTACAATTACGCTCAATTGAAGCTACAGAAAAACTTGCTCAATCTAATAATTCTAAAATTGTCGTTATCGGCGCTGAAAAGGGAGGAATGCCTATTTTAATCCAGCTAAATACAGAAAAATCAAAACCCTAAAAAATGCTCTACTTCCGGAATTCTTCCAGTTGTGTCAGGATCATCATGTCAATGATTTATGACTTTCATTGACTTTACGCCAGTCAGTGTTACTGCTGACGGCTTTTCTCTAGCTTTTTAGTCCAAAGTCCAGTAAGGAAGAAAAGTGTTGTAAATGTGAATTGGGGTTTTAATTATCTAGAAAGCGTTACTATGGATGATAAAGTTTAAATATCATTATGACACCAGAAGAAATAGCGGGTACGTTAACGGAGTTATTTAGTGCTGAAGTTCTAACATCTATAGCCCCTGGTTCTTGGCAAGTAGAAACTCCTGATTTTCGGTTATTGGTACTGCTTTCAGAAGATAATACTTGGTTGCGGGTATTGCTGCCAATTATGCCTTTACAAGAAGCTGCTGCATTTCTTACCCAGTTTTTAGAGGCTAATTTTGATGATACTCAGGAAACACGATATGCTGTGTATGATGGGGTAGTATGGGGAGTATTTCAGCATAATAGTGGCACTTTAACTAATGCAGATTTTGCTAATGCGATCGCTCGTCTGATTTCATTATATCAGGCTGGTGTTAATGATGTTTTCAATAATTTGGTAGAAACTCGAATCCGGGAAATTATTAAAGCAGCAAAACAACAAGGACAATCTTTGGAAGCAACTATGCAAAATTTAGATCGTTTTTATGCAGAAGGTTTATTAGGAGATATTGACCAAAATCCCCAGGGAAGATCACAGGTTTTAGCAGCTTGGCAACGACAATTGGAACGTCTTTGGATGGAAATGTAATTACAGCAGAATTCAGGAGTCAGGAGTAAAACTGGCTTGGTATCTGGCTTTGAATTAAGATTCTGTACCTGATTGATCTGCAATCTCCTGTAATTGATCCTAAAATAATCAAATATCAAGCATAATTAAACGCAGATGAAGATGTTTATTGAAGGTGACTGTTATCGGTGAGATGATTTATGCCTAAGATCGGACAGTCTACTGATTTATTTCCAGACCAGTCTGTGAAGGTATTATCATCTTTATAATGTCTAGGTGTTTGCATCATCAATTCCCATGCTTTACCAGCATTCAATAAGTTGAACCGTTCAGGGTAATGTGTTTGTAACAGTTCTTGCACCATTGGGGCATAATCTGAATTGATGCCGGGAAAAATATGATGTTCAGTATGGTATGAAAAATTTAAATGTAATAGATCAAATATTTTAGGAACTCGAATCGAGAGACTATTAATCAGAGGATCATTTACACTTATCATTCGACATAACATATGATTCGTATAGATATAAAACATCAGCCCTGCATAACCTATCCAAATTGGTAAGAAGTAGCCAAGAAGCAGTTTGATGGGATGGAATTCCAGGTAAGTTAAGATACTCCCATGTATTCCTATCATTATTAATAATTCTATAGCGATCGCTCGTCGTTCTTTACCGCTAACTGTAAAAGCCATCACAGGATATTCAGCTTTACCATTATTGAATAATAAAACTGAGGTAAGATTCCGAAATGCGTGAACTCCCCAAGCATGACCCATACCTATGAACAATAACAGCGGATTTACCTCAGCCGACGGCACAAAAGCATTCTGAATCCATTTGCCCCAATTTTTAGGTTGACTGTCTAAATAATTGCGATCTGGATCTTCTAAGGAGTTTGTTTTATTATGGTGTTCTCGATTGTGTACTGCCTTCCATAAAGTTGGTGGCATCCATAACATTGTCAGTCCCAATAAACTAATTATTTGTCATAACCAGGGACTTGTAATTGTGCGGCTGTGGAGGCAATTGTGGGTGCTAAACAGGAGAGCATTAACACTATTACCCATCACCAATGCTAATGGTAAATACAGCCAGAGAAAATACCAATTCCAGTCATCAAGATAATTAGCAATTCCCCAACCCAAAATCATAATTGCTAGATTAATTAAGAGAATCCAGAGTTTATTAATATCAGGTAAAAATGCTTCTGGTGGTAGTAAAGGACGCAACTTTTTGGCATATTCCGCTTGCATCATCCAAGTTTTTTTTTCAATTGTATTCATGAATATTTCTAGTTTGTTTACAGGTTTATTAGTCCAAGTTTTGAGTGTGAGTAAGTGTTAGGTTGATTTCTTAACCTGATCTTATGTTATCTAGTTTTTGCTGAATAAAGGTTAGGTTTGAGAAGTTAGAAATTCTCTCAAATTTTTTCTTAAATTTTCACTAATATCACCCTCAACGAAGCAAATATTAGGACAAGATATATCTCCACTTAGTAACTTTTCTAAAAGAAGATGACACAAATCCATATCATTGGCATTATGACGTTGAAACTCTGCTTGAGCATCTGGAGATAATTCAACTGCTGTGACAATAACTCCGGCAAAAATGCTCTCACGTCGTAAATCCTCCACAAACGCATTTAGCGTATCTCTTTTAAAATCATCTTTTTCTATCTTGATATTAAAACCAGCATTAGTTTCAACCCATTTAAATTCTTCCTTAATTGTATCTACGGCTATCTCAGAACCATCAGATATACGCTTTAATTTTTGTCTGATAATACGTTCCTTGATCTGAATTGGAATCCTGCCATCTAAGCCTCCATCTCCCGATCCTCTGCGTGGAGGAAGTCTGGTAACTTGAGGTGTAGGATCACCACCTAAAACTTGAACAATGCGATTAGCAATCTCTCGTTTGTCTTTAGGTGATAAAGAAATTAAATGCTCAACTAACCTTTTTTGTAGATTGCCCATTATTACCTATTGATTGTTCTAATAAATCCAGACAGAGGTGAAACACATGATTAATAGCATCCTCAGTTGTAATAGGAGATTTCCCATTCATAAAATGAATTTCTGAACCAAGAATTAACACCATCCATCGAGGAACAGTTACTCGCTGTAATTTCTCAGTATTTGTCTTAGGTTTTTGAGATATTGCTTCTATTAATTGTTTAGCTGATTTATACTGTATTTGATCTATTATGCTTTCTTGAATGTCTAATTTTTTTGTAGAAGTAATAGCAAAGGATAATTCAATTAGTTTTTTGGCGGACTTTGTAGAAAGATAAATACTTAGTTGATTAATCAACTCTTGATCCAGTAAATTCGAGTCAAATGTTATAGATATATTCTTCAAATTTCCTGATATTTGACTTTTAAGTGTCTCAGTTAGCTTAGACATAAATTTTCTCACATATCAAGTTCATCAAGAACAGAGCGTAGACTTTGCGAAAATATTTTATCCGATGTAAAGTCTAAAGGTTCCAAATTTACAAACGGCAACCAATGAGGAGATAAAAATTCATCAATTCCAGAATTTTGCAACAATTTGGAGACGTTCTCGTAAGGTTCCTCATAATTATCATTAGGAAATCTATTATTGACAATAATTCTTGCTTTAGGAACAATGTCAATCAAAAGGCCAAAATTCAAGAGCGATGCTGTTTCCTTAACTATACAGCACTTCCCGGTGTTATGAGGTACAAAAACCCCACCCCCAACCCCCTCC
>JBAXRM010000027.1:0-35930 GCA_037131225.1 Nostocales cyanobacterium ELA583 | reverse complement strand
TGAATTCCAAAATTGGGGCTAATACTTTATTTTTTTCAAAATGAGAATTGCTGGTTACCCAGGGTTGATTTTTAGTTTTGCTTGGACAATCATTACCAAAAGCTAAAGTCACAGGACCTCCCATTTTTGCTAAAATTGGTTCTTTATCTTTACCCCATCTGGTTGCTAAAATAATATTACATTCAAGGATGTCTTTAGATGTTAATTTTATGGGTTGAGAACTTTTGCGGTAAATTTCTGGTTTCCCTGTGATAACTACAGACTTGTTAGACGTTATACCAGCTAAATTTAGTACATCTCTGACTCTAACACCATGTAATTTAACTTTGCTACTCGGCCACCAGACACGATAAGCAACATTTTGGTTAAGTGTAATTTGTGGTAGTTTATCAAGATCAGCTAAATTGAGTTGACGTTGACCTACACGCACTAATGGTTTTTCCGTACCAAATATAATATGAGTTACATAAAATGCCCATATACTTTCACTATACTTTTTTTCGATTTGGAGATACTTGGTATAGGGAAAGATTAAATAAATCGGACCGCCTTGATCACGAAGAATTGGTTTGTTATCTTTGGCTAAAGCTAAAATAATTGGGTAGTTAAGCAAGTCTGCTACTTTTACTGTGACATGATAAGCGTCATAGCAGAGAAAAGTTATTTCTGTGACTCCTGAGGGAACACCAAAATTTTGTAGGACTGTAGATACTGGTATTCCACGAAATTTAAATACTTGATTTGGGTTAACAATGTTATTTGCATCAACAGTATTGACATCAGTTGTAGCTAATTTAAGCAACTCCGTCCAACTTCAAGTTTGTGATTTACCATTGGCTGTCTCACCTTGAATAACTAAATTCCACTGACGCTGCGGGTTCTTTTTGGCTTTATCTGCTAGAATTTCCGCATTGCGATAGCGAAGCGCTCCGTTGGAATCGCTTGCTTCTTTACGCCATAATTCCAATTGTGTATCCGTCGGCTTTTTTGTACAACCTCCCAAGCAGACTACACTTATCCCCAAAGAGACTAAAGCCAAGTTTCTCCATATATTCAAGACAACCACCTTAAAAATTCAAAATTCAAAATTCGACACTGTAATTCATTTTTACATTATTATTCAACATTACCGCAAAATCAGCATAGGGAGGTCATTAACTAATGACCAATAACAACTAACAACTAACAACTAACAAATTTTATGGTATTACAAGTAGAAAACAGCACTTACGAAGCGAAAACCCAAGAAATTGCAAAACAGGTTTTGGCTGCTACTGGGGAAAATCGCTCATTTTTCGGTGCTTTACGGGATCAAATGCGCCTTGATGATAAATTACTCGATTGGGCTATGAGTAATCCTGGGTTACGAGTACAATTATTTAGATTCATAGACACTTTGCCAGCTTTACATAGTAAATCAGAAATTGCCTCCCATTTACAAGAATATTTAGGAGATGATTCCGTAGAATTACCCACAGCTTTAAAAGCAATCTTAAATTTTGCTAACCCTGATTCTATGCCCGCACAGGTAGCAGCCACAACCGTGGGAACTGCTGTGGAAACTTTGGCACACAAGTATATTTCTGGAGAAAATATTAAGCAAGTTATCAAAACCGTTGAGAGACTGCGAAAGGATAAAATGGCTTTCACTATTGACTTACTTGGTGAAGCGGTAATTACGGAAATAGAAGCCCAATCTTATTTAGAAAGATACCTGGAATTGATGCAGCAATTGGTGGAAGCATCCAAAAATTGGGCGAAAATCCCGGCTATTGATGAAGCTGACGGCGAAAATATCCCCAAAGTGCAAGTTTCTGTCAAATTAACGGCGTTTTATTCTCAATTTGATCCTTTAGATGCTGAAGGTAGCGAAGCACGGGTAAGTAATAATATTCGGACTTTACTCCGTCGTGCTAAAGAATTAGGGGCAGCAGTCCATTTTGATATGGAACAATACGCCTATAAGGATATTACTTTTACTATTCTCAAAAAGCTGTTACTAGAAGAGGAATTTCGTCAACGGACTGATATCGGCATGACTATTCAAGCATATCTGCGCGACAGTGAACAAGATGCTAGAGATATCATTGCTTGGTTAAAACAACGGGGTTATCCTCTTAGCATTCGTTTAGTTAAAGGTGCGTATTGGGATCAAGAAACTATCAAAGCTGCTCAAAAACATTGGCCGCAACCAGTTTATAATGATAAGGTCGCTACCGATGCCAATTTTGAAGCGATAACCCAGCTTTTACTAGAAAATCATCAATATGTTTATTCTGCCATAGGTAGTCATAACGTGCGATCGCAATCTCGCGCCATAGCCATAGCAGAAAGTCTCAATGTTCCCCGTCGTCGCTTTGAAATGCAGGTTCTTTACGGCATGGGTGATAAAATAGCTAAAGCTTTGGTAGATAAGGGTTATCGCGTGCGGGTTTATTGTCCCTACGGTGACTTGTTACCAGGAATGGCTTATTTAATTAGGCGTTTGTTAGAAAATACCGCAAATAGTTCCTTTCTGCGCCAAAACTTAGAAAACCGTCCCGTTGAAGAACTACTAGCACCCCCAATTCCAGTTCCTGCTTCCCCCTCGCTTGCGGGGGGGACCCAGGGGGGGTTCTTAGGTGTAGCAGACACAGATTTTGCAGAAGAGGAGAAAAGAAAGAAATCAAATCAAGCTTTTGCAACTGTCCGTCAGCAACTTGGAAAAACTTATTTACCTTTGATTAATGGGGAATATGTGAATACAACAACGTTTGTTGATTCTCTTAATCCTTCTAATTTTAGTCAAGTTGTTGGCAAGATTGGTTTACTCAGCGTTGAACAAGCCGAAGAAGCAATGAAGTTTGCTAAGGCTGCTTTTCCGGCTTGGAAGAAAACTCCGGTTAAGCAACGTGCTGATATTTTGCGTCAAGCTGGGAAGTTAATGGAAGAACGCCGCGCTGAACTTTCGGCTTGGATTGTTTTGGAGGTGGGTAAACCTGTTAAGGAAGCTGACGGGGAAGTTTCCGAAGCTATTGATTTTTGTCTCTATTATGCTGAGGAAATGGAACGGCTGGACAAAGGTGTAATTTATGATGTTGTTGGTGAAACCAATCGTTATATTTACCAGCCTAAAGGTATCGCTGTTGTGATTTCTCCCTGGAATTTTCCTTTGGCTATTGCTTGCGGTATGACTGTTGCGGCTTTGGTTTCGGGAAATTGTACTTTGCTTAAACCTGCGGAAACTTCTTCTGTCATTACTGCGAAGTTTACAGAAATCTTAATTGAAGCAGGAATACCAAAAGGTGTTTTTCAATATGTTCCTGGTAAGGGTTCTCAAGTCGGCGCTTATTTGGTAAATCATCCTGATACTCATGTAATTGCTTTTACTGGTTCTCAAGAAGTAGGCTGTAGAATTTACGCAGAAGCCGCAATTCTTAAACCTGGTCAAAAGCATCTTAAAAAGGTAATTGCAGAAATGGGTGGCAAGAATGGGATTATTATTGATGAAAGTGCTGATTTAGACCAGGCTGTTGTTGGCGTTGTTCAATCTGCTTTTGGTTATAGTGGACAAAAATGTTCGGCTTGTTCGCGGGTAATTGTCCTTGAACCAATTTATGATGCTTTTGTGGAAAGGTTGGTAGAAGCAACTAAATCTTTGAATATTGGGGAAACGGAGTTACCTAGTACCCAAGTCGGTCCAGTGATTGATGCTAATTCCCGCGATCGCATTCTGGAGTATATTCAAAAAGGAAAAGAAGAAGCAAAGATAGCTTTAGAATTACCTGCACCAACTCAAGGTTATTTTATCGGGCCGGTGATTTTTTCGGAAGTACCTGCAAATGGAGTCATAGCCCAACAGGAAATATTTGGACCTGTCTTAGCGGTAATTCGAGTTAAAGATTTTCAAGAAGCTTTGGAAGTTGCTAATGGCACAAACTACGCTTTAACTGGTGGGATATATTCTCGCACACCTTCCCATATTGAACAAGCGCAAGCGGAATTTGAAGTTGGGAATTTATACATTAACCGCAATATTACCGGGGCTTTAGTTTCTCGTCAACCCTTTGGCGGTTTTAAACTTTCTGGTGTCGGTTCAAAAGCAGGAGGACCGGATTATCTTTTGCAATTCCTAGAACCGCGTAACATCACAGAAAACATCCAACGTCAAGGTTTTGCACCAATTGAGGGCGCAGATTAATTAGATGATATCACCAGATCCCCGACTTCTTGAAGAAGTCGGGGATCTAAAACTCTAAAACTAACTAATTATAATTGCCAAAAGTCGCAATCTAAAATAGAATCTATATCGTGAGGATATGTCCATACATCAGGAAATGTGACTTGTGAATAATTTTTACGAACGCCTTTAAGCGCAAGTCGCCAAGCACTCACAAAAGCTTCTTCCCAGATAGTTTTAAGACTGGGAGAATCTTCAAGTTCTAGTTCTATTTGTCGTCTTTGTTCATCAATTGTAATTTCCCAACCACGATAATCATTGGGTGAGTTAACAAACAATCTTTTTAATAAATGTTCTAAGAGAATCAAAAGTCGGCTTTTAAGTTCTTTTTTCTCAGATCGTCCCAAACTCTCAATTTCCTCTATTAAATTTTCTAAATCAAGTTGATCAAAATCGTGAGTTTTCAGTTTAGAAACTGTATCTGTTGTCCAAAGTAAAAAGTCACGCTTATAGAGTGAAGATGTCATAATATTACCAATCTATATTCATAGTTTAACTTAATATTATATCTATATTATATCAATTTTTTTGATAACCATAAAACAAAAGATCCCCGACTTCTTGAAGAAGTCGGGGATCTCAAACTAATTATCTATTTTCGCCACACTCACGTAACTTTTTCTTAGCGTATTCGCAATCAAAATGGATTAACGCTTTTCTGCTAGATTCAAAGACTCCGAATCTATAGTACGGATCTTTTTTGGGATCTTTGTCTTTATTCCAAATCTTCAAATAGTATTTACTACCATCATCAGCAGAATATAACTCATAACGGTAATCACCACCATAACCTTCGCTTGTCAAGTAGTTAGCTAGTGCTGTGTTTGATATAGATAGAAGGGTAGATATAGCTAAGATGGGAACTAAGGCTATTTTCAATAGTTGACTTGTTTTCATAGACACACCAATTATTGCTTGCATTTTAAGCATAACGTGACTGCGTATCATTGTCTAGACTGTAACTCTGCATCTTAGCAAAAAATAAAAATGTTATTCATCCCATCAATTTATGATAGAAGTCGGGGATCTTTCTTATCCTGAAAATCCTTAAATCCTGGAAATCCTGATTCTGACAAATTATGATATTTTGATGTTAAAATATAAAGTCAGGGTTTCTCTATATTTATGGGTAAAAAAGATGATCTTAAACAAATTGATGCAATTGCTAGAGAATTTCGGATGTCACCGACATTAAGAAAGACTTTTGGTCTATTTCTGGAGGAAGAAAAAAGAAATGGTTATGGTGGAACTTTAAACGATAGAGGTGATTTTACTTATCTCGAACTTCGTCAAAAAGCTAAAGAATTTTTAGAGGATATTAATTATGATTCCTAAAACATCTCTTGCTAATTCAATACTCAATCTTAATCAAATTATTCAACCAATTATTGGCGAAATTTGTCATCAGATTGCGTTTAGTTATGGTGATGAATTACAGTTACATTTTGGTAAAATGACTGCCTACAATCATCCTAAATTATCACATTTACGCAAAGGAAGCTGGCAACTTAGCACTAGGGCTACACCTTGGTATTTAATGCTAGAGAAGGGTGTTTCCTGGAGTTCATCTATGTTAGTAAATAATGAAAATGCTGTTGAACTTGCTAAAATACAGTTACAGTGTTTGGAAAACACAAAACTGACTAATTTTGTCATTCTTGCTAATAGTAATGATATGAAACTTACTTTATCATTTCAGGGTGATCTTGATTACGAACTAATTTTAGAACCAGATTTAAAAGATGATTCTGGGCTTGCTTATTGGGAATTAATGATGCCAAATGAGCAAATTTTAACCGTTGGTCCGGGAATGTTTTGGGAATGTAAATCAATTCATGAACCTTATTAATCTGGATATTTAGGTTCAGATAAAATCCCCATCTTAAAATATAATTACTAATTAAAATGCTTAACTAAGTAGATTGGCGTTAAAAATTGTCGTTATGGCAAGGGAACAGGGAACGGGGAAAAGTCAAGAGGTTTTGGACGATTTTACTTTTCTTTACACAGATTGGTTTTATTATGTTCACCTACTTACCTATCCTTGTCTAGAATCAAACTTTGTCCCTTTGCGTTTTGGCGGAAAATAAAAGTGATAACATCCTCAAGATAGATACCACCTCTCTGAAAATATGCAAAAATAAAACTACAAACATCTCTTAAAAACTTAACCCCATTTTCTATTTTTAACTCCTGAACTCCTATTTCTAAGGGGTGAGACCATGATTGATACAAGTAACGATATAAGAATTGTTTCTTTGATTCCGAGCGCTACGGAAATCATTGCTAAACTGGGTTTATTTGATGCTATTGTGGGGCGATCGCATGAATGTGACTATCCTCCCGAAATCGTCAACCTACCAGTTTGTACGCAAGCACGTTTGAATGGTGACGCTAATGGCCATTCTGATCACAATGAAGCCAACAGCTTATTGCAATCTGCTCTAGGTGTCTACAAAATCAAAGTTGATATCTTAGAAAAATTGCACCCTACTCACATTATTACCCAAGATCAATGTGATATCTGCGCTGTAAGTTTACTGGAAGTTGAAAAAGCCGTTGCCGAACTTACCCACAGTTCACCGCAAATAATTTCCTTGCAACCTAACACATTACAGGATCTTTGGGGTGATATTGAACGGGTTAGTCACACTTTTGGAGTAGATTCAGTAGGAATACTGGAAAACTTAGAGGCTCGTGTGAGAATTTGTAAGCGTAGACTGCAAGGGCTTTCTCTTGCCGAAATGCCTACAGTTGCTTGTATTGAATGGACAGATCCTTTAATGACTGCTGCAAATTGGGTACCTGAATTAATCAACTTAGCTGGGGGACAACCATTGTTTAGCCTCATGGGCAAACCTGTTAATCGGATCAAATGGGAAACCTTGGTAGCCAGTAACCCAGATGTGATTATTTTTATGCCCTGTGGCTTTGATTTACCACGGACTCAGCTAGAAGCTGAGATATTAACTCAACGTTCAGAATGGAGTAAACTCCATGCAGTTCAAAGTGGCAGAGTTTTCATTACTGATGGTAACGCTTACTTTAACCGTCCTGGTCCACGATTGGTAGATTCTCTGGAGATTTTAGCAGAAATATTGCACCCAGATATCTTTGACTATGGTTATAAAGGTATTGGTTGGAAAGTTTTGTAATTAGTGCAGGGGCGGCAAAAATAACTAACAATTAAAAATTACTCAAAAGCTAGTTTATACTCAAAACGGTTAAAAAATTTACTTTTTCCCTACCACAAAACTAAGGTTTAAGCCTCTCCCTGTGGACGGAGAGAGGTTTACCAGAGGGGTCAATCTTTAAGCCATTTGCAGTCTAATCTACTTTTGTAATTCTTAATTCCGCCCTGCTTTACTAATCAGAGTTTAGGGATAATCAAAAGTTACTCGGCCATCTGAACGCCAATCAATATGGACGAAACCTCTGTGCATTCCCCGTCCTAGACCTGTGCAATCAGAAGCACGACAAACTTCAAATAATCGTTTCATATCACCATCAATTGGAGCAATATCTAAGGCCAATCCGCTGATATGTTGAGATGTAGGAGCGCCACCTATAGCCCGATTAATAGCGGGTGGACGATAGCCAGAATTAATTTGAAGTGGACTTCCATAGCTTTGACGAATTTTTCCAAATCCTTTAGCTGCTTTAATTATATTGTTAATGATTTCATTCGACTCGGGAACTCTAGTACATCCTTGCGTAAATTCTCCCCATGTAAGAGGGATACCGCCAACTATTAATTGCCGTTCATAAACAATAGTTCCATTTGGTAACGTCATCGTCTTACCAGTCTTAGTACCTAAATCTGATGTTGATAAAGCTACTGGTTTCGTGGCTGGTGCTTGTTCAGTAATACCATGATCTACTGCTATTTCTAATAATGAACCAGCAACAGATGGACCTAATAATTCAGGAGAATCCAACCAGATACTCTCTTTAAATTTTGCAAACCCTTGTATGGTTAACTTGCCTACCTTGCCATCAATATCACTGGGATAAAGACTCTTACGTTTAAGTAGGGTTTGGATTTCAGTAATAGTGGCAGCATCAGCTTCAACAAGTTTAATCACTTGACCTGATGATTTGATCTTAGTTAAATTGACGAAATCTTCTAGCATTGATTAATTTCCTGGTATTTATATTTACTATTATTTCAGCAGAGTTCTAAGTAATTGATCAAAACTCCAACGTAGAGTAATAATACCATTAAAACTAAATTATACCAAGATGCAGGAATGCATTTTTATCAGTAAATACAATACAAGTATACTGCAAACGGCTTAAAATTTTACCCCTCTGGTAAACCTCTCCCCGTGAACGGGGAGAGGCTTTGAACTGAATTTTTTCGTCAGAAAAAAGTAAAGTTCTTAACCATTTTTAGTATAGTTCAATATAATGTTTTAACTAATACCAGCACAGCAAGAACCAAGCTTTTTAGGCTCAGTCAAGCTGCTGACTAAAACCCTAAAACCCTGTGCAGACTGAGTTTAATAATCAGCAGATTATATAGCGGTATGCACTTGAATGAGGTAAATCATAGCCCCCTCATCGCTTGCGGGGAGGGGGTTGGGGGTGGGGTTCTTGTATCTCACTCAACCGAGAAATGCTATAAATTGATTCATAGCCATTTCCTGATACTATTGAATTTTACATAAATATCACTAACTAGGTTCTTTTCACTTTCAGACATAATCTCAATTACTAATTAAGTAGGTGAACACAATAAAACTAAACTGTGTAAAGAAATGTAAAATCGCCCAAACCCTCTTCACTCTTGCCTCTTGCCTTTTGCCTTTTGCCTTGCCATAACGACAATTTTCAACACTCACCTACTTAGGGCATCACAATAGCATCAAATATTATGACATATCAATCCCCAAAAAACGATATTCCTACTACTAACGGTAATTCAAATTCATCCGATGAAAATATTTCCTTATCTCTAGATCCTAAGTCGAAATTAGGAATTTTCACAGAAATTAATGCCAGTTTTAATTATATCCATACAATTTCTGATCCTGTTAATCGAGAATATGAATTAATCCAGGAGTCAAAACGGTTAGATATTCCCCTAGAAAGTTATCGAAGACTCTTAGAAGAGTATATCAAATCTGCTGAGATTTCAGAATTAGATCATCAGCTTTTGAAGTCTGTCAAATTTCTAGATCAACGCTTAGGAGATTTTGTTGCTTGGTGTCAAAGGATCTCTATTTACAAACTCTCATTAGTTGTCGGTCAAGCTACTCTATTATTGGCAACTGGGTCTTATTTTATTGATGGTCCCCAACGACAGGAGCAAGCATTAAATGATGCTAAAAAATTAATTTTAGATAATGCCAATTTTCAATTTAATCAAAGCAGAATTAAGGCTTTTGAATTTCTGAATCAAAATTGTACAGAAATGACTGGGATTCAAGCACCAAAAGCTTATATGCCAAATTTAGAGTTAAATAAATGCTATAAGTTCAACATAAATTTTCAGACATTTTTTCAGAAGCCAATTATTTTTCATTACCAAGGAGTAAATCTAAGTCATGCCAATTTAGCCGGAGCGAATCTCGAAGGTGCAAACTTAGCAGGTGCAAACTTTAATGGGGCAAATTTAGAAAAAGCTAATTTAATTGGCGCAAATTTGGAAGGTGCGAATCTCGAAGGTGCAAATCTTAAATTGGTTGATATTCGTCGAGCTAATTTGCAAGATGCTAATTTGACAAATGCTAATATGCAAAATGCATTTATCGGTAGTGCTGACTTGAAAAATGCTAATCTGACAAAGGCGAATTTATCCGGTTCTCAGTTATTCTGGACTGACTTGAGCAATACGGAACTTTATCGAGCTAACCTCTCTCACACTTTCATGAGTCGGGTTAACTTACAAGGTGCAGACCTTTATGATGCCAACTTGGAGGATAGTATATTAAGCTATGCCGATTTACAAAATTCGACGGATCTTCGCCGAACTAAACTCAAGGGTGTTAACTTTAAAAGGGCTTATTTTTCTTCAATTTCACAACTTAAACGAGGTCAAGATTGGGAAAAGGTTATTATAGATCCTGATTGGGAAAAAGAAATTAATAAGGCCCAGAAAATTCCGAAAATTGCTTTAATTATGACTGCAAATGACTCCATGTTTCAGTCATATTTAGAAGGGATAAAATCAGTTTCTGGAGTAGAAGTAATCGCAGTTAGGGCTGGACGGAGTGTAGAACAGGAAGCTAAAGCGATCGCAGATTTAATAAAGCAAGAAGTTGATGGAATTATAGTCAATCCACAAGATCCAGAAGCATCTGTGCCGGCAATGAAAAAAGCTTTTAAACAAGGCATAATCGTGATTAATATTGGGGACTGTATTAATAATACGGATATCAGAAAATTCGTATTCAGTTGTTATGAAAGTGACTCGATAAAAATGGGTTACGACTCAACCCAGGCAATGTTAAAGTACATGAAACGCAAGTATCCTGGTCAAGTTATCAATGTTGGCCTTGTAGATGGCGCAAGAGTAGGACAAGTCTATCCCTATTTACAAGGATTCAAACAGGCTATGGCAAAATCAGGAGTCCAATGGCAAGAAGTGGCTTCTACAGATGCTATTGATATCACAGAAATTAGTAAAATTAAGCAAATGCTGCAAACTAATCCTAGTATTAATGTGATTTGGTCAGGTTCTGATACAACTACACGAATTGCGGTGCAAGCAATCCAAGAATTAGGTTTAGGCAGTAAAATTAAAGTATTTGGGATTATGGATCCTACTCCTGAAAAACTCAAAATGTTACAAGATCCACAAAATGCTTTACAGTCACTTATTGATGAGTCTCCTACTAAAGCTGGCAAGGGAGCGACAGAGAGAATTTTGCAAGTGCTAAAAAGAAAAAACTTAGAATATGAATATCATTTAATACCTCATAAGTTATTGGAGAATTCTAATTAGTATAGCTAGGTGGAGTTCACAATTCAAAATTCAAATTAAATTTTGTGGCAATTGTGGATAATCTCGAAATTCCTAATTTCATAGATATGAAGATTATAAATCTGATATTCCCTCTTCCCGGCTATATTAACTAATATTATTGCGAGTATATCTGTGTTTGACACCTATAGGAAAATATTCAACATCACCAATGGGTTTTAATTCTATTACAGGCGTTTGATATTGTGGGGGAACATAATTAGCAAATTCACTATTTAGACGCAATAATTGAGTCAGAATAGCAGTGGTGATAAATAATCTTTTCTCTTCTTGATCTTCTACTCCTGGTGCTAACTCTACAGCAATAGATAAAAAGCGATTTTTGTCTGCATCTTCTTTTACCTGTAAAACAAATTTACCCGTTACCCATTCTCTGATAATTGGTTGTTCTAATCCTACTGTCACATTTTCTGGATAGATATTTGCGCCAAAATAGGAAACTGTAAAGTTAGAACGTCCGAAAACATAAACAAACGGTAATTGATGAATTCCGCGATGATTCTGTAATTCTGTAATCGGATCAAAATCCCAATTTGCTAGAAACTCTAGCATTTCTGCATAAGTAATTAAGCCACCATGATCGCCAATATTATATCTAATTAAAGGCACACCATTATCACCAGAAAATAGTAAATTTCCCTCTTCCACTTCAAAAAACCGACTACAAGGATCATATTGAACTAAAGTAGGTAATCTCGACTCTCCAAATAATGCTTTTGCTGCATCTGGTGTGGCTGCTAAAAACCGCCGAATACAAATACTTAAAGGGGTTTCATTCCCTAAAACTCCCGCGTCTGCTGTTCCATACATAGAAGTAAAATCATGACAGGGATTTTCAGAACCTATTCTTTGTACTACTAAATTGCGCCATTCTTCACTAAATACTTCTCCTGCCATGACTAACTTAATGTTATATTGCCCCCACCGCATCCCGTTGGCAATACCCGTATCAATGACATCTTTGATAAATGGGGGATATCCTAATAATACAACTTGCTCAAAATTGCCACCTAATTCTTGGACAATTCGCAAAATTTCCGTTTTATTATTCCCTGGAGTAATGACTGTAATGGGATAACCTTTCGCGGCTAAATAACGACAACAATTAGTTGTAAATATTCCCCCTACCCAAGTTCCCAAGGCAAAACAAATTACTGCTAAACTAGATTTAGTATCGGCATGAAAACTATCATAAAAAATTTGCTCAAACCGGGTAGCTATTTGTAGTTCATCAGTGAAGAAACGCGGCCAAAATGTGGGTTTACCTGTTGAGCCAGAGGAAGCTGCGATCATATCACAGCCTCCTATATTTCCATTATTACACAATTGGGGTAAAGAATAACGAGAAATATAATTTTCTTTATTAATTTTTGGTAAGTTCTGGAAATCTGCTAATGTTTGAATATCTTGAGGATTTATGCCTCGTTCTGCTAAAAACGTCTGGTAAGCGGGTACACTAGCAGCTACATCTTGAAATAATGTCAAAGCTATTTCTTGACTGTCAATATGAAGATGTTGTTCTAGTTTCTGGGCTAAGGGCGTTGATATAAAATTTTCTAATCCCAGAATTGCCCTTTGTGATGGTATTTCGTGTTTCATAAGAGTTGTATGTGTAAAAACTTAGTTACTCTTTAGAGGATGTTTTAAAAGTATTAAATAAAACCAGTAATTTTCAAAAACCTAACCCCCCTGCCCCCCTTCCCTAAGAGGGAAGGGGGGTTTCAAAACCTCTCCCCGCTTCGGGGAGAGGTTTACAAGAGGGGTTAATTTATACCTTGAAAACTTTTAAAATATCCTCTTAGTCCGTATTTTATCTGTAAATTCCATTTTTTAGTGTTTTATTCTTCTATGAATCTAATTTCCTGGAAAATTTTGACAGCAGCCACTTTAGGCGTTGCTATTCCTTGGCTTCCCTCCAGTGCAGTTATTCCTCCTACGACTCATGCAATTACTCAACTGGTTCAAAGTAGTCAACCAATTTTCACATTTAAAGAATCGGCAAGAGTTCCCGCAATGATTATTAGTCCTGATGGTAAAAAATTAATCGGTGGTAGTCGGTCGGGAAGTATTAAAATTTGGAACTTACAAACTGGTAAACTCCTAAATACTCTGACATCAAAATCAGAAGGTGTTACGTCTCTGGCTATGGGTGGGAAAAATGGGCAAATTCTTGTCAGTGGAGATATTGATCATACGGTCAAGGTTTGGAATTTGTCTACGGGCAAACTACTTTTGACAATCGCGGGACATTCACTGCCAGTAGAAGCGGTTGCTATTAGTCCTGATGGCAAAACTCTTGTCAGTGGTAGTGATGACCGTCAAATCCAAATTTGGAATTTACAGACTGGAATGCGACTTAGAACTCTTGTAGGACATCCAGACTATATTAGTCGTCTTGCTATCAGTTCCGATGGAAAAACTCTTGTCAGTGGTAGTGGCAGTAATGGTGCGGCGAAAGAACAAGTTAAATTGTGGAATTTACGGACTGGAAAACTGTTGCACAGTATGGAACATCCACCAGGTGTTGGTGCTTTGGCTATCAGTTTGGATAACAAGGTTGTGATTAGTGGTAGTTTTGGTCAGCTTGTGGATAAAGATAGTGCCATTAATACTCTGAAACTGTGGGAATTAGGTACGGGTAAATTGTTGCGCGATTTTACCCAGAACACAGAGTCAATTGAGTCAATCATTCTTACTCCAGATGGAAAAACTATGATTACTGGCAACTTTAATGGCAAAATAAAATTCTGGAATTGGCAAACAGGAAAACTACTTTCAACGATTAGCGGTGATTCAGATCCAGTAGAGGCAATTGCAATGAGTCCCGATCAAAAAATTCTTGCTAGTAGTAGCGAGGATGGCACAATTAGAATTTGGCAATTGCCATAAAAATTTTGGTGGCTAGATGCCAGATGAACGTAAATTACTTCGCTACTTTTGTAGCCATTGATAACTCTCCATTTATCCTCCCATACCATGCAAATATATTGCAGTCAACAGCACATAAATAATGGTAGTCATCGCTTTTGTACTCATTGTGGTGAAGCATTACCCTTGAATGTGGGGCAAGTTATTGATAATCGTTATGAAATTGCGCGAATCTTGGGACAAGGTGGTTTTGGACGCAGTTATTTGGCGATTGATAGGCAAAAATCCCGAAAAACCTGCGTTTTAAAGGAATTTGCCCCCAACGTTGTCAAACCACAGGATTTAGAAAAGGCTAAGGAACTGTTTGAACGAGAAGCAAGTGTCCTCAAAAAAATTCAACATGACCAAATTCCGCGTTTTCATGCTTCTTTTACCGCCAAAATTGGCACTAAGGATTTTTTCTTTTTGGTGCAAGATTATATTGAAGGTGATAATTATGATCAATTATTTGAACAGCGCAAAAATCTAGGAAAGTCTTTTAGTGAGGAGGAAGTTATTAATTTACTGCACAATATTCTCCCCATTTTGACTTATATTCATGGTTTAGATATAGTTCACCGCGATATTTCCCCAGATAATTTGATTTTACGCGAAAGTGATAATTTACCTGTATTGATTGATTTTGGTGGTGTCAAACAGTTACCAGCTTCTCAGGGTTTTTGGCGGACACAATTGGCTGTAAATGCGACTTTATTAGGTAAAAAGGGATACGCACCTGAAGAACAGTTGCTTCAGGGAAAGGTATATAAAAATAGTGATTTTTATTCCTTGGCGGTGACAGCTTTAGTATTAATAACGGGTAAAGAACCAAATTTAATTTATGATAGCTATAATGGCGTTTGGTTTTGGGGTAAGGAAATTAAAGTAAGTCCCAAATTAGAGGCTGTCTTAAAAAAGATGTTGGCATATAAGCCGAGCGATCGCTATCAAAAAGCCGAACAAGTTATTAAAGATTTACCTTTACCGTCTACTTCATCTACACCACAGATTATGCAAACTTCTAACAATAATCCTCATCCTTATATTACTAAGTTAAAAACAGAGGTGGTAGCACCGGGTATAAAACGCGCTCGAACTCTTCATGGTGGTGTCAAGAATCAGACGACATTATTTGTCCAAAAAATACCGATGCCAGTATGGTTGCGGCCTTTTACCGTTAGCTTTATTATGAGTACGGGAGTATTATTAACTGGTGCGGGTTTCTTCGCTTTAGGAAATTTTGCGGTTAAGGGGATAACATCAATTCAAGTTCCTAAAATTGAAGTTCCCAAAATTCCATCTATTAATAATTCTGGAAGTGGGAATAATGGTAACCGCAGTATTCAAAAAGTTTTAAATCGTGTACAACAGTTAGAAATTTCTCCGGTATTTTTTACTAACACGGTTAATGAAGTTTTCTATGCCCAAAAGCCAGAGTTAAACAGACGCAAGTTAACTGAGAAGTCAGAAGATGCGGCTTTACGTGAACAATGGAATGTTATAGCTGATAAGTTATTAAATAGTCTAGAAAAGACAAATTTAAGTGAAACAGCAAAAAAGAAAATAGGTAGTTATAGTCAACAAGATTCTCAACGCTGGGATCAACTTGCTAAGGCTGGAAAATTGGGTAATTATAAATCTTTTCAGGATTTACGCGCAGACACATATCAGACATTTGAACCATTGTTTCCTGGTCAAGAACGCGGAAATTTAAATCAACAAACTTTTCTGCAAATTTGGTATGCGATCGCATCTGATAAAGTAGAGAATAAATAATGACTAATAACTAATGACCAATGACTAACCTTTATTGTTCTCAAGGGCATCAAAATCCGTCTGGTAGTAGATTTTGTCTTCAATGTGGAGAGAAAATTGCCAATGTACCGACATCTGTAAATCAGGGTATTCAAGCGGGACAAATTTTAGGCGATCGCTATGTTATTATTCGTCAAATTGGCCAAGGAGGATTTGGCACAACTTATTTAGCCCAAGATATTAACCGCTTTCGAGAAAATTGTGTTTTAAAAGAATTCTCTCCCCAAATACAAACCCCTTATGTTGTGAAAAAAGCGGAAGAACTATTTCAGCGAGAAGCCAGCGTTCTTTATAAATTACAACATCCCCAAATTCCCCGGTTTCGGGAACTATTACGCATCAATTTACAAGGAAAAGAAAGTCTTTTTTTAGTTCAAGATTATGTAGATGGTGAAACTTATAATTCTTTATTAAATAGTCGTAAAAAACGGGGTTTAAAATTTACAGAAGCAGAAATCCGCCAATTATTACAGCAACTTTTACCAGTTTTAGAATATATTCATTCTCTTGGTGTTATTCATCGTGATATTTCTCCTGATAATTTAATGCTTCGTAGTAGTGATCAATTACCTGTATTAATTGATTTTGGAGGTGTTAAACAAGTAGCCGCAACTGTTGCTTCTCAATATTACCAAACAGGGGCAATTGCATCTCCTACCAATGGCACTTTGTTGGGAAAAATAGGCTTTGCACCCCCCGAACAAATGCAAACAGGTATGGTGTCTACCCACAGTGATTTATATGCTTTAGCTGTCACCATGTTAGTTCTATTGACAGGTAAACAACCTCAAGAATTAATTGATACTTATAATCTGACTTGGCAATGGCGGCGGGAAGTAAAACTAAGTTCCGCATTCGGACAAATAATAGATAAAATGTTATCACCAATTGCTGGCGATCGCTATCAAACAACCCGTCAAGTTCTCCAAGTACTAAATCCTCAATCTATTAGCTATCAGCAAACTCAATCTCCCACATCTGCAACTGTCGCTATTTCTCCACCCAAAAACTCAGTCCCTGAACCTGTGATTATTCCCACTCTTCCCCAAGCAGGTATTTGGACAGGAAAAAATGTTTTTATTCTCATAAGTGTATTAGTGATTGGCGGTTATTGTTGGTGGAAATTCAAAACCCCTAATCATAATTTACAGGGAAGTAATTCGACAATTATATCTAATTCCAATCCCACGGAAACCGCAAAACCTGAAGTTAAGTTTTCATCAGAGGAAATACAACGCAAACAAAAATTAAAAGATCATCGTGAAGAATTGGGTATAAATTATAAATTTTATGTTGCGCTGGTAAATCAAGTTTTTAGGGAGAAAGATCCCAGTTTGAAAGGGCGTGTTCTTAGCGATAATCCAGAAGATGAAAGTTTAAGGGCAGAATGGGATAAAACCGCCGCCGAAGTCCTAGAAAAGCTGTCAAAAATCACTTCTGATTCCCGTCGTCAACTGGGGAATTATAATTCATCCATACTCAATAACTGGAAAGCCCAAATCAATAAAATCGATGTTGGTAGTCGTTCTTTATCTGATTTAGGTGATGCTGCTTTTTTCAGTACATTTCCTGAACAAAGAGGTAAGGATTTTCGAGAACAACCTATTGGACAAGTTTGGTACGCATTTGTCAATGATCAACTTAACGCCATTCTTACTAAAAACGCATTTGAAAGAATAGTTTTTTCTGAAGGTAATACAGGTAAAACAGTAAGTGGAACTCTTCAACCAGGAAGAGGTAAAGTTTTCATTGCTGGACTAGCCAAAGATCAAAATATGGAAGTTAAGCTAGAAGCAAATTCAAACGTTTTACTATCAATTTATTCTCCTTCTGGGAAAATCGCATTTGTAGAAGATTCTCAAAAACGGACTGTATCCGAAACATTACCAGAAAAAGGATTTTATGAATTTGTTATTGTTTCCACAGCCTCAGAACCCGTTGATTATCAACTAACTGTAACAGCAGAAAATCCTTCAGAACCAGAACCTACAGAAACGCCCATAGAAACACCAACGGAGGAACCAACTCCGACGGAAACATCCACACCTGAAAGTAATTAAAAACCTTTCTTCTTTCTTCTTTCTTCTTCTCTGACTCCTGACTCCTGACTCCACAAAAGGGGCAACCACAGGGGGTTTGCCCCTACTCTGACTTCTGACTCCTTTCATATTATTGTTTAATCGGAATTTGAATTATAAATTCAGTTCCTTCATATGAGAGGAACATTTTAATTTACCATGATGTTTTTCGGTAATAAGTTGATAACTAATAGCCATACCATTCCTGTCCCTTTACCTATAGCTTTAGTGGTAAAGAATGGATCAAAAATACGATTTTTAACATCTTCTGACATTCCTTTCCCATTATCAGATATTCTGATGTCTGTCCATTGTTTATCTATAATTTTAGTTATAATTGTAATCTGATTAGGACTTGCTTGAATATCTGCAAAAGTCAGGCTAATATTGTTTTCTTCAAGGGCATCAATAGCATTAACTAGTACAGTGCAGCGTAAGTGAACGAACCATTTATACCGAAATTACACAGGATCAACAGGGAATGATTCGCATTCAAGATAATGGTGACGGTATTCCTGAAAATATCCAAATGCGGCTATTTGAAACATTTTTTACGACTAAACCAGTGGGAAAAGGTACGGGCTTAGGTTTATCAATTAGTTACAAAGTAATTACAGAAAAACATCATGGTAATTTACAATGTATTTCTGAATCAGGGTTAGGAACGGAATTTATAATTACCATTCCTTTAAAGCAGAAATAATCATTATTCCCATGACACTGCAAAGACAGTATAGATTTATAGATTTTCTCCTCAGTCTTTCTTTGGTGCAAGCCCCTGCGCTCTTAACTCTTGCTATACCAGCATATTTACCTTTTCAATATTCATCATAAAAATTACAGTTTATTGAAACAATCAGGATTATCATTCCTATCCCCCGTAAATTTTAAATTACTACCAAAGTAGAATTTGCGTTCTTACGCAATCAAGTTTGTTAATCTTATACACTTTTGTAAAAAATAATGGTCATAGCTACTGCCAAGATTCTTGTAATTGACGACGATCCTGCGGTTCGGAATTTAATCCAACGCTTTTTACTAAAACAAAATTATCAAGTTGAGTCTGCCGAAGACGGTAAGACTGGTTTGAGTATGTTTGAGCAATTTAACCCCGATTTGGTAATTCTAGATGTTAATTTGCCCGACGTAATTGGTTTTAACCTCTGTCAAGAAATGCAGAGTCGTAGCGGTGTGTTTGTCCTTCTCCTAACCAGTAGAACAGACGAAGGTGATAAAATTCGCGGTTTTTCTAAAGGCGCTGATGACTATCTGACAAAACCATTCGGTTTGGGAGAGTTAGAGGTGAGAGTAGCTGCAATTTTGAGACGACAACGAGTTGTGACCAGTATAGAACAGCAACGCCTAACTTTTGACAAATTAAGTATTGATTCTACGCGACGGGAAGTAATTCTTAGTAATGAACCTGTTCCCTTAACGGCTCTGGAATTTGACTTATTATACTTTTTAGCTAGTCATCCGGCCAGAGTTTGGCGACGGTCTGAACTGATTCAAGAAGTTTGGGACTATGAATATGTTGGAGACCAAAGGGTTGTAGATGTTCATATCGGTCAAATTCGTAAGAAAATTGAAATTGATCCCACTCAATCCACATTAATTCATACTATCCGTGGTGTCGGCTATAAGTTTGAATGTGTTATTTCTTCCTAAAATATTATAGTCTTGACCACCATTTGTAAATTGCCACGACTCCCACGCCTTTACAGCGTGGGATGATTAAATAAATTATTTCCCTACTACAGTTTATATTCTGACTTAAGCGATTCAGATTCGTGATATAGGAATCATATTTGATTTTTGAAAAAATACGTAGGGTGCGTTAGCGACAGCGTAACGCACCGTAAATTTGATTAATGGTGCGTTACGGCTATGCCTAACACACCCTACAAATACTTAGATTGTTTCAAAACTCAAATACTATTGCTATACAAGTGCCAAGTATGTGGAAAGGAAACAGAGTTGGGATATTAATTTAATACAGTATTTTTATGGATTATTGATGAAATAAAGTTTCTAAGTAAACACGAGCAGCCCGGCGATCGCTATCGCCATTTTGCAGCAAAAATAGTGATAAAGCCGCTGTTAATACGCGGGTTTGATCCCAATCAGGATGGTTCTCTAAGTAGCTGTTCATTGATTCCTGTAATATTTTGGGAATTTCGGTAAAGATAGGGACTGTTGTGTTCATAAAATTTTTCTGTAGATCAATCAAGAGAAGTTATACTTGTGTTCAGTTTTACTCAGGGCTGATTCAAACCCTGTTAGGGAAGTCTACGGTGCGCCCCCTAACCCCCAAAATTGGGGGAACAAGAATTTTCAAAGTTCCCCAATTTTGGGGGATTTAGGGGGAGAAATAGGCCGAAACTAAGACAGGTGGGACTTGTGTGTACACAGTAGGTTAGGAAAATAGGGAGGGAAATTAAAATAAACCAGAACACAAGATTTCAGATGCCGAACAGAATCAAACACAAGACTCATCATTTTGCGCTCATGAGAGGTGGATTTGTCAATGCTGCGAAATGTTAACAATTAGCAGTCAAAAATAAATCTTGACGAATAAATCAGCCTTGCAACTATATTTTTGTTACATAACTTCATATAAACTCCGTTGTTCAGCCTGTTAGTAGTGAAAAATTAACAATCCCCAATAAGTCAGCAATAGCTGATTAACTCGTAGAACATCTGTGGAAAAGTCCTAAATTACTTGTGGAAATCCTGTGGAATGAATGAGGAAAACAATAGTTAACAATAAGAATTACCATATTGTCAGGAAAACATAACATATCAAACAGAAGTTAGGAATCAGGAGTTAGGAATCAGAATGAATTCTGTACGACACTTCGACAGGCTCAGTGAATCGCTGGTAAATGAATAAGCGGGTTTAATGTCCTCACTGCATCGTAGATTTGATAGACTTATGGAAACTTACTCGCTCGTTAAGATTCGGCTAAATGCACGTTAAAATAGATGGACGTAGTAATTTATTGTAGTTTCGACAATAAAAATATCTAATACCTCATCTTTGTAAATTCTGAATTTTTGTCTGAGAAATTGGAATGTTAGACCAAATATTTGATTACTTAAACTTTCATTTTAGTATTGAAGCCTTTATAGTCCTATTAGTCTTAGTGTTCTTAGAGGCTGTGTTATCCGCTGATAATGCGATCGCTCTCGCTGCGATTGCTCAAGGACTAGAAGACAAAAAACTAGAAGGACAAGCTTTAAACATTGGCTTAGTCTTTGCTTATGTCCTCAGAATCACTCTATTGTTAACAGCTACTTGGGTACAGCAATTTTGGCAATTTGAACTTTTGGGTGCTGGTTATCTTTTGTGGTTAGTATTCCAACATTTTAGTTCCCAAGAAGATGAGGAAAATCACCATCACGGGCCACGTTTTACCTCTCTATGGCAAGCTATACCTGTGCTGGCTTTTACAGACTTAGCCTTTTCCTTAGATAGTGTCACTACAGCGATCGCAGTTTCTCAAGAAACATGGTTAATAATCATCGGTACAACCATCGGTATTGTCACCCTCAGATTCATGGCCGGATTATTTATTCGCTGGTTAGATGAATATGCAAACCTAGAAGACGCAGGTTATATTACCGTAGCCTTTGTAGGTTTACGCCTATTGTTGAAAGTGATTAACGATGATTTAGTACCACCACAATGGCTCATGGTCGCTGCCATTGGTGTCATTTTAGCTTGGGGCTTCTCTAAACGCACTGTTGTGGAATTAGTCCCAGAAGAAGAAAAGGAAAAACTGAAGTGTTGAAGTGATTAGAACAGGAGTCAGTAGGGGCGAATGGCCATTCGCCCGTACAGGAGTCACCGAGTCAGGAGGAAGAAGGAAAATAACCACTTCCCTAATCCCCATTCCCCTAGTTCCCAGCGCCCAGCCCCCAGTTCCTAACTACTCAGTCAACCAAGCTTTTGAATGAGGTTGCCAAGCAACTAATTCCTCTTCTTTGAACCACAGGGCAATTTCGTTTTTGGCGGTTTCTTGGGCATCAGAACCGTGAATCAGGTTACGTCCCACATTGATGCCAAAATCGCCGCGAATTGTGCCTGGTTCTGATGTTAGGGGGTTGGTTGCACCAATAATCTTTCTCGCTGCTGCAACAACGCCTTCACCTTCCCAAACCATCGCTACAACTGGACTAGAAATAATAAATTCGACTAAACCAGGGAAAAAAGGTCTTTCACGGTGAACATCATAATGTTGTTCTGCTAATTCCTTACTGACCTTCATAAACTTCAAGCCAACTAGGGTAAAGCCTTTAGTTTCAAATCGGCGGATAATTTCACCCACCAAGCCGCGTTGTACACCGTCAGGCTTAATTGCTAAAAATGTGCGTTCCAAATCTGTCTCCAAAAACATAATCAAATTTCGATGGGTTAATTGTCAGTTGAATTGATGTCTTTTGTCTAGTAGTCTGGGAATTTTCTCTGGGAATTAGGTATAAGGAGATGAGGGGAAAAAGCGTAGCGTCTCCTAAATCAATACCTAATCCTTAATCAGAAATTATTTCTAGTTGTATATCCGTTACCAAACTATTTTGTTAAATTGTTATTTCGTGGGTGAAACACAGAGGTCAGGAACAAATGCGTGCTGAGTCAACTGCTGATGAGATTGTGAAAATGCCGTCTAATGGGCATAAAGGTGAATTAAAAGGCCAAAAACAGAAAAAACTGTTAGCACCTAGTACAAGTACGGGAGATTTGTCTGTGCCTTGGAAAATTGAGGACAGTGAAGACTTATACCGAATTGAAGGTTGGGGACAGCCTTATTTTTCGATTAATGCTGCTGGTCATGTGACCGTATCTCCCAAGGGTGAACGGGGTGGGTCATTAGACTTGTTCGAGTTGGTGAATGCCCTACAGCAACGTAATTTGGGACTTCCCATGTTAATCCGGTTTTCTGATATTTTGGAAGATCGGATTGAGCGGTTAAATGCTTGTTTTGCCAAAGCGATCGCTCGTTATAACTATCCTGGTGTCTATCGGGGAGTATTTCCCGTCAAGTGCAATCAACAACGCCACCTAATCGAAGATTTAGTCGGGTTTGGTAAACCCCATCAATTTGGTTTAGAAGCAGGTTCTAAGCCAGAGTTAATGATTGCTTTAGCTTTATTGGATACACCCGGAGCATTGTTAATTTGCAACGGCTACAAAGACCAGGAATACATCGAAACAGCGATGTTATCCCAAAAACTTGGACAAACACCAATCATTGTCCTAGAACAAATTGAAGAGGTAGATTTAGCGATCGCCGCTAGTCGTCAATTAGGCATTAAACCAATATTGGGAGTAAGAGCGAAATTAAGCACTCAAGGTATGGGGCGGTGGGGAACTTCCACAGGCGATCGCGCTAAATTTGGCTTGACAATTCCCGAAATTATGGAAGCTGTGGAAAAATTAGGTGCAGCTAACCTGTTGGATTGTTTACAACTATTACACTTTCACATCGGTTCTCAAATCTCCGCCATCAATGTCATTAAAGATGCCATTCAAGAAGCCAGTCGCATTTATGTAGAATTGGCAATGCTGGGGGCAGATATGAAATATCTCGATGTTGGTGGTGGTTTAGGTGTAGATTACGACGGCTCTCAAACCAACTTCTACACATCCAAAAACTACAATATGCAGAACTATGCTAACGACATCGTGGCAGAGTTAAAAGATACCTGTGCTGAACGGCAGGTTGCTGTACCCACCCTGATTAGTGAAAGCGGCCGGGCGATTTCTTCCCATCAATCGGTTTTAATCTTTGACGTTCTCAGCACTAGTGATGTCCCCCTCGATCCCCCTTCCCCCCACCAAGAGGGAGAATCCCCAATTATTAAATACCTTTGGGAAACCTACCAATCCATTAACAAGGAAAATTACCAAGAGTTTTATCACGATGCGGCGCAATTCAAAGAAGAAGCGATTAGTCGGTTCAACTTAGGGATTTTGCGTCTCAATGAACGCGCTAAAGCCGAGCGTCTCTACTGGGCTTGTTGCCAAAAAATTCTTACTCTCATTCGTCAGGAAGAATACGTGCCTGATGAGTTGGAAGACCTGGAAAAAATCATGGCTTCCATTTACTACATCAATCTTTCTGTGTTCCAATCAGCACCAGATTGTTGGGCAATAGATCAATTATTCCCCATCATGCCCATACATCGTCTTGACGAAGAGCCTACCCGCAGAGGTATTTTAGCAGATTTAACCTGTGACAGTGATGGGAAAATAGATCGCTTTATAGACCTGCGGGATGTCAAATCGGTTTTAGAACTGCACAAATTTGAGCCAGGACAACCCTATTATTTAGGAATGTTCCTGAATGGAGCGTACCAAGAAATTATGGGGAATTTACATAATCTCTTTGGTGATACTAACGCCATTCATATCAATTTAACCCCCAAAGGTTATCAAATTGAACACGTTGTCAAGGGCGATACCATGAGTGAAGTTCTTAGCTACGTCCAGTATGATTCTGAAGACATGGTAGAAAAAATTCGCCAACGTTGTGAACGGGCTTTAGAAGAACAGCACATTACCCTGACAGAATCCCAGCGACTCCTACAAACTTATGAGCAAAGTTTACAACGGTATACTTACTTGAATAGTCAATAGTCATTGGTCATTAGTCATTGGTCATTGGTCATTGGTCATTAACAACTGACTAATAACTAATAACTAATGACTAATAACTAATAACTAATAACTAATAACTAATAACTAAATTGAATTTGTTCCCAGTAATTCGGCGATCGCTTTGTGTTCTAAAGGTATTTCTACGGGGCGAGTTTGACGAGCATCAGTAATCAACCAATCTAAAGCCGCAGCTTGGACATCAATAGATGCTCCGGTTTTATCTACACAGTAACGCCCAAATACCAGCTTATCTACCAAGCGGACTCCTGGTGCTAAACGTGACCATTCAAAAATTACGCTATTATCTACAGTTGCACCACTACAGATCCAGCAATTAGGACCAATCATTGCAGGTCCAATAATTTTTGCCCCATCTTCGATTTTGGTCATCCCACCAATATAAACAGGTCCAGTGATATCAACTTTATCCCAATTTACAGATACATTCAAACCAGTGAAAATACCAGGACGAACTTCATGTCCAGGGATTTGCACATTTTTAATTTCTCCTGATAAAACACCACGAATTGCTCGCCAATAATCAGGGACTTTACCGATATCTACCCACTCAAAATCCATTGGAATCGCATAAAAAGCCTCATTATCAGCCACTAATTGGGGAAATAACTGGCTACCAATGTCATATTCCACCCCAGAAGGTATATACTTAAACACTTCTGGTTCAAAAATATAAATACCTGTATTGATATTTGTACTCAGAGCTTCTTCAACGGTCGGTTTTTCTTGAAAGGCTTTAATGCGATTATTTTCGTCAGTAACTACCACACCATAACTAGAAACCTCCTCTCTAGGAACTGATTTAGTGATGATAGTAGCGATCGCCCCTTTGGATTTATGCCACTTTACCGCCGCAGTTAAATCTAAATCAATTAAAGCATCACCACATAACACGACAAAGGTATCATCAAAAAATGGTGAGAAATCTTGAATGCGGCGCATACCTCCAGCCGAACCAATGGCTTCACCGACGAGTTTACCGTCGTCATCAATTTTACCTTCAAAAGAATAGGCAATCTGCACGCCAAAGCGCTGACCATCACGGAAATAACTCTCTATTTCCTCCGCTAAATGGCTCACATTGACCATAATTTCATCAAACCCGTGTTGTAGTAATAACTCCAGCAAAAATTCCATTACTGGCTTTTGCAAGATAGGAATCATCGGTTTAGGAATTGTATATGTAATAGGACGGATTCGAGTACCTTTTCCCGCCGCAAGAATCATTGCTTTCATAGTTCAAAAATTTTTCCTTAAACACAAACCAGATTACTTTTTAATTTAATTGGAATTGGGGACTGGAGATTTGATGATTGGTAATTGGCAATTGGGTAGTATTTATTTTTCTTTCCTCTTCCCCCTGCTCCTTTGTCCCTGTTCCTCGTCCCCTGCTCCCTGCTCGCTGTCACCCTTATGGGATAGGCGGATTTGAATTTCTTGGTAAAATTCTTGTTGAAATAGCTCCACTTTAGATTGACTGGAGAGCAAGAGTAATGCCCAAAAAACGCTAATTAAGTCACCGTGTTCTGATTCATGATGTTTCTCATTTTTCTTTGGTTGCTTTGTCTTTATCCACAAATCTAGCAGTTGTTCTAGATTCCAGCATTGTTCCTCTAAATTTTGCTCTTTAGCAATACTATGTAACACCTGCTCTATTTCTAACGCGACCTCCGTTAAATTTTCTTGGTGTGCTAGTTCTAGAGCGTCTCGCATAGATTGCACACTAGACTGACGTTTAAGCCGCTTAGGTTTATCTACTGTTTCTACCAGTTTTAGCTGGCTGGCCATAATGTGCAACTGGTCTATTAGTTCTTGCAACGTTACTCGCCGTTTTGGCGGTGGCATAGCTGCCGAACGACGACGCAGGTGTTGCTCTAATTGCAAACGCTGGGTTGGATATGATAATCCATCTTCAATTGCTAATAGTGTATCATCTATAACTTCTTCTTTGGTATTATATGCTGTTGATATTTGCATTAATGTATTAGCTTTAAACAATACAAGCATCGATGCTGACAAAAAAGCTTGTCCAGATTGAGATAAGTCGTTTTCATAACCTCTAGAAGTTACTTCTGGTGACATTAATGCTAAGTAATGGTCAATTACCTCAATAACTCGCACGTCCCAAGGGTCAATTTCTCCTTTTTCAGCTTGCTCAATGAGGTGTGTAATAGTTTCTAATAATTCGATTGCATCCATTCATTTAAGATTTAATATACGAGGAGTTAGGAGTTAGGAGTCAGGAGTCAGGAGGAAGAAGGAAGAAGGAAGAAGGAAGAACAAAGAAGAAAATTATCCAATGACAACTGGCAACTGAGCAACTTATTCATTTTCTGCTAATTCTGAGTCGTGATTAACCCGAAAATTTGAGACAAAATCACTTGTGTTACTGCTTTTAATGGCATCAAAAGTACCTTTGATAGTCCCAGCAATTGGTACAGCAACAAGTGTTCCTAATAATCCAGCAATTTCAAATCCCATTAAAATAGCGATAAAAATCCACAGGGGGTTGAGTCCAATGAAGTTACCCATTAATTTTGGGGCTAATAGATTATCTTTAATTTGTTGCATGATCACTGCCATTGTAGCGACTGGAAAGGCTAACCACCAATTTTGGATTAATACCAACATTGTGACTAAACCAATACCTAAAGTTGCACCAACAACCGGAATCAGACCAGAAATACCGATGATTATCGCAAATAAGAGGGCAAATGGGACTCTCAGAAATAAGAATATAGGTGTGAGAGATAGAATTGTAAACAGTGCTAGAAGTAGTTGGCTCAAGAAAAAGTTTTGGAAATTCAACTGCAATGATCTGCTAAAGGGAGTACCAATATTAGATGGTAAAAGGTTAATTAAACCAGACCAAACGCGATCGCCATATATGAGCATATAAAAAGCTAGAACGATTACCAATACTACATTTAGTAATCCTGATAACAGCGTTCCGGCAAATCCTACCGCCCCTGAAGCTATTTGTTGTACCAGGGTCTGAATATTAGCATTTATTTGGTTTGTTACTAGCTTTAAATCTATAGATAATCGTCTTTGCTTCGCCCAACTTTCTAAATGATCTAAATTGGCTTGACTAGTCGCTAACCAATCTGGAATCTTATTTAAAAGTTGAATTGTTTGGTCAATTAGCATGGGTACAAGGGTGACACCCAAAACGATAAATAAAGTTAAAGTTAATACTAAAACGATAATTACGGCTTGAATGCGGGTAATTCGGACTCTTTCAAAGAGTTGAACTGGGTAATTCAGCAAAAAAGCTAGAATCGCGGCGATACTGAGAATAGTGATAGGATTTTGGAAAAAACGAAATAATACAGATAGTAGCCAAATATTCAGGGCGATAATTGGTCCACTAAGTCCATAAATTAAGAGATTTTGCAGAGAAGCGAAACGGCGCATCTGATTTAATGTATAAGCAGGGGAGAGACTTCAGCGGTAGGAAAAGAATTATTCTTCTATAACTTCAATTCCCCATTGTCTAAACAATTTACTGATTTTGATCATAAATTTTTTTCTAGCTGATCTAAATTTGAGGAAATAACAAAAATGGACACGAGCATAGCGGATCTTCGTAAAGACTACACCTTACAAGATTTAGATGAAAAAGAGAGTAATGTAAATCCATTTGTACAGTTCAAGATTTGGTTCGATCAGTCTATAGCAGCCCAGCTACCTGAACCTAATGCTATGACTTTGGCTACCTGCACACCCGATGGTCAGCCTTCGGCGAGAATGGTACTACTCAAGGATTTTGATGAGCGAGGTTTTGTCTTATTTACTAATTATAATAGCCAAAAAGGACAAGAACTTACGTTAAATCCCCATGCGGCTTTGGTGTTTTGGTGGGCTGAACTAGAACGCCAAGTGAGAATTGTGGGGACAGTGGAAAAGATTTCTTCAGCCGAATCTGATGGCTATTTTGAAATTCGTCCTGCATATAGTCGTTTGGGTGCTTGGGCTTCTAATCAAAGTGAAGTAATTGCGAGTAGAGAAATTTTAGAAGCACAATTACAGGAATTTCAGCGTAAATATGAAAATCAGGAAGTTCCTCGTCCTCCTCATTGGGGTGGTTTTCGCGTTATTCCCCAGGAAATTGAGTTTTGGCAAGGAAGATCCAGTCGTTTACATGATCGCCTATTATATAGGCGTGTAGATAATGGAGGGTGGAAAATAGAGCGTTTATCACCGTGATTTTTTGGTCGCGTACCACAAAATTTACCTACTCCATAAATACCTTGGGGGTTAATTAACATTTGTATGATTTCCCTCTTGGTTAAGCAAGAGCCGAAATGGAAAAAACAGAAAGTGTTTATTTTTTGAGGTTATTCAGTTGTATCGCTTGTATTTCGGTGTTTCAGGCTGATAGCTGAAGGCTAAGATGATAATTAATGGGAAGATCCTGATTAGAATAAAAACCAGTGATTATTAATTAATAATTCCATATAAGTTAACTAGCTAAAATTATGTCTGATATATGTTTCTTAACACACAGTTAGATGATTATGAACTTCTATATAATCAATATAAAGTTATCAAAAAAGAACGAGTTAGATATAGTACCAGTTCATGAAAACTACCTAATAGTAGGAATCAGAAGTAAAAGTATCTTTTTCTATAGCTTTTTTAAGTAAATGCTCTATCTCATTCAAGTGCATAAAATAAGAGGTTTAAAATTGATCTGCTGATTACTTTATTATTGATCTTTTTTTGCTGAAATGTATTTAAGTTTTGAGACACATTTTTAACTTTATGCGAATCATACATATATTAAATCATGTCCAGGAAATCGGTAATGGTATTGTTAATGTAGCTGTGGATCTGGCTTGTTTACAATCCCAATCTGGTGATGATGTGGCAGTAATTTCAGCGGGAGGGGGATACGAAAAATTATTAAATCAATTTGGTGTTAAGCATTACGAAGTTAACCAAAATCGTCAGCTAATAACTATGATTAAGGCGGCGGTATCTTATCGAGCAATTCTACAAGAATTTCAGCCAGATATAGTTCATGCTCACATGATGACTGGTGTGGTTTTAGGGCGGTCTTTAAGATGGGAAAATAAATATATTTTAGTGGCTACTGTCCATAATGAATTTCAACGAAGTAGTGTGTTGATGGGTTTGGCTGACCGAGTAATTGCTGTTAGTAAAGCTGTCAAAAATTCGATGGTACAACGGGGAATTCCCGAACAAAAATTACGGGTAATTTGTAATGGGACTTTGGGTAGCCCCCGGACTCGGAAAATATCAGATTATCAACCTTTAAGTTTACACAGTCCAGCGATAGCGAAGCGCTCCGTAGGAATCGCTACCGTAGCAGGAATGTACAAACGAAAAGGTATTACTGAGTTAATAGCAGCTTTTGAGGAAGTTGCTGAGAATTTTCCCCAAGTACATTTATACTTAGTAGGAAATGGACCAGACAAACAACTATTTGAGTCTCAAGCCCAAGCAACGGCTGTCAGTAATCGGATTCACTTTGAAGGGTTTCAGCCTGAACCCCAACGTTACTTACTAGCCTGTGATATTTTTGTCTTGGCTTCCCATCGTGATCCTTGTCCCTTGGTACTTTCGGAAGCGAGGGAAGCAGGATTAGCGATTGTAGCCACGCAGGTAGACGGTATCCCAGAAGCGTTGGATCATGGGAAAGCAGGGCTGTTAGTTCCGGCACAGGATAGTAATCAACTGGCTAAGGCATTAATGGAACTATTGAGTAATGCAGATACACTTCAGGAATGGAAACGGCGATCGCAGGAAAATTTAGAATGGTTAAATGTGTCCCGTGTTCATCAAGAAACATTGGCTGTATATGAAGAATTAGAAATTACTGAATCACCTAAACAGTCCAGCACTTTTTCAAGTTCTAGATAGATAATTCTTTCTGCTTCCTTCTTCCTCCTGACTCGGTGACTTCTCAACTCAGAATTAGGTTTTCAGCAAACTTCTTTTCCATACACGCAGCCGGATTAATATTGGTCTTGCCCAGCGCATACTGTACTAAATCATTAAATTCAAAAGATTTGCCTGATCTATGGAGTATTTTTAATTTTGAAGCCAAATTTTGATTGGGGTAAATTCTATTAACATCAAACCGTGTATTTGTTTGTTGCGTGATGTTTTTGATGCTTATAAACCGCAGATTGTAATCTTCAAGAAAATTTGGATGATGCCAAAATGACTTACCAATTTCTCGACAATAGGCGACAAAACACTTTGCTCCTTGAAGTTGTGCAATAATATCTTTCATTTCTCCTCCTTTTCCCGCCTTCATTTCAATACAGAGAATTACCTTTTTCTTGCCAGTATCGGCAATGATAATACAGCGATTTCCAATCATATAAGGTACATCTTAGCCCCCTCATCGCTTGCGGGGAGGGGGTTGGGGGTGGGGTTCTTGTTCCGGGTTTGATGACAATTTGCTGTAAAATCTGCACGTTTACGCTCACCTCTATTTCCCTTGAAAATTGTATCAAGTGACTTAAATTCCTCTGGATTGATAATTATGACATTATCATCATCCGGCATCCCATGAATAGTTACATAGTAATTGGGGGGTTTTTTAGGCTCTCTAAGTATGACCTTATTCCGTCTGTCAAGATCATTTTCTAACGATACTGTAGCGGTTTCCTGAATCATTTCTTTCAGGATAGCAATATCAGACAGTTGGTTCTCAGGGTGTAGATTTAATTCAGGTTCATCTACCATATTATCTCAGATTATGCCTTCCTTTGTCGGGATTTTATTGTAGGTTGAGTTGACGGATATTACCAAACATTAATTAATATTTTTATTGGGTTGCGCTGTCGCTTAACCCAACCTACTTTTTGAGTAAAACTCAAGGAGTTTCGGGAATTGCTCCTTGCATTTTTGTGAAAGTATCAATTAAAGTCTGCAATTGTTGGTCTGCTTTAAACACTCCTAAACCTCTCGCTGTTACCTTCCCAGGAGAATAAACAAACCGGGCTTTCATGGTGGGAGTTAAGTTTTCTGCTAACAAATTCCAAGCTGGTTCTTCCATTGGTGTTTCTAAAACAATGTGCTGTTTATTCTCTGGTTTAATGCGGCTAAATCCGAGATTTTTAGCTAATTGTTTTAATTCCATAACTCGTAATAATTGATTTGCGGAAACTGGGATTGTTCCATATCTATCTGTCCATTCAGCAGCAATTTGTTTTAATTCATATTTTGATTTTACCGTAGCTACAGCGCGATAAGCACTCATTTTTTGATCAGGATCTGTAATGTAAGTAGAAGGAATAAATGCGGTGAGATTCAGGTCAATTTGCGTATCTGCAACTTTAGGGATTTCTTGACCTCTAATTTCTTGAATTGCTTCTTCTAACATTTCCATATACAAATCAAAACCAATTACATCCAGTTGACCAGATTGTTCTGCACCTAGCAAGTTTCCCACACCGCGAATTTCCATATCTCGCATTGCTAATTGATATCCAGAACCGAGTTGAGTAAATTCTTGAATCGCTCTTAATCTTTGTCTGGCTGCATCGGATAATTCCCGTTGTTTAGGGTAAAATAACCATGCGTGAGCTTGAATTCCTGCTCGTCCTACTCGTCCCCGTAATTGATATAATTGAGATAATCCAAAACGGTGTGCATCTTCAATTAATATTGTATTGACTCGCGGAATATCTAAACCAGATTCGATGATTGTTGTACAAACAAGAATGTCAGCGTCATTATTGCCGAAAGTCAGCATGGTTGATTCTAACTCGCTTTCGTCCATTTGACCATGAGCGATCGCAAATCTTCCTCCTGGTACCATTTCCCGCAAATTTGCAGTGGTTTCTTCAATTCCATCTACTCGCGGAACTACATAAAATACCTGTCCACCTCGATCTAATTCTTGCCGAATTGCACTTCTGACAATTTCGGGGTTGAGGGGTGCGAGATGGGTTTGAATTGGTCTTCTACTTGGGGGTGGAGTCGTAATTAAACTCATTTCCCTAATTCCCGATAATGACATATATAAGGTTCTAGGAATAGGAGTTGCAGAAAGAGTTAAAACATCAACTTGAGTTTTCAGACTTTTGATTTTTTCCTTTTGATTAACTCCAAATCTTTGTTCTTCGTCAATTACCAAAAGTCCTAAATCTTTAAATTCAACAGTTTTACCTAATAATTGATGTGTGCCGACAACTATATCTAATTCTCCTGTTGCGAGGCGTTTTTGAATATTGCGTTTTTCTTCGGGACTGCGAAACCGATTCAGTAACCCGACATTCACAGGATAAGGGGCAAAACGTTCTTTAATTGTGTGATAATGTTGTTGAGTTAAAATTGTTGTTGGGGCTAAAAGTGCGACTTGCTTTCCTGCGGTGACAGCTTTAAAAATCGCCCTAATTGCCACTTCAGTTTTACCAAAACCTACATCTCCACATACTAACCGATCCATTGGTCTTTCGCTTTCCATATCCCGCTTGACATCTTGTACCGCTTTTAGTTGATCTGTGGTAGGTTGATATGGGAAAGAATCTTCCATTTCTTCTTGCCAAGGCATATCCTGGGGATAGGAAAAACCTTCTTGTTTTGATCTTGCTGCATATAGCTTTAACAAGTCTACTGCTAATTTCTTAATGGTTTTACGGACTTTATTTTTCGTATTTTCCCAAACTTTTCCGGTCATTTTATGTAATGATGGAGCTTGATCTCCACTGGTTCTAAATCGAGATAAAGAACCAACTTGGTCAGCAGCGACTCTTAACAAACCATCAGCATATTGGACAACTAAATAATCACGGGTTTCATCATTAATTGTTAAACTTTCTAACTTGACAAATTTACCAATGCCATGACTACGATGAACAACATAATCTCCCTCACGTAATTTGTTAGGATCAACTTGTTTAGATGTGGCTTGACGACGTTTGCGGACATAGCCAAAATTAGCTAAGGAATGTTGTCCATAAAATTCTCTGTCAGTGATAACTACTAACCGATAAGAAGGTAAAATAAATCCTTCTAATTCTGCTAAACCGGAATATTTAATTGCAGTTGGTATATGATTAATTTGTAATTTATCAATAGCTTGAAAATCACGAGGATTAGGGATAAACTGTGCGGGACAATCGTGTTCTTGGAGGAGAGAAACAGAACGGGAAGGTTGAGCCGAAAGTATCCAAATTGAAAAATTCCGTTGTCGTTCTTGTCTAATTGTCTCTGCTAACTTAGCAAATTGGTGAGGTGTAACAGGTAAAGGTCTACTCGCTAAATTCAGACCACTATTTTCTTCCGATAATTCCGATAAATATAACTTTCTAAAATTGCTAATTTCCGCTATACATTCATCAAAAGTCCGATGAATCTTAGTTAATTGAAATGACAACTGACCACTAACAACTGACCACTGACTATTAGCATTTTCTACCCAGCGATCACTATGAGCATAACATTGTTCTGGTTCATCAATGGCTACTAGGGTATTTTCTGATAAATAGTCCAGCAATGAAGCGGGTTTTGTAAAAGCTAAACCTAAAAAACGTCTATTTCCTTCTAATTCTTGTAGAGACGTTCCATGGAACGTCTCTACATTTTCTGTAAGTGCTGTGTTGATAATCGGTGCAAAACTTGTAGGAGTGAGAGTAATTTTTTCCACCTTATCCAAGGCAGAACGCTGGGTGGCGGGGTCGAATTCCCGAATTTGTTCAATTTCATCCCCAAACCAGTCCAAACGCACAGGCAACTCGGAGGAAACCGGAAACACATCCACAATATCTCCCCGTCTACTCCATTGTCCTTCAGTTTCTACCAGGGGAACGCGTTCATATCCCAAAATAGTGATTTTTTCACCAAACCCATCTAAATCAAATTCCATCCCTTTTTGTAAAGTCACACAGAATGATTTAAACACATCCGGTGGTGGTAAATGTGGCTGTAACGCCCCCACAGTAGCAATTATGGCAGTTTTTTGTTTTGGCAACTGACCACTGACCACTGACGACTGACAATTAACCAAATCAGCCAAAACCTGCATTTGACCCCAACTCAATTCATTTTCTGGGTCAAAGGGTTCATAAGGAGAAGCTTCTGAAGTGGGGTAAAAATGCACGGTTTTCCATCCCATTGCTTCCATTTGGGCAAAAACCCGCCCAGCTTCTTCCAGGGTGGCACAGATCACACACAACTCCTGATCTTCATAATTTGCTAATGCTGAAGCTACCAGTCCTTTGGGAAGACGAGAAATCCCATTTAACCGCAATTCCTGTTGTTTGTTGAGTTTGGTAATGAGTTCTGCAGTAAGAGGCGATCGCGCCAAAGCACGCACAATAGAAGAAAAGGCCATATATTTCAAATCTTTTACGCTAAATTGAAAGTCACTGCTGACATAAAAATCGCAAAGCAGTTTATATCAACTATTTTAAAAGTTTTAATCGCACTCTAGAGAATCCACCGAAAAGAATAAACCCTAACCACTAATAGATAGAAGAAATATAGTTACTACTTTGTGTATAGTCAAAGTATTTTAGAGAATCACCGGAAATACTGGATACTAAGATTAAGTCTAATTTCATCAATACGGCGCGATTTATTATCACCGTACACCTTTACTCTTTATACCAGCAAGTTCAAAAATGTCTTCCTTCACGTTTGAAATTTTAACGATTTTGGTGCTAATTTTCGCCAATGGTGTATTTTCCATGTCGGAAATGGCTGTAGTTTCAGCCCGGAAAGTCAGACTACAGCAGTCAGCCAATCAAGGAGATGTCAACGCCAAGGCTGCATTAAAACTCGCAGAATCTCCCAACCATTTTTTGTCTATTGTCCAAGTGGGGATTACACTCATTAATATCCTTAATGGTGTTTTTGGCGGTGCAACAATTGCTAAAAGACTAGAAGAGTATGTCAAGCTAGTTCCTATTTTAGCTAATTATAGTAATGCGATCGCCTTTAGCATAGTTGTCTTACTCATTACCTACTTTTCCCTGATTGTCGGTGAACTTGTCCCCAAACGCTTGGCTTTAAATAACCCCGAAAAAATCGCTGCTTTAGTAGCTATACCTATGGGGGCTTTAGCAAAAATAGCTTCACCTGTAGTTTATCTGTTAAGTGCATCTACAGATTTAGTATTGCGACTATTGGGGATTACACCTTCAAATGAACCTCAAGTCACAGAAGAAGAAATTAAAATTCTCATCGAACAAGGGACGGAAGCGGGGACATTTGAGGAAGCCGAACAGGACATGGTAGAGAGAGTATTCCGGTTAGGCG
>JBAXRM010000026.1:0-37158 GCA_037131225.1 Nostocales cyanobacterium ELA583 | reverse complement strand
ATGTCAGCTTTACTCTTTTAATCTCTTGTTTAATTATTCTTGAAACAGCCCTGCCTCGTTGAGGGGGTATTTTTTTATTTGGAAATTCCTAACTACCGATACCCAAACGCCCAGCTAAAGCCGGAGTTAAAGGCAAAAGAGTAGTAATCATTAAAAACAGAGCCAAAAGACATAAAGCCGCTCTAGCATCATCTGGTTCACTGATTTCATTCAAACTGGGGCGCTCTAAATCGCGTTGTAAAAACAAAATCACAATTGCCCAATACATAGCCAGAGGATTACCCAGAGATACCACAGCCAGTAAAACTATCGTTGCAAAGGTGGTTCTACCTGCGGTTTTGCGTCCATAAATTGCTTGCACAATCCTCCCCCCGTCCAGTTGTCCAGCGGGCATTAAATTCAACGCAGTGATAACTAATCCTAACCAACCAATAATCACCAAAGGATGAATATTCACTATAGGAGATTGTAAAGCCGAACCGAGGACAACCCGCGCCAAGCTACCAACTAAAATTGAACCTTGAAAAAACTGGTTGGGTAATTGAAATAAACTACCTGGGTGGGAAAGTAGCAACCCTATCACCAGTAGTAACAAAGAAGTAATTCCACCAAATGCAGGACCAGCTAAAGCAATATCAAATAATGCGTTCCGGCTGGGGACAAGGGACTCAAACCGAGTAATTGTGCCAAAAGAGCCAATTTGCACCGCCGGTAAAAAGAACGGCCAACTTAACTGGACTTGGTGACGACGCGCTAATAACCAATGTCCAATTTCATGAGATATCAAAACTACAAATAAACCCAAGGCAATAGGTAAAGCTTCTAAAAACCGTTCGGGGTTACTGAACAAATCGAAATTCTGTAATAATCCCCCTACTTCTAAACTTGTAGCGATAGTTGCTATTAACAAAATTACTGCAAAAGCTTTTTGTCCTAACTGGGTGCGCTGCGGGTCAGTGCGGCTAGGTAAAATAATTATGACAGGTTTACCATCAGTATTTTCTACCAAAAATAGCCGATATTTATCATCTAACCGTTCCTGTAAACTTTTTGTCAGTCGGTTATGAACAGCTTCTGGTTCTCCGCGCAAGTTGCCTTTAAAAACCACTCCTTCTTCGTAGGGAATAGTTTCTGTGGCAAAAAATGTGTCAATTCCGAAAATACCTCGAATCTGACTTAAATCTGCTTCGGGTATGGGGGTTGGTTCTAATTGCACTTCTGGGACTACAACTGAACTGTCTTTATCACCTTGGGCTGCGAGTCTATCTGTTGCCCGTTGCTTGAGAATAACATCTTGACCGGCTTCCCGTAATTTTCTCCCCAGGAAAATATACAAAAAAGCGGAAGCTACTACTAAGAATAAAATACCAACGATGTTGATATAAATCCCAGCGGCAAATAGTCCAAAGAACAAAAGCCAGGGAGTCATTAAGACGACAGACTGTAACCAGGCTAAGATGCCTAGTTTACCAAAAGGCCGGGCGCGATAAAAGCCCCAGCCTAAAATGCCGGACGCTGTCAGCACAACGGCTGCAATTATAGGGGTTTCTGATGAAGTAAACATTGCTAAACCTTTGCTGTTGAGACTGAAGCTAGTACCGCAGTGCGGAATTAAAAATTAAAAATTAAAAATGCAGATTCCACAAGCTTTCGGCAAATTTTTAATAGTTGTTTGACTTACGCTGTTGTGTAATACTACAAGTCTGTTTTTCTATATATTCTACCATTTTTAAGGATAAAATGCACAATATCTGGCAGAATTCACCGAGTCAAGAGGTAGGGGCGCAGGGCCTGCGCCCAATCTATATTGTAAAAATAAAACTGACAAAATACAACTTTTATGCAATGAAGATTCGACATAAAAGGAAGTTCTTAGAGGGTGTTTGATAGGTTATTGAGCCTCAAGGTGATGTGGGAAAGCAGTTGAGTCTGTTTTGAGTGGGGGATTATGGTAATTATGAGACATATTTGGGAAAATTGGCAATAGTATTGATAATATTAGGCAGTAGTCCTATTTACAAGAAAAGCAACTATGCGACAGTCAGCTTCCATTTCTCAACAAAACCTTGCTCAAAAAATTGTCAAGTGGAAAGCTGGGCTGGCTGACTTGGGACGACGGAATCCTCTAATCAAGTTTCGGCAAGATAATCCTCGAATTTTAGAAATTCTGACAGAACAACCAAATGTTCTCTTCACAAAGCTAACAAAAGAGAAAAAATCGCTTCGTTTTCTCATAATTGATGACGAAGAACAAGATATTACCCAGTTGAAAACTATTAAAGCATTAGCAGCAGAAAAAAATCCTCTCGAACTAATTACTCGTCAAATAGGAAATGAGCAACTAAAACGGCTAAATAAATTACGCATTGAGGCTCGAAAATCATTTGAAGAACGAGGGGTAAATAGTCTGTTTCTGGCACTTGGAACGTTGACTTGGTACGACAAGGATAAACCAGAAGATGCGTTGCTATCACCACTAATATTAGTACCTGTAACCTTAATTAAAGAACCTAAACGAGATGTTTATAAAATATCTGTTTTAGAGGAAGATATTGCACTAAATCCAACGCTGGCACAAAAATTAAAACAGACTTTTGGGATTGAGCTTCCAGAGATAGATGCTATACAAGGAATAAGTTATGATGAATTAATTAACCAGATTCGCCAACTGTTAGTAGAACAAAAGACATGGCAAATTAAAGAGAATGTATTTCTCTCGTTGTTCTCTTATGCAAAGGCAGCAATGGTTCGGGACATTATCGAAAATGAATCTCTGATTTTTGACCACCCAATTTTGCAAGCAATTAGTGGCGATTTAACTAATTATCAGTCTAACTATACAGAACCCCTACCTGCATCTGCTCTAGATTCACAAGTTAAACCTGAACGAATATTTCAGATTCTTGATGCTGACTCCAGTCAACAAGTCGTAATTGAAGCAGCAAAGGCTGGTTCTAGCTTTGTTGTCCAAGGACCACCAGGAACAGGTAAAAGTCAAACTATTGTAAATATGATTGCGGAACTAATTGGCGATGGTAAATCAGTTTTATTAGTTGCAGAAAAAGAGACAGCATTGAGTGTAGTTTATAAACGCATGGCTGAATGCGGTTTAGACCATGTATGTCTTAATCTTCACCACAGTGGTACAACAGATAAGCGAGAGCTTGTAAATAATTTATCAAAAACTATTGAATACGTTAAACAAATTTATAGTACAGAAAATAATCACCTATTCTTTGAAAGGCTTGTTTCTACTCGTCAATCATTAATTTTATATCTTACAAGTTTACACACTAAAGAAAAGCCTTTAGAAAAATCACCATTTGAGATATTTGGTGAACTGTTGAGAAAAGAACGCGAAGCAGTTCCCAGTATCAATGTCATATTTTCCAATTTCAGCCAATGGAATCCTATTCGATTCCAAGAAGCAAAAGATTTATTAAATCAATTAGCACAATTTATACCTTTGTTTAAGGGAGAAAAAACAACTATTTGGGCAAAAAGTTCTCTAAATTCTTATTCTTATGAGCTTGAGTTGCAAATCAGAGAGGAAATAGAAGAATTTCAGAAAGCAAATTTTTCAATCCAAAAGATTAATCAACAATTACACACAAGTCTACAAATTCAAGCTTTGTTGAATTTAGAGTCTCTAGATAATTGCTATCCAGCCCTGTTACATATATTAAAAACTCCATTGAATTTACCAAACAATTGGACTGGAATGGATATATCAATTGCTCGGAATGCCTTAAATATTCTCAAGAAAGACGTTCAAGAGATTGAAAAAAATCAGCTTTCACAAGAAACACAAAATTTGCTAGATAAGATTTATTCATTCCTACCTTTTTTAAGGGTAGAAAAAACAAATATTTGGCAACAAAGCAATTTAAAATCTTGTTCGGAACGATTGGAATTAGAATTACAGGAAAAAATAGAAAAATTTCGACAAGTAATTTATTTGACTCAGACAGTTAGCCAACAAATACAAAATATTTTAAAGATTGAACCATTATTAAATATAGAGTCAATAGAGGATTGCTATTCTGCTATTCAACATATATTGAAAGTACCATCTAATCTACCAGATAATTGGGCAAAAGTAAATATTGCTCTGGCTCAAGATGCTTTTAATACTCTAAAAAATGATGTTCGGGAAATTGAAAAGAATAAGCAAAAGCAGGAAAATAAAAATTTTATAGGCCAGATTTTAACATTATTTGAATTTTTTAATAGCAATAAAGCTAATCATCTTGAGTCTTTGCAAAATAGGCTACGTCAGAGTGATTATCCCGCTCGTCGAGTTTTTGGCTCTTTATTTAATCCAGAAGTTTGTAGCGTATCAGAGTTACGAGTTATTGAACAAGCTTTAAGTTGGTTAACTGCTTTACAAAATTATAAACTTCCTGCTGATTCCGTCCATAATATTGTCAATTCTTCTTCTCGACGACGCGAATTAGAGGAATTAGTTAAGCAGCTTAAATCCCTTATTGGAGATATTAAACAAGGCATGGATTTTCTATTTTCATACTTTGATGAAAATAATATTACTGAGCAATATAAGCCTCGTAGTCAGATTTTATTTACTGAAGTAATAACTTTTTTAAACCTAGCTCAATCTGATTTGTCTAATTTTCGAGAATGGCTAACCTATAAAGAAACTTGTGAAAAGCTCGAAAAGATTGGAGCTAAAAAGTTCTTAGATGCTTTACGTGAAAATAGACCTAATCCTATTGAATCTGTACAAAATAGGCTACGTCAGAGTGAATATCCTGCTTGTCAGGTTTTTGGCTCTTTATTTAATCCAGAAGTTTCTAGTGAAGCAGAGTTAAAAGAAATTGAACAAGTTTTAAATTGGTTGATTGGCTTACAAAAGTATTCGCTGACTGCTGATTCTGTACAGCGCGTGATAAATTCTCCTGCTAAACGGCGTGAATTGGCTGAATTAGTTAAGAAATATGAGTTAGCCCATAACAGTATTAGGCAAGGACTAGATTTCCTATTATCACACTTTAATGAAAGTGACATCACAGATTCTTACCTACCTCGTAACCAAATTACTTTTGTTGAAGTAGAAACATTTTTAAACTTAGCTCAATCTGAATTGCCTTATTTTCAAGAATGGTTAACCTATAAAGAAACTTACCAAAAACTCGAAAATCTTGCCAATAGTAAATTCTTAGATGCTTTACGTGACAATCAAATTCAACCAGAGCAATGGTTTCCAGTTTTAGAAAAGCGCATTTATCAAATATGTCTTGATGCTATTCTTGCCAAAAAACCCGAGTTGAAGAATTTTAATGTTGAAGTACACGAACGGCTAATCAAGGAATTTGCTAAACTCGACTATAATCAACTAGATGCTGCTAGAGAACGTCTAAAACAGTTTCATGTGCAACGTTGGGAACATTGGGAAAAGACCTCACTTGCTCTAGCTGAGTTACCTAATTTGAAAAGAGAAGCCACTAAGAAAAGCCGACATTTGCCTATACGGAAACTCCTCAACGATGCACAAAAGGGGATACCAAACGTAGTTAAAACCTTAAAGCCTTGCTGGATGATGAGTCCGCTTTCCGTAAGCCAATATATAAATCCAGATGTAGTTCATTTTGATGTTCTCATTTTTGATGAAGCATCTCAGCTTCGGACTGAAGATGTTGTTCCTGCGATTATCCGCTCTAATCAAGTTATTATAATTGGCGATAATAAACAGCTTCCTCCCACATCATTCTTTTCTACCGGAGACAACGAGGAAGATATTAATGATGAGGATGATGCAAGCTATGAAAGCGTTTTAGATGAATGTTCAAATTTTATGTTTGCGCGAACCCTGAAATGGCATTATCGCAGTCAAGATGAACGTTTGATAGCGTTTTCTAATAAGCATTTTTATGATTCTCAGTTAGTTACCTTTCCAAACCCAATTCAAAATCCAGATTTGGGAGTGTGGTTTAAGCACATTTCTGATGGAGTTTATGATCGCGGTGGGCGCAGAGATAATAGACGTGAGGCTCAAGTAGTTGCTCAGTTAGCATTAGAGCATTTTCAAAAGTTTCCCGAACAATCTCTTGGTATTATTGCCTTTAGCGAAGCCCAAGCGGACACGATTCAAGAGCAAATTGAGATTTTAGGCAAAGAAAATCCCAATTTGGAAACATTTTGTAGCGATAACTCACCGCAATTCTTTCTTAAAGCACTAGAAAACGTTCAGGGTGATGAGAGAGATGCAATTATACTCAGTGTTGGGTATGCTCGTGATGACCAAGGTAAGCTTTCTCTTAACTTTGGACCACTGAATCGTCAGGGTGGAGAACGACGGCTCAATGTAGCTGTAACACGGGCAAAAAGCAAAATTACACTCGTTTCTTCCATACAGGCTGGAGACATTGACTTAACCCGCACCAAAAGCAAAGGTGTAGAAGCACTGCGTAATTACTTAGAATACGCAGCGAGTGGTGGAGAAAAACTGCAAAGTAACTCTTACACGGATACACTTCATTTTGATTCGCCATTTGAAGAAGATGTTTACCATGCTTTAGTTCAGGAGGGATACACTATCCGTACTCAAGTTGGATGCTCAGGATATCGGATTGACCTTGGAGTTGTCAATAGCGATCGCCCTGGTGAGTTTTTACTGGGGATTGAGTGTGATGGTGAATCTTACCATAGTTCACCTACTGCCAGAGATCGCGATCGCCTCAGACAACAGGTGCTTGAAAGACTAGGTTGGAAAATTTACCGAATTTGGTCAACAGATTGGTTTCGTAATAAACCTGTTCAAGTTCGTTTGTTGATGGAAAGAATCACACAACTTGACCAATAGGTATTTTTAACCATGTCGAATAGGGGTAGCCTGCGAGATACCAATTGGTAAACGAAAGTGCCATTTCGTTGAATGACTGCTTTACCATGCAGACAAAATTATAGTGGGCTTAGAGTTAGAGCTAACGCTCATGTACGACAATTGTATTATTGTACTACTATGCCAACATACCTGTACTTTGGTGAAAACGAATTCTTTCTAAGTCGCGCCATCAAACAACTAAAAACCCACACTCTACTGGGAGTTTGTTCAAAAGAAATTTTGTTGCAGTTGGAGTCCATTCTCCCCAAAATTCTCTCAACAAATACCCTCCTTATCACCAACACTCACAAACCTGATGCGAGAAATAAATCCGTCAAACTTCTACTGGAGTACGCACAGGTATATGAATTTCCTCTCATTCCCCAATGGCAAACCCAAGCATTAATACAAGCAAGCTCGTACTTTAGCTGACAAAGTAGGTGTAATACTCACTACTGATACTTACACAGGCAATCATACACGACTGATATTCACTGAACTGGGTAAGCAAGATTTCCTTAGTAATCCTTAACTATTAATTTAAGTTAATTTGAGACTATCAATTAATTCTTTAATTTTACTGGCAAAATCTAAACTGTCTAGGTGTTTCATTCACTAACTCTGTTATACTAGTTTATATATTCTTTCACAATTAAACTATTGATATATTTAGACATTTCTGCATCGCAATGCTTCATAAATTTTCCGTTCTGTGACAGCAAATTTTTTCGACTCTAACAGACGCTTATGAATACGAACATATTTAATATCATGATCATATTTAGCTCTTAATAGATTATTTTGGCGATTAAGTTCTTTAATTTCCTCATGAATTTTATTTAAACTACTAATATTTTGATTCATTTCCTCTTGCTTGACTTCACTTAACTTTTTCTGTTTAAATAATCGTTCTAATTCCTCTTTTAAACTTATGAATTGCGGATCTTTTTGATCAAAGTTATAACTAAAGCCTCACGGGTGCGATGTAATGTATTTTTAAGCTTGTCTGCTAATACAAGTTCTTCTTCACCAACTTTAACAAAGGAAAAAATTACATCTTCTAATGCTACATTCAGCAGGTTTACTGTATCTGTACCACTTTCTAAACGCTGAGTAAGATTTAGGAAATCTAAACGATTACTAGCTTCTCTATATAAGAGATTAAATTTGTGAAAGTCTGCTTTTTCTAACAGTTCATAGTTACCTGTTAAGCGAATTAAATTATAGAGACTTTTGGCATTTTCTAAGGATTTTTTCAGATTTAAAATAGTTTCTCGATTATGTATGTATTTGGGTAATTTGTTGAGAGAATATTTCCGCATTAGTAGTATCATAACGGAATAAAACATCTTCAACTATACCAGAAATAAATCAATTAGCACAGTGCGATCGCCAAGCGTGGTTTATTTCTTCTTGATCCGTCAAAATGTTTTGACAGACTACTAGGATAATTTCTGATCTTTATCAATAGCATTTTTCCAAAGTTTAGAATCAGAGAACACTGATAAATAATTCATATAAAACAATATGAAATTCTTGATTCTTGAGAAACACAAAACTTGATTTGATATTTAATTTTGTGTCTGAATAATAAATTTGTTCATCACAAACAGACAAAAATATCAAAAAATAGCTAAACTAGTTACAAGACTTCACCTATGATGATATGCAGGAAACAGCGACTCAAGTATTGATTCGTGTCTCTAAAAAATGGTATAGGATTCGGTATTTAGATCCTGATACCAGAAAGAGATTAATGTTATTATCAGAGGAAGAATTTGAAATAGAACTTCAAGGGCTGCTTAAACCCGCAGCTTGACTTCTTTGATTTCACCATTGGCAACTTTTACGTAATCAATTAATTCTTTATATATTAAGGATTTATCCGCCCAGGGTGTTTCATCCCAAAAATTAATCTTGCTACAACAAAACGCAAGAATATCAAATAGTTCGCTGTTGATTTTATTAACTACAGTTTCTTTTTGTTTGATTTTATTAATCTCTAAAATTGTTTGGTCAATGGCATCTTGAATTATTGGGTTTTTAGGTAAAAGTCTCAATGATTTTAGTTGCTCTTGTCTAGCAATCAATTCCGGGCTATCCTGTGTTTCCACATTTGAATTTGTAATTGCATATTCCTTAATTTCCCTGTGCCGTTCTACTAAGGTTTGATCTACTGCTGAAATAATATCTGGTAGATAGGTACTAATTTTGTTGCTACAAAAATTATTGCCCATGTTTTCATGTTTTTTGCAGCGAACTCTATATGTCGAATTTCGTTTCTTACAAAAACATTTATAGCCGCAGTCAGCACAAATAATCTGCCCCGCTAGTGGGAAAATCTCTGTTTCCTTTTTTTCTCTACCGTAGCTGTATTTAGATTTATTCTCGTCAAGTTTTGCAACTATGCGTTTGAAAATATTTTCACTAATTAAAGGTTGGTGAGTATCTTCATGAACATCCCAATTCTCAGGTTTATTTAAATTGTCTTTGATATTGTAGGCGGTACATCCTCTGAGTACAGGGTTTAAAAGCCAGTAACGCAGTCCGGCAGCAGTCCACTTGAGATGATAAGTTTGCAGTAAATATTGACCCGTACTCCTCAATGTAGCCCCATCACCGAGGAAATATTCAATCATCTTGTGAGCGATCGCCCATTTACTAATTCCATTCATCTCAGATAAATCAGGAGCATACTTTTCATCCACGCGACAATACCCAAAAGGTGGACGGGGAGAAGCCTTTTTCTGCTCTCTAAAAAAGTTCATACCATTTTTGATCCGATTAGCAAGTAGCCTAGATTCAAATTCAGCCAATCCAGCCATCTGGTTCACAGAAAACCATCCAAAGGGGGAAGATGGGTCAACAGGTGCATCCAAAACCGTGAGTTTGACCTTGTACTCCTCAAAGATAGCGATCGCTTTGTGAATCCCCACCACGCTGCGTCCTAGTCGGTCAATTCTAGTGCAGATGACTTCGGTGATTTTGCCTTGTTTGCACTGAGCAATCATTTTATTAAATTCTTTCCTCTTGTCGCTGCGCCCGGACTCAACATCTGAGAAGATGACAATAGCGCCAGCCCTTTCTACTCGTGCTGTTTGTTGTTCCAAAGCATTACCTTCATCCTGTTCACGGGTGGAAACCCTCACATAACCTGCTTTCATCATCATTCCTCATACTGCCCATATTGTTAATATAACTCTACTCGTTTGATGCTTCACTCCAAGGCTCAAACAACCGTTCTTCACTTGGCTGCTGAAAGAGGATCTGTTGAAGACCTAGAACTTCATGAAGTAATGCTCAAAGGTTTCCGCGACGTTAAATGCGTGGAATCCGGTGGTCCAGAACCCGGTGTAGGTTGCGCCGGTCGTGGTATTATCACCGCTATTAACTTCCTAGAAGAAAACGGTGCTTACACAGATTTAGATTTCGTATCTTACGACGTATTGGGTGACGTTGTATGTGGTGGTTTTGCTATGCCTATCCGTGAAGGTAAAGCACAAGAAATCTACATCGTTACATCAGGTGAAATGATGGCGATGTACGCTGCAAACAACATCGCTCGTGGTGTACTTAAATATGCTCACTCCGGTGGAGTACGTTTAGGTGGTTTGATCTGTAACAGCCGTAACACAGACCGAGAAATCGAATTAATCGAAACCTTGGCAAAACGGTTGAACACCCAAATGATTCACTACGTTCCCCGCGACAACATAGTTCAACACGCTGAACTACGTCGGATGACAGTGAACGAGTATGCACCTGATAGCAAACAAGCTAACGAATACCGCGAACTAGCTAGAAAGATCATCAACAACAGAAACCTCACCATTCCTACACCTATCGAAATGGAAGAGTTGGAAGAATTGTTGATTGAGTTTGGTATTCTCGAAAGCGAAGAAAACGCTGCAAAAATGCTGGCTAAATAGGCATAATTCGCTACGAACAAAGAATTTCTCCCATTAGGAAAAAGGCAGAGAGCAGCACATCAAAAGCTCTCACCTTTGACCAAAACTTCCTTTCCCTCCCTTCAGGGGACATCAAGTCCCCGTTTCCAAAAATTCATCCCTAATTGCGTTCCTTTAGAAGCAAGAGAGACTAACAATGGCTTCGACCGATGACAAGAAGATTGTTGAACAAAGAAAAGAACTAGTTAAAGAAGTTCTCAAAGCTTACCCTGAAAAAGCTGCTAAGAAGCGTGAGAAGCACTTAAACGTATTTGAAGAAGGTAAGGCTGATTGTGGTGTTAAATCTAACATCAAATCTTTACCTGGTGTAATGACCGCTCGTGGTTGTGCTTACGCAGGTTCTAAAGGTGTGGTTTGGGGTCCTATCAAGGACATGATCCACATCAGTCACGGTCCTGTTGGTTGCGGTTACTGGTCTTGGTCTGGTCGTCGTAACTACTACTTAGGTACAACAGGTATTGATACCTTTGGTACCATGCACTTCACCTCCGACTTCCAAGAACGCGACATCGTGTTTGGTGGTGACAAGAAACTCACTAAATTAATTGAAGAATTAGATGTATTATTCCCCTTAAACCGTGGGGTTTCTATTCAATCTGAATGTCCTATCGGTCTAATTGGGGATGACATCGAAGCAGTAGCTAGAAACACATCCAAAACCATCGGTAAACCAGTTATTCCTGTTCGTTGCGAAGGTTTCCGTGGTGTGTCTCAGTCTTTAGGACACCACATTGCTAACGACATGATTCGTGACTGGGTATTCCCCAGAGCAGATCAAGCTAAGAAAGACGGTACATTGAAGTTTGAAGGCACTCCTTATGACGTAGCCATCATTGGTGACTACAACATCGGTGGTGACGCTTGGGCCAGCCGTATCTTATTAGAAGAAATTGGTTTGCGCGTTGTTGCTCAATGGTCTGGAGACGGTACAATCAACGAAATGTTGATGACCCCCAACGTGAAGATGAACCTCATCCACTGTTATCGCTCGATGAACTACATCAGCCGTCACATGGAAGAAGCTTATGGTATACCCTGGTTAGAATATAACTTCTTTGGTCCTACCAAGATTGCAGCTTCCTTACGTGAAATTGCTTCTAAGTTTGACGCGAAGATCCAAGCAAATGCTGAGAAAGTAATTGCTAAGTACCAACCTACTATGGATGCGATCGTTAGTCAATATCGCCCCCGTTTGGAAGGTAAGACAGTTGCAATGATGGTTGGTGGTTTACGTCCCCGTCACGTTGTTCCCGCTTTCCAAGATTTAGGAATGAAGATGATTGGTACAGGTTATGAGTTCGCTCATAATGACGACTACAAACGTACTACCAACTACATCGAAAACGGAACGATAGTTTATGACGACGTTACCGCTTACGAATTTGAAGAGTTCATCAAAGCATTGAAGCCAGACTTAGTTGCTTCTGGTGTGAAAGAGAAGTATGTCTTCCAAAAGATGGGTCTTCCTTTCCGTCAAATGCACTCTTGGGATTACTCCGAACTTGATTATGTTGCTGGAAAGGTGCGTTAATTTGAGGTTTTTTGGTTGGGGAATTAAGAGGAGTTAATTTTTAGCCTAAATGGATTTTATTATGTTCTATAATAACATTGTTTATGGATAACTGCAAGTAGTAAAGGTCTTATTGTATCTGATTTTAAGACGGTTGTGAATTTGTGATATTTAATGATTTGGTTATATAGGATAATGTTTTTAATTTTAATTTCTTAGCCTAAATTTATCCAATAAATATCTCCGAGAATTAAATGTATATACGTGACTTGAAACTCTTGTAGAGACGTTCCATGGAACGTCTCTACAATCTTTTTTGCAAATGTCTAATATAGTTTACTACTAACCAAGTGATTTTAAAAGTGGTATTAATTTTTCCTTTTCAACAACATAAACATTTTGTAACTTTTCTGCTGGTAAGGAAACCTGAGCATTAGAAAAAGCGACAATTGGTGTAACAAAATTTAAGTTTTTCTGTTTTTTTACTTGTAAGGCTTGCTTCATTGCTTGTTGCAGAAAATTCTTTTCAAAGGGATAAGTTGATTTTCCTATCTGTTTATATAACTGTGTTCCATCTGTGGTAACTTCTCCTCGGTGTGATTTAACATCAATTACATAAGCTTTTCCTCTAGGTGAAATGCAAATAATATCAGCATCTCCTAATCCATTACCTAAGCGCATTCCATATTCAATTTGCCATTTTTCCTGTTTTAATTGAGTCATTAATTGAGCAATATCCTCTTCACCTTTAGCACCTTGATCAGCATGATTCGCTCTTTTCCACAAATAAATACCATTTATGATTAAGCCTAGTGCAACAAAAATAAAGAAAGCATAAAAAGCAATTGGCAGATGTAATGTTGAAGATGGTGTTTGGGAAGAATTTAGAGAAGATATTTTTTTCAGAAAATCATCAAATATTTTCACAAAAAAAATGGAAATAAAGCCACAAAACCTGCGGTAGCCGAAGAAGTAATGGCTTTTATCCGTCTCCTTAAAGCCATATCATGAACATTTTTTCCGGCTTGATGATTCAGCTTTGGCATGATTAGATATTTAATGATATTTACTAAGATTGCTAATAAAGATATTATACTGTTTTACAACTTTGTACAAATGGCGTTAAAATAACCATGTAAAAATGGGAGTATATTACTATATATAAACTCCCATTCAATTTTGGATAAAGCTGATTACAGATATATTGGATACATAACATCCACTGAAAATAATGTTGCAGAATATCATCATCTAAGCAATCGAATTTTTCTTTATAAAACATTTTTCTTTTAAAACTCGCTCGGCTAATTTAGTAGCTGTTCTGGCATCTGCACCACTTTTAACTATGACAATAAACTCAATCACTGACTTCTCCTTCTACCACCCAATCTTCACCTTCTGCATCCCAAAATTCACCTGTTGTTAAGGTTTCTTTTGCCCATTCTACATCAGGATGTTCATCCAAACGTTTAGCAATTGTAAAACCTGATTTACTGTTATTTAAGATGTGAACTTGAGAAGGAGCAAGTGCATCAATAATATAAGGGGAATGAGTAGAAAAAATAATTTGCAGGTTGGGATTTTCGGCAATGATTTCTTTAAAAACAGTCATTAATTCACGTTGTGCTTGAGGATGAAGTCCCTGTTCTACATCATCTAATAAAACTAAATTAGGTTGATTAGGATTCATCAATACAGTTAATAATCCTAAAGTTAACATTGTTCCTTCGCTAATTGCATGGGCTGGAATACGTTCACCTGTATTCATGTCTAATATAACTTCTTGCCCTGTCATTTCTTGCGTCTCTTCATAGGAAACAGACTTACCATCTACTTCGATTAAACGTTTGCGAATGACTGGAACTTTTGCTCGCTTGATGCCAACTTTGCGGACATTTGGGACAATTCGACTCAGTTTTTCTTCTATTAGTTGAAATTTATCTGGAGCTTCATCACGCAAAAAATCTAAGGTTGGTGCTAATAATGAACCATCAAACTCAACTCTCGGTGTAATTTCTTCACTGTAAGCTGCTTTGGCAAGGTTACTTGCCACTAATTTTAGGTAAGCAGTAGATTTTAAAGATTTACGAATTGGCTCTGGGTATTTAATTTGTGTTGTTTTCTTTTTTTCAAAACTATCTTCAGTTCCATCTATTTTCCATGATATTGTTGGACTCCAATCTTTAAGACTTTCTTGCTTCCAACTATAGGAAAGTTCCCACTGATGATAACTGTTATCATCACAAAAACCACTCGCAGTTGCAGACATAGCTTTTTCCCCAATTGTTGTAATGAATTGAGGTGAATTTTCATCTTTAAATATCTTTGAAAATGATGAATCAACAAGTTTACTTAGATTTTTCAATGCTTGGAGAACTGTTGTTTTACCAGCACTGTTTTTTCCTACAAGTCCATGTAATCGGGAATTATCGAAATTGAGTTCTGTTGATTTATGGCTTTTGAAATTATGAAGTATTAGTTTTTCTAGCATATTCTTATTTTTATTTTTTCATCATTCTTGTGGATCATCTTCAGGAGGATGTAGACCGCTTTCAACCCATCTTTGTCGAGATTTCTGAATGAATTTTTCTCCACGACGTTCATCATTTAGATTAAGACGTTCGCAGGTTACAAATGGTCAATGGAAAGAGGTGCTGTGCTGAGAAGTTCAGGGTAGTGACAGTATTCGCAGCGACATTGAGCGCGTTGTCTGACCTGTTGATAAAGAGTTTTAGGAATGGGCATGGTCTTGAGCAGCAACAGCAGCGTTAATATAACTGAAGATGTCGTCAAGTTCCCCTATAGCCTCTAGTTCTATTGCTTCCTCTGGGGTGAGGGTATTTAATTTGTTTTTATCAAGGAGTTTTTGCATCCGTTCACCTAGCTTATCGGTAAATTTGAATAGCATGAGGTTGTTGATGTGTTGAATACAGATTCCTTCTGGTAATAATTGGGATAGTTTAACCAGTGTAGTTGTCATTGGTGGATTATCTTTAGTTTTCTTGATTTTATCATTGGATATTTTGGGTGGGGTGCGATAGCGAAACACTCCGTAGGAATCGGTATTTAGAATTGATGAAAATTCGAGCGTCTAATGAACAATTGCAACTAAAGCTACAGGAATTGGTACAAAATAACTTGACTCCTCATCAAGAAAACTATCACCACCCATAATCAAAGAATCCTGCACCCATTGAGAAATTGCCTTTCCTACTGATTTAGCCTGTTCAATTTCTTCTGATGATAGAGAGACTGCACCTTGAGTAATTTCTTTTTCTAAGAATGTAATCATTTCATGTACTTCATTAGCAGAAGCACCATCAGGATTCATAGGTTGACTGAAATCAGTAGTAGTAAAACAATAATAAGTCAGATATTTAGCTGAATCTGATGATTTACTTTTTTCCAGTTCTCGTAATGGATGAGTTGCAAATAGCAAGTAAGAACAATCTTGACAATTAGGAAAATTTTGGTACAAGTTGTATGCCGAAACAGCTAAAAAATCTGCTTGTTTTTGTCTAGCAAGAGATTGAGTTAAACTTCCTATTAGATCGGCTCCAATCATAGGCTTATGTTGTTTTATACCTGCATCAGTTTCTGTTAAAAGCCACGGTAGTAACCCTGCTAATTTATTGAGATTTTTTTCTTGGCTAAAAAGACCAAATTCTGGATCAAAGTTAAATTTAGATTTGTTATCTCTACCTTGCCGAATTACCAGAACTTCAGAAATGGCTGATTCCATTTCTGTTTTTTCTTCCCCAAAAACAGGACGTTGCCACTCTTTAGCTTCAAAAGCTAGTTTATGTCTGTAAGGATCATATTCAGTAACATTTAAATCATGCCAAATTTTCAGGCGTTTAAGTAGCTTATATCGATCAAGCACCCATTGAAGTTTTAGTTGCTCTTGCTCATTTAATTTACGGAGTTCTTTCTCCATTAGATTGCTATGTTCCTGGGCTTTTTTCAAAATTTCGTCTACATTACCCTTGTCATTAGCTTCATCAACTGCATTAATAATCTTTTCCTCCTGTTTATTATCAAGCTGCCCCAAAATTTTAAGCTGCATCCGGTGATCTGTTACTCCTGCTTTGATTAAACGGTCTAATAAAGCAGTATCTCTTTTTTCAGCTAGTGTACCTTCTAAAATCAAGTAGTAGGCAGTAACGTCGGAAATTTGTCCTAAACGAGCAACCCTCCCATTACGTTGCATTAAAATGGCAGGATCAGGACTGATATCCCAATGCACAACTTTATTTGCTACTTGAAAATCTAATCCTTCATCCGCAGCAGAAGTTGCCACAAGGATACGGTAATTTTTGTTGCGATCATAAAATTTCTTGACTACTTCCTTACGCTCATCAGAACTCATTCCACCAGTGAGGGCAAGACTTTGTTTTGGGAAAGTTGCCGTAATAATAGCAGTAGTTTGTAGGACTTCAGTAAAGACTAGAAACCGAGAATCTGGGTGTTCTTCAAGCATAGCTCTTAGCCAGTTCAGCTTGGCATTTTCCACACTTGTACCTGATGCCAATAAATCTAATGCTAATTTTGATACTTCTAATATTTCCTCTATTGTTGCTTCCAAGTCTGGATCGTCATCGTTATCATTTTTGCGCTTGATATTATCTAGTATGGTTCTCTGAAATTCATGAATTCGAGGTATACTTCCTTCTCCTAAATGTTTAGAACCAAAAGAAAAGTTACTGTCAGATGGAAAAAGAATCTCTTTGGCATATTCTATATCTCTATCTTCATCAAATTTTGCTAGGCATTTGGAAATCTACCGAATTAACCTTCTCAACTGTTTTGTATCATCTGATATATCTGCTTTATACATTTTTTCGTTTTGCCATTTAGGATGATGACGGACACACCAACGAAATAACCAACAAGCCCCAGCTAAAGAACTACTTGTCAAACGTGTTTCAAGATGTGCAGTAGCAAAACCTCCAAAACTATCATTATGATCTCGATAAATTCTCTGTACAGTTCTTTTGATTTTCTCTAATGTTGATAGATATTCTTCATTAGTTTTTTCAAGAGTTGGTGATCCTTCCCGGTGTGGACGAACTATGTTTAATTTAGGAAATAATCGCTTATCTAACCAATTACGAATCTCATCCTGTTGTCGCCAAATCACTGTTACAGGTGACTCATCTTTTGATATTGCTGCTAAAAGCTCATTTTTGCCAATATCTTTAGCATAGCCATTTGTCAATGCTGTTTGGTGTGTCAGTAATCGCAATAAATTTGTAAATTGATTAGCAGAACGAAAGGGTGTAGCACTCATTAGAATTACTAACTCTGGTGGTTCAGAGTCTTTCCAGAATTTACCTGCAATCATTTGATAGGCAGCTTTATATGCTTGTGTTGTATAAGTTGCCGATTCTACAGACTGACCATTTAAATCATCATTGCTGGAACAGTGATGACACTCATCAATAATGATGATATTTGGTTTAATTCCTACTGGTAATTGCTTTTTACTTTTATCTTCAAGATATAGTCTAGCTGCGTGCATACTAGCAATACGAATACCTTTCTGGCTAATAGAATCACCATAATCTCTAAAAGAATCTACAACACTAATAATGCTGTCATCACCAGAATCTTTAATTACACTACGCAATTTTTCTTTAACATCTTCTGTCAAACCGCCAGATGTTAAATAGAGACAACGAAAATCCTCTTTTTGCGTAATTAGCTTATCTCTTAAAATTAAAGCTACTTCGATAGTTTTGCCTAAGCCTACTTCGTCAGCAATCAAAATGCGTTTGATACGAGATTCATGAGTTTTGACATACTGCTGTAATGCTAGTTGATGAGGAAAAGGATCTTTGTCACTAGCAGTAATTCGCCCAGAATAAATATTTGCTAATAGCTCTAATGCACCAAGCCTCAAAACTGTTTTAATATGATGATCAGGCTTTACTTCATTTTGCTCAAGAACACTTTCACCTGGATAGTAAGCGCGTTTTTCTTTAAGACGTAATAATAATTCGGGAAATTTTTCCTTGATCATTCCCCTTCGACGTAAGTTTTTGAAACGAATACCCCGCCCATCTATGACACTGTTTTCACTGTCCGTTGTTTCAATTGCATAGGCTATATGAGTATAGGCGTTGCGATCGCCGCTATCAGGATCAGCCCAAACAATATCTGCATGATTACCGTTTTCAGATGGAATTTCAAAGAGCCTATATGTCATATCTGTATTCCCAGAAGATTTTGATAATCGCTAAGTTGCTAATAATGAATCTTAGCAATAAGCTTAACTAAATACCTACAAGGAAATCACTTATTATACAAAATTTTTATATACAAGCAAGTCTAAAAATATACACACACCTGAATTTTAAGGTATTAAAATATACCATTAAATACTGTACGTCCTCCATTTCTTGATAAGATTATATGTTGTAATATTCATGATTTTCATAAAATTACATCCCAGTTTATTAGATAATATTCGTAAGTTTCTTACCTGCAATATAAATTATACCACACAGCACAAAAATAATATTTCTTCTATCTATGAAATAAATTGCCATTTAACGTCGTTCCTCAATAATAGTTTCAGAAACAGGATTTCCCTCAATATAAATTAGTTGTCTTTCAGAAAGTGGTTCATAATTAGGACGCTTAATTTGCTTGACTAAACCAGAATCAATCAACGCTTGGTGAAATGCTGCTTGTTTAACACTTTCTTCTTTATCAGCAAGATATTTTTGAATCATTGGATATTTTCAAGAGAGATAATAGTCTAACGATTGATGACTTTCTTTATATTTTATCAGCATAAGCACTCAAAAACATCAACTGATTTATCATGTCTTCTGCTGACTTATTTGCCATTAAACTGAGAACTCTTCGCATTTGTTCACCAATTGAATAATCCTGAGATGAAATTATAATTCCTGCATGAATTTGTTTTTCTTCTATGTAGATACTATGTAACTGGCAAAAGTCACCAACATTAAATGTGTAAAAAACTCTTTGCAGTTCAGTCGCTAAAATCAGTTGTTCCTTATCACTAGAACTGATAGTTTCAACTTCAGCAACAGTAATAACATCTACACCCCTAGCTCTCAAGGCTTTAATAAATCTTTGATCCATTGAATCTTCATCAATGAATAATCTCATTGAACTCATATTGCTTGCCCCATTTCTGTTGCTAACCTTTGATAATCAGCTTTTTCAGCAGCAATATAACCCTCAATTTCTTCTCGATTAGCATGATAATAAGTTAATGCAGCATAAACTTGAACAAGAGTTAAATTCCTCATGCGTTCAGTGATTTCTTCCGCATTTAATCCCATTTTGTACCAAGCTGTAATTCGTTGCACAGAAACTCTAGTACCAGCAATACGAGGACGACCTCCTAAAGTTTCTGGTGACTTAATAATTAATGTCCCAATATCAGTAGCTTGCATAAAGATTTTGATGATTGTTGACAAACTAATTATACCACATCACACAAAAATGATATGCTTGATTAACCAAACTTAACTCCTCTTATAAACCATTTCCATCCTCAACTTCTCAACCTCAATCTTTAACCTTTCATTCTCCATTTTCAACCCCGTATTTTCATCCTTAATCAACTCCACCTCATTCCGTTTACTCAAAGCCTGATTAATTGCCAACTTCCGCATATCCAAAGAAAACCAACGTTGATAAGTTTTCGTGTGAATCTGCACACTATGACCTAAATTATCCGCCGCAGCCTTAATAGGAACTCCCAAAATATGCGCTCGAATTGCCCAACCATGACGTAAATCATAGGGTTTAAAATCTAAACCAATTTTTCTAAACCACCAACTTACTCTTTGAATTAAAGCCGTGATTTCTGCATGATTATTCTGGTCTTTTTTACTAATTGCTATAGCCAACATTTCTAAATATTTCGGATTTCTTAAATCAAATTCCTCAATCCATTCCTTATATAAAGGTAAAGCTTCCCTTTCACCAGTTTTACAATCCTTATCAACCTTCCAAGTTAAATCTGTATTTTCATCACTTAACCACCAATTAATATGAGGATTAACAAAAAGCTCACGGGGACGTAAACCAAAAATCGCCAACATTCCATAAGTCCAACGCCAAAGTTGCCAGCTATCTTTCACATCTTGATTAACTTGTTTACCTCGATTATGAAAATATTCATCAAATTTATAAAATCCCGTAACTATGTCCTTATCTGTAGGAACATTGCGAGAATTACTTTCAGGAACTTTAGAATAATTAGTTAAATTAATCTCAACTTTAAAAAGTTGACAAAATACAGAAATAGCCCTAACAGCATTATATTTAGCCCATTCCTTATCTATTTTATCAATCGCATTAATCAAAATTTCCCCAATTGCTAAATCATCAGATTTTGTATACCGCTTAATTCGAGAAAAATAATAGAAAAAAGTATGTTCACTTTTAGTCGTGCGTTTATGGGTTTTAAAATATTCATCTTCAAATTTTTCTAATAGCTCACCAATAGTTCGTAAATCCTTTTTAATTGCCTCATTTCCCAAATATTTATCATTCCAAACAAAACTTTTTCTAGCAATTAACTTTCCTAATTCATAAGCTTCCTCTTGGGCAGTTTTCAGTCCATCAAAGTTAGCAGGAATATTCAAAGTGATATTGTATTGTTTTCTTCCCGTTCCCCTTGTATCCTCATCTCCTGGTTTAATAGGTAAAGTTGCCCGTAATTGCAGACATCCATTGGATTCTCGAATAGTTACCCTGGTCTTTGCAGACTTCAAACGCAGATTTATCTGCTCTAATTCTAATAGTACCTTTGTTTTCATGTGTTCTCTTTGTTGTTGTGCTTGCAGACTTGAACCAAGAAAACTGCCATCGGTAGATGAAATAGGTTCTAAATCTGCAAAAGCTTCCTGATATTTGTCTTCACTCTGGTTATACATAGTTGTCTGTTTAGCCTATATTTAGACTAAAAATAAAGATGTTATTAGTAAACAATATCTACTTTAAGATTGCTTTCAGTAAACATTTTGCTATTTAAAAATATTAAACCATCCACATAAATACTCCGGTCCTTACCACGGTTACGACGGATTCGCAATCTTCGCTCGTGACATGGATTTGGCACTCAACAGTCCAACATGGGGATTAATCGGCGCTCCCTGGAACAAATCTGCAAAGAAAGCATTAAGAGCTACAGCAGCAGTCTAGGAAACAGAGTAGGGGCAAACCCTGGCCGGATATGAAAAGTCTGGGGGTTAGCCCCAGGGGAGAGTAGGGAAGTCAAGATTCAAAATTAAAAATTCAAAGTTTTGGATTTTGCATTCTGAATTTTGAAGCACATTCCCCACTCTCCACCAAACGCAAACATATTACACAGCAAGCTTGGAGAACTAGAAATGCCTCAAGATCCAAAGAATATTCAGGACCACGTTGAGCTATTCCACCAGCCAGAATACCAACAACTGTTTGAAAACAAGAAACAGTTTGAAAACGGTCACACCGACGCAGAAGTACAACGAGTTTCCGAATGGACAAAAAGCTGGGAATACCGGGAAAAGAACTTTGAACGGACAGCTTTAACCGTTAACCCAGCTAAGGGTTGTCAACCTTTAGGCGCTATGTTTGCGGCTGTTGGTTTTGAAGGTACTCTTCCCTTCGTTCAAGGTTCTCAAGGTTGCGTAGCTTACTTCCGTACCCACTTAACCCGTCACTACAAAGAACCATTTGCCGGTGTTTCTTCTTCCATGACAGAAGACGCTGCTGTGTTCGGTGGTTTGCAAAACATGATTGATGGTTTGGCTAACTCCTACAAACTATATAATCCTAAAATGATTGCAGTTTGCACCACCTGTATGGCAGAAGTTATCGGTGATGACTTACAGTCATTCATTGGTAACGCTAAAGAAGCTGGTTCAGTTCCTCAAGATTTCCCAGTTCCTTTTGCACACACACCTAGCTTCGTTGGTTCTCACATCACTGGTTACGACAACATGATGAAGGGAATTCTTTCTACCTTGACAGAAGGTAAAAAGAAAGCCAAGAGCAACGGTAAAATCAACTTCATTCCTGGTTTTGATACCTACGTAGAAAACAACCGCGAAATTAAGCGGATTGCTTCCTTAATGGGTATTGACTACACTGTTTTATCTGACAACAGTGATTATGTTGACTCTCCTTGTGATGGTGAGTACAATATGTACCCAGGTGGTACTAAGTTAGAAGACGCAGCAGATTCCATCAACGCTAAGGCTACTGTTGCTCTCCAAGCTTACTCCACAACCAAGACCCGTGAATACATCGCTAAGGAATGGAAGCAAGACGTTTGTGTTGCTCGTCCTTGGGGTATCAAAGGAACTGACGAGTTCTTGATGAAAGTCAGCGAATTGACTGGTAAAGCTATTCCTGAAGAGTTAGAAATCGAACGTGGTCGTGCAGTTGACGCAATGACCGACTCCCATGCTTGGGTTCACGGTAAGCGTTTCGCTATCTACGGTGATCCTGACCTAGTTTACAGCGTAGTTGGTTTCATGTTGGAAATGGGCGCTGAACCAGTACACATCCTGGTTCACAACACCAACGACGTATTCGAGAAAGAATTGCAAGCATTATTAGATTCTAGCGTCTTCGGTAAGTCTGCTAAAATCTGGGGTGGTAAAGACTTGTGGCACTTACGCTCCTTGTTGTTCACCGAACCCGTAGACCTATTGATTGGTAACTCCTACGGTAAGTACCTGTGGCGTGATTGTGGTGTACCTTTAGTAAGAATCGGTTATCCTATCATGGACCGTCACCACTACCACCGTTATGCAACTGTTGGTTACAAAGGTGTAATTAACCTGTTGAACTGGATTGTGAACACAGTATTTGAAGAAATTGACCGCAGCACCAACGTTGCTGGTAAGACCGATATTTCCTACGACTTAGTTCGTTAAGAATGTTTGGGTGGGATTTTCCCATCCTGACCAGGAAAATAAACAAAGGGGAATGGGACTTAGGTACTACACTTTACCTAAAATCCTATCCCCAGTTCCTAGCCGATGCTCGATGCTCTTTGTTCCTGTCATCTATCTGAAGGATGAATTTTCAAATAAGTTCCTGGTAATTGGTGATAAAATCCCTCGTTTCATCCTGTTAATCCTTTAATCCTGGACATCCTGATATGGCTTGCGCCACGCTACGCTATCAGACAATTTTTCTATTTTTTCTTGCAAAAGTAAATGTTATGAAAATCCCACTCCCAGAAAATACAGATAAATACATATCTTTTTTGAAAGTTTATCTGTGTAAATATTAAGTTAATTGAATTTTGCAGTAAATTTAGAAATCAATCCAAACTAAGTATAAAAACTTGGTTGTTTTCAGGGAATTAGAATTATTATATTTAATATATCCTGTGGTAATCCTAAATTATTTGTGAGATATTTCTCACTTATTCACTATTACAGTAAGTTTCTATTATCTTTCCCCTATAGGCAGAAAGCAAGAAATCAATAATGCTGTAAATAGTTCCACAAATAATTTTTATTAATTTGAAATATTTTTGTAAAAATCATCATCTTGATGATGGATTTTAAGCAAGATTTGTCATGGTAGCAAACTTCATCTAGCGCGAGCATAAAAATGAAAGTCACCCAAAGTAAAATTAACGAATTGCTGAGTGAATCAGGATGCGAACATAATCAGAAAAAACAGGGAGAAAAGAAAAATAAATCTTGTACCCAACAGGCTCAACCAGGTGCGGCTCAAGGGGGTTGTGCTTTTGATGGGGCGATGATTTCTTTAGTCCCAATTACTGATGCTGCTCATTTAGTACATGGACCCATTGCTTGTGCCGGAAATTCCTGGGGAAGTCGTGGTAGTCTATCTTCTGGACCAATGCTTTATAAGACAGGTTTTACTACTGACGTGGGCGAAAATGATGTAATTTTCGGTGGTGAGAAAAAGCTTTATCAGGCGATTTTAGAAGTTAATAAAAATTACAAACCTGCGGCTGTTTTTGTTTACGCTACTTGCGTTACAGCCTTAATTGGTGATGATATTGATGCAGTTTGTAAGGTAGCAGCCGAAAAAACTGGAACTCCTGTTATTCCTGTGATTGCTCCCGGATTTATTGGTAGTAAAAACTTAGGTAATCGCTTCGGAGGTGAAGCTTTACTAGAATATGTAGTGGGAACTGCTGAACCTGAATATACTACACCTTATGATATTAATTTAATCGGTGAGTACAATATTGCGGGGGAAATGTGGGGGGTTTTATCTTTATTTGAAAAGTTAGGAATTAGGGTTTTATCGAAAATTACTGGTGATGCTCGCTTTGCAGAAGTGCGTTATGCTCACCGAGCTAAATTAAATGTGATGATCTGCTCACGAGCGTTATTAAATATGGCGCGAAAAATGGAGGAACGTTATGGAATTCCTTACATTGAAGAGTCATTTTATGGGATTAAAGATATTAACCGTTGTCTGCGAACTGTGGCTGCTAAATTAGGTGATGCTGATTTGCAGGAACGGACAGAAAAACTTATTGCAGAAGAAACTGCGGCTTTAGATATTGCTCTTGCACCCTATCGAGCCAAGTTGAAAGGAAAGCGCGTTGTTCTCTATACTGGTGGTGTGAAAAGTTGGTCAATTATTTCTGCTGCAAAAGATTTGGGAATTGAAGTTGTGGCGACCAGTACGCGCAAAAGTACAGAAGAAGATAAAGCGAAAATCAAAAATTTGCTGGGTAATGATGGGATTATGTTGGAGAAGGGTAACGCCACAGAACTCCTGAAATTAATTGCAGAAACTAACGCAGATATGCTTATTGCTGGCGGTAGAAATCAATATACTGCTCTAAAAGCCAGAGTTCCCTTTTTAGATATTAACCAAGAACGTCATCATCCTTATGCCGGTTATGTGGGGATGGTGGAAATGGCGCGGGAGTTGACTGAGGCTTTATATAGCCCTGTTTGGGAGCAAATTCGTAAGCCGGCTCCTTGGGAGTAATTGAACATTACAGCAGTTTTTAGGTAAATGAACCACATTTTGTTTCGCGCAAAGGTGCAAAGGAGCAAAGACGCAAAGGAAGAAATACGTTGAAGCTGCTGTAGAAATGACAGATCTAAATATTTGGATTGTTGATTTTTTCTGAGTTTTCTTTGAGAATATATTTATTATGGCGATCGCAATTATTCCAGAAAAGTCTCTGACTGTAAACCCCCTCAAACAAAGTCAGGCTTTAGGCGCTTCTTTGGCTTTTTTGGGTTTGAAGGGAACTATGCCTTTGTTTCATGGTTCTCAGGGTTGTACAGCGTTTGCAAAAGTGGTTTTGGTTCGACATTTTCGGGAAGCAATTCCTCTTGCGACTACTGCAATGACGGAAGTTACTACTATTTTAGGTGGTGAGGAAAATGTTGAGCAAGCTATTCTCACTTTGGTGGAAAAGGTACAACCGGAAATTATTGGTTTATGTACCACTGGGTTAACAGAAACTAGGGGTGATGATATTGAAATGTTCTTGAAAGATATTCGAGAACGTCATCCTGAACTTAATCATTTAGCTATTATTTTTGCTCCTACTCCCGATTTTAAAGGTGCATTGCAGGACGGTTTTGCAGTTGCAGTAGAAAGTATTGTTAAAGCAATTCCGCAAGCGGGGGGAATTAAACCAGAACAAATCACCATTTTAGCTGGTGCTGCACTCACTCCTGGAGATGTTCAGGAAGTTCGAGAAATCACTACAGCTTTTGGACTAGAACCAATATTTGTTCCTGATTTAGGTGCTTCTTTAGATGGACATTTAGAAGATGGTTATACTGCTATAACTGCTAGTGGGACAAATTTAAAAGAATTGCGTTCTTTGGGTAGTTCGGCTTTCACTTTAGCATTAGGTGAAAGTATGTTGGGAGCGGCGAAAATTTTAGAGGAACGGTTTGGAACTAATTATCAAGTATTTAGAGATTTAACAGGATTAGAACCTGTAGATGAATTTCTGCAAAAGCTATCTTTATTAAGTGGAAATCCTGTTCCCGAAAAATATCGCCGTCAACGTCGTCAATTGCAAGACGCAATGTTAGATACTCACTTTTATTTTAGTTCCAAACGAGTATCTTTAGCTTTAGAACCGGATTTGTTGTGGACAATGGTTGGGTTTTTGCAATCAATGGGGGCGGAAATTCACAATGCTGTCACTACAACTCGTTCCCCTTTACTTGAACTACTTCCTATCAAGAATGTCACTATTGGTGATTTAGAAGATTTTGAAAAGTTAGCAATAGATTCTGATTTGCTAATTGGTAATTCTCATGTAAATACCATCTCTAAACGTCTTTCTATTCCTCTCTATCGTTTAGGTATTCCTATCTATGACCGTTTAGGAAATGGTCTATTTACCAAAGTAGGCTATCGCGGCACTATTGAGCTTCTTTTTGGCATGGGAAACCTATTCATAGAACAAGAAGAATCATCAATGATGAACCAATGGTCATCAGTAATTAATCAAAAGTAGGTTGGGTTGAGGAACGAAACCCAACATTTGGGAGAATTTGTTGGGTTTCACTTCGTTCTACCCAACCTACTGACAACCAACAAAGGACAAATGAAAGTGAAAATTGCTTTTACGACAACTGACAGAATTCATGTTAATGCTCACTTTGGTTGGGCTAAGGAAATTGATGTTTATGAAATTTCCGACAATGGATATGAATTCTTGGAAACTCTCAAATTTGAGGGTGATCTTAAAGAAGATGGTAACGAAGATAAAATTAACCCCAAACTTCAAGCACTGAATGATTGCACCATTGTTTATGTTCTGGCTATTGGTGGTAGTGCAGCCGCTCGGTTAATTAAGAAGAGTGTAACTCCAGTTAAGGCTAAATCTGAAGAGGAAAAAATTGAAGACATTCTCAACAAATTAGTCAAAACTCTCAAGGGTAATCCTCCACCTTGGTTACGGAAAGCTTTGGTACAGAAAAAACCTAGTTTTGCTGAAGAACTTGAAAATAAACCAAAATTATGAGTACAAATGATGTGAATGGAACGGGTAAAAATTCCGAGGTAGTTTTAAGTCCTTTTCACAAATCATTGGTTCAACAAATCCGGGCGCAAGATAGCTATGGTTTTTACCGGAGTTGGACTGATGAATTAATTCTTAAACCCTATATTGTTACTAAACAAAAGAAACGGGAAATTTCTGTAGAAGGTGAAATTGATCCCGCCACAATCTCCCGAATCAATGCCTTCTTTCGGGCTGTAGCTGCCAATATTGAAAATGAAACCGGACTCATTTCTAATGTTGTTGTTGAATTAGGACATGAGGGTTTTGGTTGGGCTTTAGTCTTTTCTGGACGCTTATTATTAGCTGTCAAAACCTTACGTGATGCTCATCGTTTTGGTTTTGATTCTTTCGAGAAATTGGACGAAGAAGGAGCAAAGTTTGTAGAACAAGGTATTGATTTAGCCAAGCGTTTCCCAGAAGTTGGCAATCTTTAATAATTGGGGACTGGGGACTGGGCAAAAATTACCAATTACCAATTACCAATCACCAATCACCAATGACTATAGAAGAAATCACAACCAAGATCAAAAAACTAAATAGCAAAGCAGGTCAAATGAAAATGGATCTGCATGATTTAGCGGAAGGATTGCCAACAGATTACCACAAACTGATGGATGTTGCTGCTGCAACTTATGAAATCTATTGTCAGTTAGATGGACTCAATCAACAACTCAAAAAAATGGAGAATTCTAAATGAGTACCAATATTGATGAATTCAAAAAGCTGGTAGATACAGAAGAGTTTTTTATCTTTTTTAAACTGCCCTATGATCAAAAATTTGTAAATGTAAATCGTTTACATATTTTGAAGAAGTTTTCTCAATTCATGAGTCAAATTGATGATACTTATCCTCAAATAAGTGACGCAGAAAGATTAGAGAAATATTGTGTTGCGTTGGAACAAGCTTATCAGGTGTTTATAGAATCAACACCCCATGAACAAAAGCTGTTCAAGGTATTTAATGATAAGCGAAAAAATGTAGTTACCCTGACAGAAATCACCTCAGATTAGGAGTTAAAAAGTGATCAACCTAACGCCTAATGAATTGGAACGCTATAGTCGCCAAATGATGCTTCCTAATTTTGGCGAAGTAGCTCAAAAACGCCTCAAATCAGCGACTGTTTTGGTATCAGGTGTGGGTGGATTAGGTGGTACGGCGGCGCTTTACCTAGCAGTAGCGGGCGTTGGGCGGCTAATCCTAGTCCGGGGTGGAGATTTGCGGCTGGATGATATGAATCGTCAGGTTTTGATGACTGACGACTGGGTGGGTAAACCTAGAGTATTTAAAGCGCAAGAAACACTTAAAGCCATCAATCCCGATGTCCAAGTGGATGTAGTTCATGATTACATTACCGCAGAAAATGTGGATGAGTTGGTGCAGTCGGCGGATATGGCTTTGGATTGCGCTCATAATTTCACGGAACGCAATTTATTAAATGCAGCCTGTGTCCGCTGGCGTAAGCCGATGGTAGAGGCGGCTATGGATGGAATGGAGGCTTATCTCACCACGATTATTCCTGGTGTTACGCCTTGTTTATCCTGTCTGTTTCCAGAAAAGCCTGATTGGGATCGGCGCGGGTTTTCTGTGCTGGGAGCGGTTTCTGGGACTTTGGCCTGTTTGACTGCTTTGGAAGCGGTGAAGCTAATTACTGGTTTTAGTCAACCGCTGTTGTCAGAGTTGCTGACGATTGACTTGAACCGAATGGAATTTGCTAAACGCCGTTCTCACCGCGATCGCAATTGTCCAGTCTGCGGTAATACAGCCCCTTGGAGATATTCCCAATCTCAAACTGCAACGGTGTAAAGTACACTTTTTGCAAAGTCCACATTCCAAATCAGAATATTCGCTACAGAATAGGAAACAAAATGACTGTTACTTTAACAGAAAAGGCTGAATTTCGTCTGTGGGCATTTTTAAAAGGTTCTGCAACCGAAGACGCTAAAAAAGGTGTCCGCATCTGGGTTAAAGACGGTGGTTGCAGCGGCTACGAGTATGGCATCGAAATTACCAGTAAGCCCCAACCTGATGATGTAGTAAGTCAACAAGGAAATGTGTTGATTTACGTTGATGCTAAAAGTGCGCCGTTATTAGCAGGTGTGGTAGTTGATTTTGTTGAGGGAGTCATGGATAGCGGTTTCAAGTTTTCCAATCCCAATGCAACTGATACCTGCGGTTGTGGTAAGTCTTTTAAAACAGATGATGGTACTCCCACTGGTGTACCTTGCAGCCAATAAGTTGAATATTTCTGAGGCAAAATTCAAAAGTTTAGACCCTTCATTTTGAATTTTGCCAAAGAAACTTTACAAAGTCTCAAAAACTCACTTCATTCACTTTTGAGGAGAACCGGAAAATGGCAACTTACCAAGTAAGATTGATCAGCAAAAAAGAAGATTTTGACACCACAGTTGAAATTGATGAAGATACCACAATTCTAGAAGGTGCAGAAGAAGCGGGAATTGAATTACCTTTCTCCTGTCACTCTGGTGCTTGCTCTAGCTGTGTTGGTAAGGTTGTTGAAGGTGAAATCAATCAAGACGATCAATCCTTCCTAGATGATGAGCAAATAGCTAAAGGATTCGCTTTATTGTGTGTTACCTACCCTCGTTCTAACTGCACAATCAAAACCCATCAAGAACCTTATCTTGCTTAATACAATATCTGTAGGGGTTTAGCAATGCTAAACCCTTTTACTTTAACAATGATGGAGGATGTTTATCATCTTTCATCATTTCAATTTTCACCTTTTATTTTTATACTGCAATGTTTACTCCTTTTAGTATTATGGGTTGTTCTTTAGAATTGCTGAAATCAGGAGATTGTGGCATAGTTACTGTTTGTCAAAGTCAAGATGAGACTATTAGAAAAAAGCTGATATCAATGGACATTAAAACAGGAACTACGATTACTGTAGAACAGCAATTTCCTACTTTTGTGATTAAATGCGGTGATTTATCTATGACTATAGATCGGGAAATAGCACGGGCTATTTATGTGCGGGTGATTGAGGGATGAAAGGATTGATTGTTAGATATTTTGAGTTTCTTAACTTCAGTAAGCAATTTTGCTATTATAATTAATTTAACTACTATACTCTTTACTCTTTACCACTTGAGAATATATGATGGAACGAGAAATACTGAATCGTATTACTACAAATCCCAAAGTAATGGCTGGAAAACCGACAATTAAGGGTACACGCTTAACCGTCGAGTATATTCTTAATCTCCTTGCACACGGCGCAACAGTCACAGAAATTCTGGAAGAATATGAAGGTTTAGCAGAAGCAGATATTCGAGCTTGTTTATTATTTGCATCTCGCTCTCTAGAAAGTACCAGTTTCATGCCTTTGATTGCGGAGATTGCCTAGATGCGATTTTTAGTAGATGAAAATACAGGTGTGGCTGTCGCTCGCTGGTTACGTGAACAAGATCATGAAGTTTTCTCAGTTTATGAACAAGCACGGGGAATAGATGATGACACAATTATTCAAAAGGCTTTTGATGAAAATTGGATTTTAATTACTAGCGACAAAGATTTTGGCGAGAAAGTTTATCGGGATAAATACCCTCATCGAGGTGTGATTCTTCTGCGTTTGGAAAATGAACGTTCTGCAAATAAAATCTATATTTTACAACAGGTATTAGAGCAGCATAAGGAACAGTTAGCAGATAGTTTTGTGGTAGTCACTGAAACTCAGATTAGATTTGCTAGGATAAAATAATTTTTTCAATTTTTGTTGCAAAATCGAAGATTGCCACAGCCTAGCCAACCATATCTTAAACCTGAAGCAAAAGATGTTAAAATACTATAAAGTTAGAGAGGTGAAATAATATGAGCTATCAAGATATTATTACCATTGAGCCAGATAAGCGGGGTGGTAAACCTTGTATTCGCCGGATGAGAATCACAGTTTATGATATTTTAGGTTGGTTAGCATCTGGTATGTCTTATGCAGAGATATTAGAGAATTTTCCCGAATTAACAGAAGACGATATTAGAGCTCGTCTAGAATTTACTGCTGACCGTGAACATCGTTTAGTTACTACGGTAGATTCTGCTTGAAATCGCTTGATAATCCCAATCTGGATTGTTTAGAATTGTATTAGTAAAAATTTGGTTTTGATAGTAAATGGTGGGTTAAGGTGTATGAACATAGAAGAAATTATTTTTTTGGTGGAAGAAGATCATGAAGGTGGTTATATTGCTAAGGCAATTAATCAATCAATATTTACCCAAGCTGATAGTCTTCCAGAAGTGCGAGAATTTATTAAAGATGCCGTTCATTGTCATTATCCTGATGAGCAAAATCGTCCTCAATTGATTCGTCTACATATTGTTCGTAATGAGGTAATTGCTTCATGAAGTTACCAGAGACTTATCAGGGGATGTACTGGTTAAAGCTTTAAGTAAATTAGGATATGTTATTGATCACCAAACAGGTAGTCATATTCGATTGACAACTCAAGAAAATGGTGAACATCACATTACTATTCCTAATCATAGTCCAATTAAGATTGGGACTCTTAGTGCCATTTTGCGTGATGTTGAGAACCATTTTAATTTTACCCGCGATGAATGCCTAACTCGATTATTTGAATAGTGGTTGACTGTGTTGGAATCAAAAGCAAGTTAATTTTCACAAAAACTCAATTTGATTTTTCATATCTTCTGGTTCAAGTGTTTCCCAAATCAGAATTAAAGTATTTAAAATTTCACCAATCGAACGGCGTTTCTGATCACAATACGTAATTCCTGCATGAGTTATACCGCTACGATGAAGAATAACAAAATCATCATCATGAGTAATCAATATCCGGTTTTCAGATCAAGCAAAAGCAATTTGTTCTCTGTCTGATACACCCATTAATCCGGCTTCTGACGTTGTAGTAACATTGATTCCTCGACGACGTAAACCTAACGCGATCGCATTACTAACACTTTCATCTAAATTAAATTTAATTCTCTCTATCATTGCGTTTTTTCAGTTTTTGTTGCAGAATCGAAGGAGTTTGTGCTTGAATTTCTTGGATTAAAGCCTCTGATTCTGATATTTGTTGCCTAATTTCTTGCCGATGATCATGATAGTATGCTAAAGCGGCATAGACATCAGATAAGGTAATACTAGGATAATGGTAGAGAATTTCATCAGGAGACATTCCCATTTGTTCATGCCAAATCACAATATCCTGAACTCGAATCCGATGTCCAGCAATGCGAGGTTTTCCTCCACAAATACCAGGAGTGATTTCAATATGTTCTTTGATTACGTTGACGGACATACTATTATCAAGAGAATTATTTGCTCTAATTATATCACTATTTTATAAGGTAGGTTGGGGCAGAAAGTATAAAATTTTCTCTGAAACTCGCTCATTTATGGTTGGTGGTAAATTTTTTAGTTAGGAACTTTACTTTTTTCTGACGAAAAAATTCATTTCAAAGCCTCTCCCCGTTCACGGGGAGAGGTTTGGAGAGGGGTAAAGTTTTAAGTCGTTTGCAGTATATACTTACTTTTGTCATTGACTTACTGGATAACCCAGATATTGAAATAAATACTGGAAAAAAGATATATCCAGATAGTCCCTATAAACTTTTGTATCTAGAAGTTGAGAATAATTGTCTAACCTTAGTTGATGAATTAATTGATCATAGATAGAATAATGACGTTATACTAAATAAACGTATCAATGGATTCATCTTTTTATTTATTTATCTATATCATAGGTCTAGCTGGAAATATCAAGACAGGAGTTTTAGATATTGTTTGTTAGATAGCGGACACCATTGAGGTGCGTCGCTGCTTTTTGCATATCTTCATGAAAACAACATACAACTAGGCTTTGATTTTGATAAACTTACTCTCAATGCAGATTTGAGAATAAGGAGTTGATTACTAGTTGTTTGGTCAGCAGTCTATTTTGTGAAAATATCTCTTAGCAAATTTTGCAAGCAGTTCGACAACCAATACCAACAGAGAATTTTGGGGAAATAGAAATTTCCTCGGTAGTGCATCATATCAAGGGAATTTCACCAGGGTTATATAAAAATACACTTCTGATTAAAGCGGGTAACTTTAGCGAAAAAACTGGTTATTTGGGCATTAATCTAGCCATAGATAGATATTTGCCCTAACTTTGTTTTTTATGTCTAATTATCTGATTTATCAAACCGCTATCCAATTACCCGGATTTGTCGGATAGAGAGTGTATTTATTTAGAAATTATTGGGGAATAGATTGTAGTGCGATTGGTGCTTTCTATGATAATGAAACCCAAAAGTTTCTAGAAACCAATAAGGACGTGTTGTACGCAATGGCAATTGGTAAATAACTAGGAAAATAAAGAGAAATGACAAGAATAGAATCTCAATTCAATGCTGATGATAAGCACCCTATACAGCCAACATCAGCAGATATTATTCTTAGACAACAATTGGAACATTCAATCAGCAAATACTTTTATGAAGGATGCGATCGCATTATTCATAGTTTACTATCTCATTGTCGTTGGTATGCGACAACTCACGCTAGTATTTTGACTTTAGTAATTGAATGCCCTGACCAAGTTACTAACTGGCAAATTTTGCAACAAATCGTCCCTATGGCTAATGTTTTGTATGGGATTGTTAGCAGTGCCAAAATCCGAGTTTGTCCTCCCGATAAGCAAACTGTACCCTTTGAAATGAGAGTAGATGAGTTGCCAGTTTATCGTGATTGGATTTGAGGCAATTGGGGATTTGTGATTGTTAATTAAGCCATAACATTCTGTTGGATAACTATGATTAGTTCGGCAAAAACTAAATCAGCAGAACGTTTGACAATGGAACTTAATTCCAGCCCTAAATCCAGGTTTGCAGCTTCAATTAAATAGACTGTCACATCTTGGGGAAAATCATCTAAAAAGATTTTTCTCCCAGCAGCCAAGGCATGATCCCAACGAAAATCATGTAAGTTGTAACTAGGTTCGGGTAGTGCTTCTAGTTCTTTCCCTGGGACTTTAAATATAGCACCTGGTTCTGAACCTGTGCAACTGGCATCCAGAATAATTAATTTTTCGCTACCTCTCGCTTGAAACATCACTTCCATTCCCGCAGTTCCACAATCAAAAACGCGGATGTTGGGGTGAGGATTTTGGGCGAGATATTGCTGTAAACGTTGGGCTATGATTACGCCAACAGCATCATCATTCCGATTGAGATTGCCACAGCCAATGATAGTTAGCATGGGATATTTATAATAACATGAATCTTATCAACTTTGCACAAAAAATTAAAATTTACGGAAATTTTGACTACATCTTTAATCATTGACTTTATAGTAGGTATAGCAGCCGTAAGTCAGGGACAAAAATTTGTCTTTATTCTCTCTGCGTTTATCTGTAGTGGTTAGTCAAAAATCATTCTTACCCATCAGATAGAATTACAATATGTTGGTACTTCGTGATACTGAGACTAAAGGTAGAGGTATATTTGCCCAGCAAGATTTTGCTAAAGGTGATTTAATTGAAACTTCAGCAGTGATTGTGATTCCTAAACAACAAGTTAAGTTAATTACTAAAACTGTTTTATTGAATTATTATTTTGGTTGGCATGGAGAAAGCGGAGCAATAGGTTTAGGTTTTGCTTCTCTTTTTAATCATTCTTATCATCCCAATGCGGTTTATATTAAGAATTTTGCTAAAAGTGTTATTGATATTATTGCTTATCAGGATATTCGAGAAGGTCAGGAAATTACAATTAATTATAATGGGCAAGTTGATGATGTTTCTCCTGTTTGGTTTGATGTGGAGGAATAAGGGTGATGAAGAGACGCAAAGAGGAAAGGAGATAATTGTTTAACTTTTATCTATTTGTGCTAGAAAATCCCTTGGTGATAATATAGGAATATTTTGATAGTAGTTAAGCACTAATAAATCTTCATCTCCTGTAATAATCAAGTTAGCATTACCAGAAATAGCAAGTGAGAGAAATTTATCATCTTTTGCATCTCGACAAACTTGTACATGATTGATAATATCAACCATCTCAGCAATATTTTTCAGATATAAAATAAACTTTTGTCGCTCTTCTAAACTGACATAATTATCAAATTTTTTCCTAGAGAGAACCATTTCTAGTTCTGTAAGTGTGTCCGAAGAAACAAGAATGTGATGGAAATCGAAAGCATAACGAACTGCTTGAGCAGTGATAGAGTTGGGAGTTAGTAAACGACTCACAAAACAATTAGTATCAATGACAATTCTTTTCTCAATCATCACTTTCAAGAATTGCTTTGAGCTTTTCTTCTGTCATACCTTGTTTTTCAGCATTTTTACCAACTTGATCACAAAATTGCTGAAATTCATCTTTTAGCAATCTAGTTAATCTTTGATACTCTAAGACAGATAACACTACAACTGAATCTTTATCCTGACGCTGAATGGTTATTGGTTCTTTTTCCGCTTTATCTAAAAATTCTGTGAAATTTTGTTTTGCTTCCGTAGCAGATAGATAAATCATAATATACCTCCTTTCTCTTTATCATAACTTAAGAGAACTCCATAGAATGATTGATCCTGTTTTAATATCATTCCCCTAAGCTTGTCCCCGCGAAAGTAGGGGTAATTCATGAATTACCCCTACGCTATTGGATTATGTTTTTTATGAAGTTCTCTTTCAGCATCTCGTTTAGCCCAAAAATCATCTTGTGCCATTTGTTGCTCAATAAGTTTCTTTTGTTTGATTTTCTGCAAATTCCCTTCAAGATGATCTACGATTAATTTTTCCATTTCCAGATATTTGATACTACGAACAGTGTGAACAGGTTGAACAATTTGTACTAAAGCTGCACCAAATTTAGTTATTATCATTTCTTCTGTTTGTCCTGAATATCTTTGACCAGTTTTGACATACCACGCAAACATTTCACAGTTATTGGAGTGGATATTATATTGACCAAATAAATCAGCATATTCATGAACGCGCTGTAGTTCTTTTTCTGTGAGTTCTACCGTTCCATTCCGTTCAACCCCAGCCGAACCCCAACCAACAGAATTATTGAAATTACCATCTTTACTCAGATAATAATGACGCGCGATTCCTAATATAGAATCAATCGGTATGCTGTAAATACTCACCATAAGTCTATAGTTTTATGTATATTCTATCCTATTCTATATTTATAACCAATACACCTCATTTGCATAGATGATAGAACTGAAAATTTATATATTTTAGCAGGACATAACGAAGAACTTGAGTTTGAAATAACTTCTAATGGGAAGGTAAGATAATGAATCAAATTAATTATGCTACTATGTCTGACCAAGAATTAAGACAGTATTTTCTTAAACACCGAAATGATCAAGCTGCATTATCAGCTTATTTATATTTAGAAAGACGTAATCAAGTCAAACGTCCAATTATTACTACAGTTGATGATCCAGATTTTGAGGATAAGATTCAATCAGCTATTCTCCAACAACTTAATCAATGAGTAAGTCTACAATTTACCCGTTTTGCGTTGGGTTGCGCTCTGCTTAACCCAACCTACCATTATTCATTATTCTGTACCAACAACAGGATTAAGATCACATAAAACTATATCTCCTCTTTTGATAATTACCACTTAATTTCTCCATTTGCCAAACGTTCTTCATAATCTTTTAAATTAGTAAGTGTAGTAAATGTAGGTTGGGTTGACGCAAGGAAACCCAACATTTTCCAACTTGATATTGAGTTTCTCTATCGAATTTTTCATAACTTTCTGTAACCTTTATAAATTACAACCTACCATTATTCATTATTCTGTACCAACAACAGGATTAAGATCACATAAAA
>JBAXRM010000025.1:0-37978 GCA_037131225.1 Nostocales cyanobacterium ELA583 | reverse complement strand
AATTATCCAAAAACCGCTTGACAAAAGACTTACAGCCTTAACTTGTCACCAATGTTACTGGGGTCATACTTTATAACTGCTCAAATGCTTTCTACATATACATTTTCGCAGTTTTTGACCCCTTTTTTCTTTTCTTTGTGAGAAATCCGGGTTCACTATTCACTAATAACAACAACAAATATCCATGAAAGAAACATTTCCAGAATTACTTAGAAGGTTGGCGATTGCTCACTATCAGAGAAAGCTAAACGAAGGACTTTGTTCACTTCCAGAAAACATAAAATTCGTTCAACTACCAAAGGTTTCTTAGTCGTGAATAAGTAAGTATGTAAATGAAGCTGAATTAATAAAACATAGACAAGAGTTAAAATCTCACTGTCACAAGTTAATTGATTTAATATTTCGCCATATATACGGAATAAAACTCTTGCTGGTTTCTGCTAAATGCCTTGAATCAATTGCTGACTACAAAGCTAATCGCAGTGGCAATTATGTTGAAAAGTTTCCCATGACTTTAGAGGACATACAAGAGTTAGAAGCATCGAATTAACAATTAACAATTAGGAGTTTTGAATATGGAATGGCAAAAAACAAAACAAGCGGCTGAATCTCTGAGTTTAATTTCTTGTGACCAACTAAGAAAATTTGTTCGTGAAGGATTTTTCAAAGAAGGTATAGACTATCGAGATATTAGATTAAACGGGCGGGTCAAACCGAATTATCAATTTCATATCGAAAACTGTAAGAAAAAACTTGGTTTGAGTCCCAGTAAAAGAGTTGCTCACAAAAAAGTTCCTGGCAAAAAAGTGGTTTAGTCTGGTGTTTTAATACTTTCCTCAAACACCCGTCGTTTTTCAGATTCTCCAATCCATCTTTGATAAGTTTTTAGATACACTCCCGGTTCGTGACCCGCCCAACTAGCAGCGAACTGCTTCTTGCAGCAGCGCTTCGCTATCGCCACCGGGATTTTGTATTCTGTGGATAATCTAATGCAGTAGGCGTGGCGCAAACAGTAAGCAGTGAAAGGGATATTTGCGCGAGAAAATGCTTTAGTTACTCGCTGTCCATATTCTTTGAGAGTGGGTGCGGTGCATGGTAATTCTTGCTGTCGCCACAGTTCCCAGTTCTTTGCCCAATCCAGATGGTAAGGGTAAACCTCCCTGTAACCAGTTTTCCCCCGTAGGACTTTTAGCAGGTATGGATGTTCTGGGGAGATTTCACAGAAAAATACTTCGTGCGGTCTTAGCCCGTAGGTTGCCAAAATGCCATAAGCCCATTGCCAATGATTTTTTAAAAGTTCTCTATTGGCTTCTATTTCTTTCCTACTGGGGATGTAGCGGGGTGTTGTCTCCCCTACCCCATAATTACCGATGTAGGGTTTAAGGTCTATGGGCTGTCCTGCAAATTTTGCCAGCGCTATTAACTTTTCGCACACCAGTTTTCTCTTTCTGGTATTAGCCGGTACTTGAGCCACGGCTGCTAACATTGCCTCTGGCGTAAGTTCATCTCCTAGTAATCGCCAAGCTGGTAGGTAGTCTGATTTTCATGTGGTTTCCGTAGTGGGGCTTTTACCCCTACGACTGTAATAATCTACCTCAAATTTTTGTATCCAATTTTTGGCACTGCTGATCGGTGCCGGTTGTAACCCCTGATCAAGATATTCTGACCATTCAAATCTTCCTTGTGCCAGTAGCCCCCCTACTTTTTTGGCTTCTGCTTCTGCAAATTGCAAACCAGCAGGGTTGGCATAACAGCCTAAAGCTAAATATTGTTGGTGAGGCTTGCCTGTTCCTGATTTGGGCGGGAATGTGGCGCGGAGGGAAAGTTTGTCGCCACGTTGGCAAACTGCAACCCCCATCTTAATCTTACCCGCTTTTAGCCTTGCGTTGACTTCCTCGATAGTCCATTTGCTATCCATTTTGAACTAATTTTGAACTAATTTTGAACTAATTTAAATTTACGTTCCTATATATTCCAGCATATCTAAATATAGATTCCATAAAATAGAATTCATGGGTAGAAACGACAAAACCCCTGATTTCTCAAGGGTTTTGTACGTTCGCACATTATATGTCGCATTTCGCAAGTCATGTCGCAACTGCTTCTAAGGGCTAGAACCTTTATTATATAAGCATCATAAGCTATTTACCCCTACAAAAGACAAAATTACCTAATTCGCATATTGTATGTCGCAAAACCTAATTTTGCAAATTAAACGTCGTTTGTTAAGATTTTGGTGTTTTGCAAATTAGATGTCGCATTTTTGAGAGATTCATGGTACATTAGTACCTTAATCATTCGTGAGTGGGTTTCACTCTATGGCAGACGAAGAATTTGAATTCACTGAAGACTCGACGCAAGTTCCAGACGCTATTTTGCTAGGCAAGAGTAATTTTGTCGTAGATCCATCCCAAATTATTCTGGCAACGTCGGATAGGCATAAACTGACATTTAATTTAATCCAGTGGCTTGCTGAATCACCCAATCGCACTATTAAGTCTCAGAGAAAACAGGCAGTTGCAAATACCCTTGATATTTCTACTCGTCAGGTGGAACGTCTTCTCAAACAATACGATGAAGATAAGTTAAGAGAGACAGCAGGAATAGAACGAGCAGATAAGGGAAAATATCGAGTTAGCGAATATTGGCAAAACTTCATCAAAACAATCTATGAAAAAAGTCTGAAAGACAAACATCCAATATCACCAGCATCTATAATTCGTGAAGTGAAGCGACACGCAATTGTGGATCTTGGACTGAAGCTAGGAGAATATCCCCATCAAGCTACTGTTTATCGAATTTTAGATCCTTTAATTGAACAACATAAACGGAAAACAAGAGTTAGAAATCCGGGTTCGGGATCTTGGATGACAGTGGTAACAAGGGATGGCGAACTACTGAAGGCTGACTTTAGTAACCAAATTATCCAATGTGATCATACTAAATTAGATGTTCGCATAGTTGATAATCACGGCAATTTACTGTCTGAGCGTCCTTGGCTAACTACTATTGTGGATACTTTTTCAAGCTGTGTTGTTGGTTTTCGGTTATGGATAAAACAACCCGGTTCTACAGAAGTGGCTTTAGCTTTCAGACACGCTATTTTACCTAAAAACTACCCTGAAGATTATAAACTTAATAAGTCTTGGGATGTATGTGGACACCCCTATCAATATTTTTTTACTGATGGTGGTAAAGATTTTCGCTCAAAACATCTCAAAGCCATTGGTAAAAAATTAGGATTTCAGTGTGAATTGAGAGATCGCCCACCAGAAGGCGGTATTGTGGAACGAATTTTCAAAACTATTAATACTCAAGTTCTCAAAGATTTACCTGGTTATACAGGGGCAAATGTTCAGGAACGCCCCGAAAATGCCGAGAAAGAAGCCTGTTTGACAATACAGGATTTGGATAAGATTCTCGCTAGTTTCTTTTGTGATATTTATAATCATGAGCCTTATCCTAAAGAGCCTCGTGATACGAGATTTGAACGCTGGTTTAAGGGTATGGGAGGAAAACTACCTGAACCTTTGGATGAGCGAGAATTAGATATTTGTTTGATGAAAGAAGCCCAACGAGTTGTTCAAGCGCATGGATCTATTCAATTTGAAAACCTGATTTATCGAGGAGAATTACTTAAAGCATATAAAGGTGAATATGTAACGCTGAGATATGATCCAGATCATATCCTGAGTTTATATATCTACGGTTGTGAAACTGATGATAATACAGAAGAATTTTTGGGTTATGCTCATGCCATCAATATGGATACCCATGATTTGAGTATAGAAGAATTAAAAGCCCTGAATAAAGAGCGAAGTAACGCTCGTAAGGATCATTGTAACTATGATGCCTTATTAGCATTGGGTAAACGCAAGGAACTTGTAGAGGAACGTAAAGAGGATAAAAAGGCAAAAAGGAACTCAGAACAAAAGCGTCTTCGTTCTGCATCTAAGAAAGATTCAAATGTTATTGAACTACGCAAAATTAGAGCTTCTAAATCTTCAAAGAAACAAGAGAATCAGGAAGTTTTACCAGAGAGAATTTCCAGGGAAGAAATCAAGCTTGAGAAGATAGAACAGCAACCACAGGAAAATCTATCAACTTCACCTAACACTCAAGAAGAAGAGAGACATAAGTTAGTTTTCTCTAACCGTCAAAAAAATTTGAACAAGATTTGGTAAATTATGGCGCAACCTCAACTGGCAACTCAATCTATTGTTGAAGTCCTAGCCCCAAGGTTAGACATTAAGGCTCAAATTGCGAAAACTATTGATATTGAAGAGATTTTTAGAGCTTGTTTTATCACAACCGATCGGGCTTCGGAGTGCTTCAGATGGTTAGATGAATTGCGTATTCTCAAACAATGTGGTCGAATCATTGGTCCCAAAAATGTGGGAAAAAGCAGAGCCGCACTTCACTATCGAGATGAGGATAAAAAACGAGTTTCCTATGTAAAGGCGTGGACTGCATCGAGTTCTAAGCGGCTATTTTCACAAATTCTGAAGGATATTAACCATGCTGCACCAACAGGTAAAAGGCAAGATTTACATCCAAGATTAGCGGGTAGTCTGGAACTATTTGGATTGGAATTGGTGATTATAGATAATGCGGAACATCTTCAAAAAGAAGCATTGCTAGACTTGAAACAACTTTTTGAGGAGTGTAATGTTCCTATTGTTTTAGCTGGAGGTACGGAGTTAGATAATCTTTTACAAGATTGTGATTTGTTGACTAATTTCCCAACACTATATGAGTTTGAACGGTTGGAATGTGCTGATTTCAAAAAAACATTAACTACAATTGAATTGGATGTTTTATCTCTTCCAGAAGCGTCTAATTTAGCTGAGGGCAATATTTTTGAGATTTTAGCAGTTAGTACAAATGCACGAATGGGAATTTTAATCAAGATACTAACTAAGGCAGTTTTACATTCTCTCAAAAATGGATTTCACCGAGTTGATGAAAGTATTTTAGAAAAAATTGCTAGTCGTTATGGCACAAAATATATTCCTCTCGAAAACAGAAATAGGAATTAATGAAGATGATGAAATTCGCCCAAAGTTAGGCTATGTTGAACCTGATGAGGGAGAGAGTATTAGTCATTATTTGGGGCGTTTGCGACGATTTAAGGCTAACAGTCTACCGTCAGGATACTCCTTGGGAAAAATTGCTGGACTCGGTGCAATGATTTCACGTTGGGAGAAGCTTTATTTCAATCCTTTTCCTACTCCACAAGACTTGGAGGCTTTGTCCTCTGCGGTGGGAGTGAATGTGGATAGATTAATGGAAATGCTCCCATCTCAAGGAATGACGATGAAGCCTAGACCAATTAGGTTATGTGCTGCTTGTTATGCAGAATCTCCTTGTCATCGGGTTGAGTGGCAGTTAAAGGATAGAATGAAATGCGATCGCCACAATTTACGATTTTTAATAAAATGTACTAATTGTGAAACACCTTTTCCTATTCCCGCAGATTGGGTGAAAGGTGAATGTCCTCATTGTTCTCTAGCTTTTGCAACAATGGCTAAACGGCAAAAGCGTGATTAGAAAATTTTGAACAACAAGAAAGAGACATGAAGCCAACCACGTCTCTAATGATGATGGTAAGGTAGTTTCTATGGTTGAAGTGGGATGAGTTCCTGTAAATAAATTGACATCTATCAGCTTTTTATTGCCTTCTCTTTCACCCATTGTTTAAACAGAGGGATTTCAAAATCATACCCTCCCTTGATTTCTTGTAAAATATGATAACGTAACAGGCGAGTTAATACCTTTTCTTCAGTTGGGTTATTAATAGAAATTAAATTATCTGTCTTGGCAACTTGTAATAATAATTCTTGACCAATTGCGATTTCTTCTGGGTTTGTGCCTGTAAATTCTTTCCAAGTATTTGTAAAATAAGGTTGACCAGAAATAAAAGCCTCATTAATAGAACTTTGCAACAGTTCAGGAGTTATTAAATCAGTGCGATTAAAATTAGCTTGATTCACCATTGATGCACCCAATAATTGTAAGCAGTAAGGGTGACAATTGGTAAGTTCTAATAATTCTTCTACAATACCTGGGGCGTAACGTAGTTTGAAAGCTGGGTCTGGATTCAGTAATAATTCCTCAGCTTCATTAGGTTGGAGATAAAGCATTTCTATGGGGACAACACTAATGAAATAGCTACTCCAATTAGGACCCAATTCGTCTAAGGTTTGCACACCAGAAAAGAGAAATCCCAGTTGTTCATAATGTTGAATTAAGTGGCGTAGTTGGTCAAATAAACGTAAACTTATCTGTCCATTTTGAATAGCAGTACCAATTTTTTCAAATTCATCAAGGTTGATTAGGATGCGCCGTTCTTCAATTTCTTGAAGTGCTTCATCTAACCAATCTTCTAAGGTAGTGTAGGGACTAGCTTCAAATTCAGTGCGTTGAGGAATATTTGCTAATTTAACCCCTTGAATTTTGCAGTCTTTATGAATTGCACGAACTAAACCATAACAAAAATCTGATTCTTTGTTAGTAATAGCTGAACTTTGCATATCTAAAAACACTGAGAGAATATCACTGGGAAATAAGCGAGGTAAGTTATATAAAAACGAAGTTTTGCCACAGCGACGGGGACCATGTAAAACGAGGGTAGGACGGTCATTGTCTAAAACTCGACGAACAACTTCATCAGCAAATATCTGACGACCTTTAAACAAATCTTTTTGGTTAAGGCGCACTGGATTACCGTATTGGAAGGGATTAATTAGTTCACCTTCAGAGAGTTTACGTTGTTCATTTTGTTCCAGTTCAATCACTCTTTGCCAACGTTCCAGTACAGGTATCCAGCGTTTGACAGCTTCGCTTTTAAGTCCCAGTGATGGTAATTGAAGTTTTAACAGAGCAAGATTATTATTGATTCGTTCTAATCCTCGTTCTCGTAAGGCTATATTTTTATTTTCGAGTGCAGATTGAATATCTCGAACAATTGTTTGTAAGCGAGGCAGGATGATAGAAAGTTCGGGTTTAACTTTTGGTAATGGGGTTTCTGATATGGGAGTGTCACTATCAGAATCGAGGTGATAAAAAGGGGAAATGAGGAAAGGTAATATAAGGTGATCTGAATTAGCAGTAAAAACCAGTTCTGGGATAGTTTGAATTTGCTGAAGTTGGTCAGCGACAATTTGCGGTAAAGCATTTTGTAGGGTAATTTGAAATCCTGGTAGGGAAAAAGTTTGGGTATATCGAAATATTTTTAAGGCTTGTTGAGAGTTGCGACTAAAAGCAGAAATCAAAAGTTGACTATGATTAGAAAAAGGTAGCCAGATAAGTTCACTGGTATAAGGAGGTAAGCTGTAAATGAATTCCAATACTTGAGGACGGAAGACCTTGTCGGTGATTGATGTCAAAAAGAAGAAAGGGGCAAAGAAAAAATAGTCATAAATTCTATAATAACTAATTAAGGTTATAGGGATAACTAACAGTGAATATAATCCTAAATGTTCAGTGGAAAGAGTTATTAAGATTACTGTAGTAACTATAAAAACCCAGTTTTTATTAGTTGGTGCAAGAGCAAAGGCTATTAAAGCTGCAAAAACCAAAAACCAGGGAAGGGCTAAAGTAGCAACTCCTGCCACAACTCTCGCTACTCCTCCGGCCACGACTCCGGCCACGGCTGCCGCCGCAAAGAACCCCAAGACCTCTGGCATTCCTCGTGATCTAACTACCGTCACTCTGACAACTATAAGTCCCAATGCCGAGAACACCAATCCTCCCATCAATCCTCCCACCAATCCTCCTATCCAGACTTTCTCCACTCCTCCTGCCACTCCCCCCACCACAAATCCAGCAACAAATAACGCCATTTTGAGAGTCACGACTTCTGCCATTAACAACAGCAAAACTCCTGCTACACTTACTAGCACTCCACCTACCGATACGGCTAAATAAGCGCCTAATATCACACTCATTATTCCTCTCACCACCATCAAATTACGATAAAGAAAAAGATGTTCTTTGTTTGAGAGTTGCAAAATTAACCAAACAGTGAATGATAAAAACTCTCCACAAACTGCAAGAGTTATTCCCATTTGGGTTAAAGGAGGTAAAAGTGCAATAGCTTCTTCTAAGCCTGGTAACCAGCTATCAGGTTGTTGTAATATAACTATCCACCACAGCAAAGGTATGAAAAGTCCTAAAGGTAAAAGTAAAACAGATATTCCATAAGCAATTAACATTACACTAGGTAACTGTAGCCAGTCTAATAATTGATTACGCTCAATTAGTATAGAAATAAGTGGAATATTAGAAATAAATAAAAGTAATAAATACTGACTAATAAATCGTAAATTTCCGAACAATAAAATATTATAAAAATTGGTATCTGCTCTAGCCCCGTCTTTTTCTGCTTGGGGCAACCATTCATTCATTCGTTGCTGAAGTCTGGAAGGACAAAATATTGCCCACCAAAATAGTTCCCAAGTTTCCCGTAAAAACAGTAACATTTTATTTTTAATCTAATTATATTATTAGCTTTTTGCTTTATCTTTGAGCTTTAACAAACTCTGCAAACACACTACTAAATAAACTTCCATCCTGTCGTAATAACCCATGACGCTGAAGCATATCCACAATCACTGAATTAGGAATAGGTAAATTACCTGCACCCAACGCATAACGTAATGCTAAACGTCCCTCTGTCGTTAAATCGTTCCACAGTTCTTGAAAACGAGGCTGTGCCTGAAAACTCAACTCCTTTGTAGCTGTTTCTTGATTCTCATGTTGCCATAACATCGTCCCTGCCATCTGCACATAATAGGGCAATCCTCCTGCTAACTCATCTACCCATTCCCATAAAGCAGGATTAGGTGTAAATACTGCCTCACCTTTCTGGATAATACCTTGCCACGCTTCCTTCTCTAATGCCCCTAAAATAGTTGTACTGAAAATGTTGGCAAAAGGAGAACCTAAACTCAAGGTTTTATAAACTTCATCCAGAGGACGTTTGCTGGCAATAACCATTGTTAATAAACCCTCAGAAGCTTTAGAACGCCAATCCTCACCCCAATCCTGGAACAATTTTAATCTTTGTTGGTTACTGGCAATGGCTTCAAATTCATCCAATAAAATAATTAAACGATACCCTTCATTTAGCAAATCTTTTAAGCCATCTTCTACTGCAAAACCATCTTCATTATCTTCCCTTAACCAAGGATAATTACCCGTTAGTTTATTAATCCCTCGCCTTAAACCTTCAATCAACCCTTCTGGAGTATGAAAATTTTTATTTGTTAAATCTAAGGAAACAACTAATGGCTTTTGTTGCACTGAACAAAATTCGTTGATTCTTTCTTTGATATATCGCAGTAGAGAAGATTTGCCATTGCGTCGCAAACCCACCAAATTTACACATTGGGGACTAATTGCACCAATACGATTTTTAATATCTAAAATTTCCTTTCTCCGTCCGTAAAACCGTTGTGGAGGCACAGCAGAACCATATTCAAAGGGATTTTCACCTTTGGGCTTTCGCTGATGAAATTGTTGATTTTGGAGGAAAATACCTGGAAACTTTTCTTGAATAACTTGGGATGAAACCGCACGTCCTCCTAAATCGGTACTTTCATCACGAGAAAGATGGACAATACCACAAACTTTTCCTGTTTGTAAATTCAGCAAAGGCGAACCACTAAACCCAGAAATAATTTGTCCTTGCTTTAATTTATATAGAGTAATATCTTGTTTAAAACTTATCCCCTCATATTTAAAGCTGGCTGAATCTCCTTGAGAATAATCAACTTCGCTATTCTTAGGATAGCCAAAAATATATAAGTCATCGTTGAGATTTGGTTCTGTCCTATCCAATTCAACGCAGGGATGATTCCCAGTGTCTCCCTGTAATTCCAACAAAGCTAAATCAATAGGATATGGAAATAGTTGTTTAATTGTAGCTGTATAATCTTGGTTTTGTGTTTGCCAGAATACCTGTACAGGGTTATCTCCCGCAGACTTTACCACATGAGCGCAGGTAAAAATCAAATTGGGGGCAACAAAAAAACCCGTTCCCTGACTACCGGCAAAATTCAACCGCACTGTACAGATTTGTAAGTCGTCCCGTGTTGTCATTAATTCCCCCACCCAGCATCTTTATAATAAAGATTACAACAAATGTGAGGAAATTAACCATTATTTATTCCATTCCATCGTAATTTCCAGGTTAGCTGTACCTGTTCCTTTGACAATTAAAGCAGTTAGTTCTCCAGCCTCAACTCCAATTTGTAAACCTAGTTTGACGCTAAATTTATCTGGTTTGACCGTCTCGCTAATATCTTTTAATGTACCTGTAACATCTTCAGCAATGGATTTAATAATTCCTGTCGCTTTTTGAAAGATTTTGGTTTCTGCTGAAACAGGTTGTTCCCCTATAGGTGTAACTTCTACGTTAACTATTGTGCCGTCGGAAAGTTGAAAGGGAAGAATTTTGGTTTTATCTGCCATACTTAATTTTGTCTTGTGAATTTTTGACGCTGATTGAAATTTTTCCCCAATCTTCTGGGGGTATCCATTACAAGTAATTGACGCGCTTCTGTTCCGTGTCGCTTAATTTATCATATCTTGTACATTATTTTTTCCTATTCTTACAGATTTCAGATTGACCTATGGTTATGGATAATTCCAAAAATTCCAAAAATACCTGCGAAATTTGGGTTTGAGTAATTTCAACAAACTTTCAGTGAATAACTAACCATTTGTTCTTCAAATGTGGTAACTATGATTGTCTAGGCTATGGCAAAAGATAACCAATTTTCTTTTTATCAGAGCTACTATTGTATAAAATTATATAAATTTCTAATTTCCCCAGTCCAGTAAACAGTATTTACCATCCATGCTTAACATCACTCAACTAGAATCTTCTCTCTGGGAAGCAGCAGACCAACTCAGGGCTAATTCTCGACTGAATGCCAATGAATACAGTATGCCCGTATTGGGGCTAATTTTCCTCCGTCATGCCACAAATCGCTTCAATGCTGTAAAAGCTGATATTGAGCAGAATTTACCATCACGGGGAGGTAAAAAACGCCCCATTACCACAGATGACTTTAAAGGGAAATCAGCAATTTTCTTACCAGAAGAATCTCAATATCAACAAATCCTGAATTTACCGGAAGATGGCAAGATTGGTGAAGCTATTAATAAAGCCATGAAAGCCATAGAAGAAATAGAACCCGATATGTTAAAAGGGGTTTTACCAAGGGAATATACAAAATTTGAGCCAGATTTATTATATAAATTAGTCCGCATTTTTGATCGGGAAGAATTACGCACAGCTACAGGTGATGTATTTGGGCGAATTTATGAATATTTTCTCAACAAATTTGCCATGACGGGAGCGCAGGAAGGAGGAGAATTTTTTACACCACCTTCTTTAGTTCGTCTCATTGTGAATATTATTGAACCTGATCGGGGAAATGTGCTAGATCCTGCTATTGGTAGTGGAGGAATGGCTGTACAAACTGGGCATTTTTTAGAAAATCGCGGTGATAATGCAGCCGCAAAAATTACTATTTATGGACAAGAAAAGTCTGATACTAATACCAATTTGGCAAAAATGAACTTAGCGGTTCACGGTTTAGCAGGAAAAATTCGCCAAGGTAATACATTTTATGATCGTTGGGAGGAATTGATAGGTAAATGTAATTATGTCATGTCTAATCCACCGTTTAATGTTGATGGAGTTAGTCCAGATAAAGTAAAAAGTGACCCCAGGTTATTTACTGAGAAGAAAATCCCCGGAATTGCTGCTAAAACTAAAGCTGTTAGTAATGCTAATTATCTTTGGATTCAATATTTTTATAGTTATTTAAACGCTACAGGTAGAGCAGGGTTTGTCATGCCACAAATCGCTTCTGATGCGGGACATGGAGAAAAGGAAATTCGCCAAGAGTTAATTAATACCCAATCGGTAGATATAATGATTTCTATCGGAGGGAACTTTTTTTACACAAAAACCCTAGCCTGTACTTTATGGTTTTTAGATAAGGGAAAACCAGCAGAACGCAAAGATAAAGTTTTGATGATTGATGCGCGGAATATCTATCGAGTTGTGACGCGAAAAATTCGTGATTTTAGTGATGAACAACTCCAGAATATTACTGCTATTTCTTGGTTATATCGTGGACAACAGGAACGGTTTTTAAAGTTAGTAGGAGAATATTTAAACCAGACGCACCAAGAAGCCGGAAATATTGAAGGTGTATTAAATCAGTTAGATCAACCTTTGGCAAAGTTAACTGAGCTTCTATACAATTTTAATGATAATCTTGGTGATTCTTTGCCTTTATTAAAAAACTTACCGGAAGTAGAAGAATTAGTTGCTGAAGATATCGCTAATCAAAATTTAGGGGCTTTTCGTGGGACTTTGAACGAGTTAATCGCAGAAGTTGAAGAATTTACTGCATTGAAGAAAAAGGTAATTAGTGATTTACAATTGCATCTGGCATGGTTTAGAGAGAACCTAACCCCCCTACGCCCCTCTCCTCATAGGAGAGGGGTTGGGGGAGAGGTCAATAAATGAAATACAAAAATAATGTGCAGCTAAGTTTGCGGTTTTTATTCCTCAATTAAAAACTCTGCAAAAGCACATTAACGAATTACATAAACTGGTAAATCGTGCGGTGGAAATAGCAGAAAAAAAACTAGAAGCGCGTAAACAGAAAATTTGGGACAATAAGGAAGTTAAAAAACAACAAAATGCACTCGATACAGCAAAGGATACAGGGATTTCTGCAATTAAATCTACCTTGTATATGAAAGCTCAAGTTACCTGGTTACAATCTCGGTTTCCTGATGCGGTTTTTGTGGATGTACCGGGGTTGTGTAAGGTGGTAACGCTGGATAATATAGCTCAGGAAGATTGTAGTTTAACACCTGGGCGTTATGTGGGTGTGGGGGTTGCGACTGGGGAAAATGAGGAGGATATTGAGGAACGGTTAAAGGAGATTCATTTGGAGTTAGCGAGTTTGAATGAGGAAGCAGTGGAGTTAGGGGCGAGTATTTTGGTTAATTTTGAGGAGTTACTTTAACATGAGTTGGTATGAGTTACAGCTTGGAGAAGTTATTAGTATAAAACATGGTTGGGCATTCAAAGGAGAATTTTTTGCTGATGAGGGAGAGTTTGTGTTACTTACTCCTGGTAATTTTTTTGAAAATGGAGGAATTAAATTAAAAGGAGAAAAGGAAAAATATTATACTGATAATTTTCCTGAAGAATTTCTTCTTTCTGAAGGAGATATACTTGTTGTTATGACAGACCTAAAGCAAACTGCACCCATTTTAGGAGCTTCATTAATCATTCCTCAAGATAAAAAATTTTTACATAATCAGCGTCTAGGTTTGGTACAAATTAAAGAACCTACTAAAATTGATTATAAGTTTCTTTATTATATATTTAATAGCCCTACTTATAGGTCGCAAATTCGCGCATCAGCAACAGGAGCTACGGTTCGTCATACTGCACCAGAGCGTATATATAAATGTAAAATTCTCTGCCCTCGTGATATTAATAACCAAAAATGCATAGCCGAAATTCTCTCAAATTATGACAACCTCATAGACAACAACAACCGCCAAATAGCACTACTAGAAGAGTCTATCCACCTGCTTTATAAATATTGGTTTGTGCGTTTACGTTTCCCTGGTTATGAGTCGGTAAAAGTAGTTGATGGTGTTCCTAAAGGGTGGAAATATGAATCATTAGAAACGACTTGTGAATTAATAATGGGTCAAAGTCCACCTTCTGAATTTTATAATAATTCAGGACAAGGGCTGCCATTTCATCAAGGGGTATCAAATTTTGGTAATCGTTTTGTTAATCATGAAATTTACTGTACTCAGATAAATAGAATTGCTGAACCTGGAGATATTCTTTGTAGTGTACGTGCGCCTGTTGGAAGATTAAATATTACTATTGATAAAATAATTATTGGTAGAGGTTTATCTGCTATACGAAATCGTTTAGGAAATCAATCTTTTCAATATTATCAGTTAAAAACTCTCTTTTTTCAAGAAGATATTATTGGGAATGGTTCAATTTTTGCATCTGTAACTAAAAAACAACTTTCTCAACAATTGATTATTGTTCCATCAGCAGAGATTATTAATAAATTTGAAAAAATTTCTAAGCCTGTAGATAAACAAATTATCAATCTTTATTTTCAAAACCAAAAACTCAAAGAAGCCCGTGATTTTCTTCTACCACGCCTTATGAGTGGAAAAATAATAGTATAAGTAGGTTGGGTTGAGGAACGAAACCCAACATTTATAAAGGTTTGTTGGGTTTCTCTTCATTCAACCCAACCTACAAATAAACTATAAATAGAGGATATTATCGAATGGATAAACTAACCAAATATCAACAAATAATTCAACAACTTCTCCAAGAATATGCAGCCTTTTCTAATCAAAATCAAGAAATAGAAACTCAACTAATTTCTGATACGAAAAATAATCATTATCAACTTGTTCATGTTGGCTGGAAAAATCAACGTCGTATCTATGGCTGTATTTTACATCTGGATATCAAAGATGGTAAAATTTGGGTACAACACAACGGTACAGAAAACGAGATAGGAGAAGATTTAGCAAATTTAGGTATTCCCAAACAAGATATAGTTATCGGTTTTCATTCCCCATTTAAACGCCAATTTACAGATTATGCAGTGGGGTAAATTAAGATCCCCAACTTTTCCAAGAAGTCGGGGATCTGAGAGTTTAGTGATACTTGCTACTTTACCAATACAAATGTTATTTTTATAATAGCGTCCTGTATTGTCTTTTACCGTTATGAGCGCCGAATATTCCGAAGATATCCTAGTCCAACAAACAACTGCTGATTTCTTTAAAAATACCCTAAAATGGCATTCAGTTTACGCCTATAACGAGGAAACCTTCGGAAATAACGGGACACTGGGACGCAAAGACAAAAAAGAAGTCGTTCTCACACGCTATTTACGGGAAGCACTAGAAAAAATCAACCCTGGACATCCCCCGCAAGTATATGATGATGCTATAGAACAAGTTACCAACTACAATATTTCAGATCAATTAATCACTATCAACCAGAAAAAATACAAACTTATCCGCGAAGGTATCCAGGGGAAATCATACCAAAATTCAGAGGGTGAAAATATAGACCCCCGACTAAAAATTATAGACTTTCAAAACCCAGAAAATAATCATTTCTTGATAGTCCGGGAAATGTGGATTCAAGGTTCACTTTACAACCGTCGTCCTGATATTATCGGTTTTGTTAATGGTATTCCCTTATTATTTATCGAACTCAAAAAGACTTGCCGTAATGTTAGGGTAGCTTACGAAGACAACTATACAGATTATAAAGATACTATCCCTGAAATTTTTCACCATAACGCCATAGTCATGTTAAGTAATGGCATGGTGGGAAAAATAGGCAGTATTACCAGTCCTTACGGCTACTTTCAAGAATGGAAACGACTACAAGAAGAAGAAAAAGGAAAAGTTGATTTCCAAACAATGTTAATGGGGATATGTCCTCAAGATAATTTCCTCGACATTATCGAAAACTTCATCGTTTTTGATGACAGTAGCGGTAAAACCATCAAAATTATCACTCGCAACCATCAATTTTTAGGCGTTAACCGGGCTTTTATAGCCATTCAAGAACGAGAAATCAGAAAAGGAAAATTAGGAGTTTTCTGGCATACTCAAGGTAGTGGTAAATCCTATTCAATGGCATTTCTCACCTGCAAAGTTCACCGTCAGTTAATAGGTACTTTCACATTTTTGATTATTACAGATCGTCAAGAATTAGACACCCAAATAGTCAAAACCTTTGCTGGTGTGGGTGCTATCAAAGATACTGAAACTCAAGCTACAGACGGCGATAATTTAGTTGAATTACTAAAAGAAAATCATAATTATGTTTTTACCTTAATTCACAAATTTAATAAACCTGGACAAATTTATTCTCAGCGTTCAGATATTATTGTGATTTCTGACGAAGCCCACCGCACCCAATACGGTAAACTGGCGGAAAATATGCGAATAGGATTACCAAATGCCTCTTTTATTGGTTTTACTGGTACTCCCTTAATGGGTTCAGCAGAAGATCAACTTACCCGCGAAGTTTTTGGTGATTATGTTTCTACCTACGACTTCCAAAGAGCAATAGAAGATGGTGCTACAGTTCCTCTATATTATGATAATCGGGGCGAAGAATTATATTATGAAAATAATGGTAAAAAATGCCAAGTCTCTGCTTCTGAAGAATTAAATAAACGCCTAGCTTCAGCTATAGAAAAATTTAACCTAGATAGCGATGAAGAAGAAGCTGTGTATCGTCGTTTAGGAAAGGAATATTTAGTATTAACAGCCGAAAAACGTTTAGACCGAATCGCCCAAGATTTAGTGGCACATTATACCCAACGCTGGCAAACAGGAAAAGCCATGCTTGTGTGTCTGGATAAGATTACGGCGGTAAGAATGCACGGCTTAATTGATAAATATTGGAAACAAGCAATACAAAATCAGCAACAGTTACTTAAACAAGCCACTGATGCACAAGAAGCGATAGAATATCAACAACATTTGCAATGGTTAGAAGCAACAGAATATTTAGTTGTTATTAGTGAAGCCCAAAACGAAGTTAAAACTTTTCAAGATTGGGGTTTAGATATAATTCCCCACCGTCAAATTATCAAAAGTCGAGATTTAGAGGAAGAATTTAAAAAGGAAACACACCCTTTCCGTTTAGCTATTGTTTGCGCCATGTGGTTAACAGGTTTTGATGTTCCCAGTTTATCTACTCTTTACATGGATAAACCCTTACAAGGACATAATCTCATGCAAACCATCGCCCGTGCAAACCGTGTTTATGAAGGGAAAAATAACGGTTTATTAATTGATTATAATGGCATTTTGAAGTCTTTACGGGCTGCTTTAGCCAGATATGCCCGGACAGAAGTAGAGGTAAGAATAGATGATCAAAATGATAACAATAATGGCACTTTACCTTACAATGACTTAAATAAATTACAGATAAATTACGCGAAATCTCTTGATGCTTGTATTCAACACATTTCTAATTTGGGATTTGATTTACAAGAATTAATAGAATCAACAGGATTTGATAAAATTGCGGCTTTAGACAGTGCGGTTAATGCAGTTTGTACCAATGATGAATCCCGCGCCCGTTTTTATGTATTAGCTAGGGAAGTTTTCCAGAAAAAACAGGCATTAATTACAGAAATAAAATTAACTATTCCCTATCAAGATAAATATAATGCTATCGAAGCTATTTATCAACATTTACAGGAACAAAATAAAAAATCTTTTGATATTAACGCTGTTCTCTATTCTCTCCAAAATGTCGTTAGCGATTTAATTAATGTTGATACTTCCCGTTTACCCGGTGCAGATTCAGGGAAAATTTATGATATTAGCAAAATTGACTTTGATGTATTAAAAGCAGAATTTGCTAATTCTCCCACTAAAAATATTTCTGTCCAAACTCTGAAAGAAGCTATTGAACGTCAACTTCAGAGAATGTTAAAACAAAATTCATCTCGCATGGATTATTACGCCCGTTATCAACAAATTATCCAAGACTACAACCGCGAAACCGACAGAGTAACTATTGAACAAACTTTTGAAGAATTGCTAAAACTGGTAAAAAACCTTTCAGAAGAAGATACCCGCGCTGTGCGTGAAGGTTTAACTGAAGAACATTTAGCTGTTTTTGACTTACTTTGTGATTCTAAGGATAGTTTAGATACTAAAACCAGAAACCGCATTAAACAGGTTGCCCAATCACTAATTGAAGCAGTAAAAGCAGAATTACAGCAACTAGAAAACTGGCGAGATAAAGAATCTACAAAAGCGACAATTAAAAGTTTTATTCGTGATTACCTGTGGAGTGATGAAACAGGCTTACCTGATGCCTATGATGATAGTGATGTAGACAAACTAAGTAATGTGGTATTTCTCCACGTCTATCAGCAGTATGAAAATGCTAATAATCATCCTTATGCAGCTTGATAAGTTCTTGATATGCACACATCTTTTAACGGAATTGGTTTTTGGAAACAAATATAATATCTTGGTGCTAGAATGACAAGTTTTGTTTTTTAGCTCGTTATTTAGTACAATTGATCTATACATATAAGTGTAGATAAAATATCCAATTTGCAGTTCTAAAATATGGCTCGCGGTGAAATTCTCAGAAAACTCTTCAAAAGCTTCTCTCGCAATGAGAGAGAAGAGTTTTTGGCTGCGGCTAACGAACTAATTGAAGAAGAAAGAAATAAAAATCACATCCTGCTGGCTAGAGACTTGGAAAAACTACTGCACAATGGCAATGGCTACAGTAAACCCCTAGCATCTAACCTAGCTCCCTTGACACAGTTTCCTGAACCACCTAAAGATAAAGACACTGGACTGGCTTTACTAGATGTCAAGCGATTTGACTTAACATGGGATCACATCGTCCTCAGTGAAAAAATTTTTGATAACCTGCAAGAAATAGTTTTGGAAAATCGTAAACAAGACATCCTTGCAGCCTATAACCTCAAACCCAAAAATAAACTGCTCTTTTGTGGACCACCGGGTTGTGGTAAAACCCAAACCGCAAAAATTCTCTCTAGTGTATTGAGTCTACCCCTTGTTTACGTGAACCTGACAGCCGTATTCTCTTCTTACTTAGGTGAAACAGCAACTAATCTTCAGAAAATCTTTACTTACATTGAACAAGGGGAATGGCTGGTTTTGTTCGATGAGTTTGACGCGATCGCTCGTGATCGAGATAACTTAAATGAACATGGTGAAGTCAAACGTCTAGTCAATAGCTTGTTACAACTCATTGATAATGCAACCAATCAAAGTATATTTGTTGCAGCCACTAATCACGAAAAACTACTGGATAGTGCAGTTTGGCGACGATTTGATGAGGTGATTTTTTTTGATAATCCAACAGTTGAACTACGGACGGCTCTTTTAAGTCGTTATTTGTCTGGTATCCGTTATACTGTGATTAATCTATCTACTTTTGCAGAACGGCTAGAAAATGCTACAGGAGCAGATATAGAACGTATTTGTTCTGATGCAATTAAAGCTGTAATTCTACGGGGAGAGCGTACCTTGACTGCTGATGATTTAGAAGTTGCAATAGGACGTTTTTTAGAAAGGCAAAGTATAATAGCAAACTCAAAATAATCATCTACGTCAAATCCTCATGGTAAGTCAGTTTGAACACCTTAAATTGCCAAGAATCATAAACATAGAATTACCACGACGATCTAAAACACCGCCTCCTGGTATAAAACGTGATGTAAACACACACGGTAAGCAACTATTAGATCAAATTTCTGGACTGACTGAGCCGAAACAGCAAAAGAGCAACCCTTTCCGTCTTGACCCAAAATTAATTTTTAAGATTAAACTTGCTAAACAAGGGTCTTTTCGAGATGAAGACGTGACTAAAACAGGACTAGATATTCTAGCACGTGAACCTGATAAAGCCATAGTTGTCTTCTCGTCTGATCTGGAGTTAAAAGAATTTAAGAGACGTTTAGAAAATTACAGTCAAATTAAAGAAGGTAACAAATATGAATATTTAGGTGCAATTGATGAGTTAGTCCCCCTCGAACCTGAAGATCGTATTGGTCGTCTGTTAGAACTCAAGCCTTTACAACCAGATGAACTTGCAGCTTTAGACTTAGAATTATGGCATACAGGCGATCGCAAAGAAATGCGAAAATATTTAGATGATATAGCCGATGTTTTAGAAAGTTTGTCAGACGATACTTCTCCTATGAGAATGAGTGATAGCTACGTTGGTGATTATCTTTGTATAGCTCGAATTAAAGTCACTCAAAAACTTTTAGATGAATTGTTGCTAGAGGAAATGGTCAAAGAAATTGATCGTCCTCCCCAACCTGCATTTGAGAGAACTGCCGATTATGATTTACCAATTTCTAGTTTTCCTGAAGTTATTTCTCCACCTGAAGAGAATTGCGGCATTCTTGTTATAGATTCAGGTGTACAAAGAGGTCATCCATTAATTGCTCCTGTATTGGGTGAAGCTGAAGTATTCCCAGATGCAAAATGGCAGTTTATTAAAGGTGGTGCAGACGATGTACATGGACATGGTACAAGTGTTGCTGGTATTGCTATCTATGGAGATGTTGAAAATTGCATTAAAAAACTGTCATTTGATCCAACAGTTTGGTTATTTTCTGCTCGTGTAACAAATGAAAACTGCGAATATGATGAGGATCTTCTTGTAGAAACTCAACTAGATCAAGCAATTAAGGCTTTTGTGGATCAGTATCCTAACTGCAAAGTAATCAATATCTCATTAGGCAATGCTGAACAAATTTATATGGATGGGATGAAGCAGTTTCGATTAGCTGCGAAGATAGATGAAATTGCTTATCAATACCAGCCTAAAAACATTGTTTTTGTGATTTCAGCAGGAAATACTAACCCACCTTATGAAGAAGCAATATCAGACGAACAACTGAGGACTGACTACCCAAATTATTTATTGAATAAGACTGCTCGAATTATTGATCCAGCAACTTCAGCGATCGCACTAACTGTAGGTTCTTTATCCTATGGACGTGGTAGTATGACAGAACCTGGTGATGTGCGTCGTCAGGCGATCGCAAAATTACCAAGACACCCTTCTCCCTTTACCAGAACTGGTTTTGGAGTAGATGGAATGATTAAGCCTGATGTTGTAGATTTTGGTGGAGATTTCGCATTAGACCTTAGTTATCGAGAAGGGTTGGGCGTTCCTGTGCCTAAAGTTAGTCAATTAGGAGATAAGGTCGCTGGGGTTTCTGTTGTTACTTTCTCCAAAAATTTCCAAAGTTCTTTATTTCATATCTGTAGTGGTACGAGTTTTGCAGCACCTCGTGTAGCTAACATTGCTGCTCAACTCTTCACAAAATATCCAGATGCCAGTTCTAACCTCATTCGAGCATTGATTGTCAACTCTGCGGTGCTTCCCAAAGAAATTCCAGATAAATTTAGAAAGGGTACAGAATCTCAAAAAATTAAAACGCAGCTACAAATCTATGGCTATGGACAGACTGATTTAGAACGTGCAATGTATTCTGCTGAAAACTATGTTGTTCTATCAGAAGATAAGATTGATATTCCAGTTGGAAAGTTTCATATTTATGAAATTCCCCAACTACCAGAGGAATTTTTTGATATAGAAGGTACTCGTACACTATCAGTTACTTTGGCGTTTGATCCTCCAACTCGTCCAACTCGTGGCGACTCATATTTAGGGGTAACAATGGAATTTAACCTTTTCAAAGGTATTCCTAAAGAAAGTGTAGTGAATGCTTATGTAGATGCCAGTAAAACAGATAATCCTGATAAATTTGCAGAAATATCAATGGAAAATTTGAATAAAAAATATCCAAAACGTAGTATTACTATTGATTTAGATCCAGGTCCTAATCTTCGTAAGAAAGGAACTGTACAAAGAGGTCAAACGCAACTAAATTCAGGAGCTAAAAAATATAACAATTTACCTATGACTTTGGTGGTGAGTTGTAACCGTAAATGGGCAAATGCAGATGAAATTCCAATACAACGTTATGCTTTAGTCGTTAGTATTAGTCATTCCGATTCTCAAGTTAATTTATATAATCGTGTGAAACTCAAGGTTGATGAGATTGATTTAAGAGAAAGAAGCCGAGCAAGGGTTTAAATAGTAACAATTTGATAATAAAAAATACATATACTTTTCAGTAAATATCTTGATGATAGCGATCGATGTGAGCAAGATGTGATAGTGCTTGCTGAAAACTTTCCTATCCAAGCAACCCCTTCTCAAAAATCTTATACAAGAGTCGCATAATACGACTTGTACTCCAACCACATCAAAAAAAGGTGATAGACAGTAAACCGCTTTCAATTCAATATATAAACGACGTACTCAGTAAACAACCTTTGGAGCCGCTAGAATATTGCCAACGTTGGGTGGAAATACCCCCAGAGGAACGAGGTTATCGCAAAGCCTGTATTGCTGCTCTAGCAGAAGCAACAGCTTTAAGTCCGCGTACCATTAACGATTGGGGAGCAAACTTTGAAAGACGGCCAGATCATGTTCTCCATGTTCTGAGAATGGCGGATATGCTCAACCAGATCAGGAAAATCGTCTTACCGCCTGATTATCCGCAAAAATAGTTTAGTCGTAATTTGCGACTAAAATACTAGTATTTTCGGCAGAAATTGCTTAATCTGTAAACTGTTGTATCAGACTGCCGATTGAGTCCTAGATTGTTTGTGAGACTTTCCCCCAATTCAGAAGAGCAGAGGATTGACACCATCCGTCAACTGCCCTTGGAGCCGATAGAGTATTGTCATAGGTGGGTAGATATTGACCCCTCAAGGGGTTATCGCAAAGCTTGTATTAATGCTCTAGCCAAAGCCACAGGGTTAAGTCCGCACACAATCAAAGATTGGGGAAGAAACTTTGATAGACGACCTCATTATGTTCCTTTCCTATTACGGCAAGCAGATTTGTTGAATCAATTCAAACAACTGGTTATTACTCAACAAATAACTCTACCGCCCAACTTTCCTACTAGCTAATTGCTCGTGATTTACGAGTAACTTATGCTAAAACCTCTTGCTGTGACAGTAAGAGTAAGATTATTCTGACTAAATCTTGATTAAATCGCTGGAAAATAAGCGACATTTTTTATCTCACTATTGCTTTCATTTAGAGTGTTCCAAAAAATAAAATACCCAGTCATTCTGGGCGTATTGATGGCTAACTTTCCGGTGGCAGATACAAACTGACAATTTTGGATCATTCATTGTTAGTTGGAATACTCTTGTAGCATTATGCACTTGAACGCTATAGCTAAATCTATTTAATTTTCTATCCTTGCCGCACGTACATCAATGATCATGACTTCAGAGCCACAAATGCACTCTATCAGCACTTTTGACATCACAAAATATCCTTTATTGGATTTGTTAAAAGATATAAAAACTGGACGCATCCAATTACCTGACTTTCAAAGAGATTGGGTTTGGGATGATACTCGTGTGCGCCGTCTGCTGGCCAGCATTTCTCTAGCTTATCCCATTGGGGCAGTCATGATGCTGCAACAAAATAACCAGCAAGGACAATTTAAACCCCGCCTTCTCAACAGTGTTAAAAAACCCGAAAATGATAGCCCCAATCTTTTGATTCTTGATGGACAGCAACGCCTGACCACCTTGTTCATGGTGCTACTTTCAGAGCAACCTGTGATGATTAAAGACCACAAAAGCCAAAAATTGATTAAAAAATGCTACTACCTTGATATTGCCAAATGCTTGGATGATAACAGTGAGCGATGCAATGCCATTCTCCCTTTCTCAGAATCAAAACGGCTGAAAGTCTTCGGCGGCGAAATCATTGACTGTTCCACCCCAGAAAAAGAATATGAAGCTGGACTATTTCCTTTATCAAAAACCTTCTTCTTTTCAGAATGGAGAAGTAAATATTCCAAATATTGGGAATATGATCCTCAAAAACTAGAACTAATAGACACCTTAGAACTAGAAGTCCTCAAAAAATTTGAGCATTATCAAATTCCAGTCATTCAACTGCGGGATTCCTTACCGAAAGAAGCCGTTTGTCAAGTTTTTGAAGATACCAACACCTCCGGCTGTGATCTCAACTTCTTCGACTTAATGAGTTCCAGCTACTGCGCGAAAGACTTTAGCCTTCGAGATGATTGGAAATTACAGGAGGCTAAATTTCAGCAATTTAAAGTTCTGCGCTTAGTTCGTAACACCGACTTTTTGCAAGCAGTAGCTTTATTAACTGGCTATGCACGGAGAATGGAAGCCATCAAGAAAGGCAGCAATTTAGAAAAATTACCTGCTGTTTCCTCTATCCGCTCAGAGGTTTTAAAAATTTCCATTACAGAATATTCTCACTGGGCAAATAAAGTTACCGCAGGTTTTGAAGAAGCTGCTAGATTCCTACATGGACAGAAAATTTTTGATGCCGCAGATTTAGGTTATCCCATTCAAATAGTTGCCTTAGCCGCAATTTTTACAGTGTTAGGCGAAAAATCCCGTTCTGTAAAATCTCGCTCTATGCTAGAACGTTGGTTTTGGTGCGGAATGTTTGGAGAGATGTATACAAGTTCGCATGAACCCCGCACAGGAAAAGATTTAATAGAAATACCTTTGTGGCTAAAAAATGGAGATTCGCTCCCTTCCACAATTCGGGAAGCTAATTTTACTCATGAACGTTTGCTAACTGTCAGAAAGCGTTATGGTGCTGTTTATCAAGGTTTATCTGCACTCCTCCGACTTTCTGGCGCAATTGATTGGATTACCGGCGAAGAAATCAATGATGTACTTTATTTTGAGGAAAAGATAGATTCTCATCATATTTTCCCTGTTGCCTGGTGCAGAAAGCAAGGTATAGATCCCAAAAAATATAATTGCTTAGTAAATCGTACTCCTTTGAGTGCCAAAACTAATAAAAAGATTGGCAGCAAAGCCCCTTCAGTTTACTTAAAAGAACTGGAGGTATCCGGTATTTCACAACGTAGATTAGATGAAATATTGCTCTCTCATGCCATAGATATAAAAACTTTGCAGGTAGATGATTTTGAAGGCTTTTTCCAAGCCCGAAGCAAAGTATTATTAGATTTAATTAGTCAGGCGATGGGTAAATGATTAGGAATGAAATACTTTGAGTTAATTAGTATTAACTATCAATACCTTGTCCAAATTGGAAAACCCCTTGATTTGTAGGTGAGGTTGAAGCATGAAACCCAACAAAGCAGAAAATGGACAAGGTATTAAACTATCACAACAATTATACAAGCCGAATGCTGCCAGAAACTTTGTTAAGAAATTATGTAAGAAAAAAATCACCAAACACCTGATTGTACTCAATTGCTTTATTATGTTCCCTGTTAATAACTCATTTAGAATTGCTATATTTATAAGTATGTAGCCGAAATTACATTATTTTCCTTTCCCTGTTTAATATTTAGCTATTAGCAATTGAATGAATTCTTCAAAACAGCGAGATTTAAAAAAAGAACTGTGGGAGGTGCTGAACGCGTACCGCAGAAGCGGTAGAACACTTGATCGTGATTTTGCCATTCATGCTGCTGCTCTGCTGTTTTTGCGATGGGCGGATTTTCATGAGGCACTGATGATCGCCCAAGTTGGAATATTTTGCTATACCTCTGTTCTGCGAGAAAACATTCGTTGGTCTACATTACGCCAACAAGATCCTCATGATCTCATGAGAATTTTCCAGCGCGAACTTGTTCCGTCTCTAAAATATGCCAACTCTACACCGCTTGGAAAACAGCTTCACTTTATTGGAGTTGCCCTGGAACAAACCGGCATTGAGCAATCTGAATCGCTATTCACGCTAGAACCTGTCTTCGAGCTATTCCGTTGGATCGACTCTTTACCCTTCGACTCTGTGAGCGATCGCGCTGCTGCTGGAAGCATCCTGGAAATTTTGCTCTCAGGCTTTATGGAAGGCAAAGACACAGGGCAATTCACCACTCCTCAGCGTATAGCTGATTTAATGATCGAACTCGCTGACCCAAAACCAGGTGAACGCATCTATGATCCATGCTTTGGAATGGGTAGTTTACTCGTCGCCACCACCCGTCGTCTACAAGAGCAAGCTGAATTTCTCTCACCCCAAAATTGGTTACAAATTCAAGAATCCAGTATTTTTGGCGTTGAAATTAATCCCATTGCCTACGCGATCGGGCTAACTCGTATTGTCCTGGCAGGGGTTAACTATCCCGGACTAGAGCTAGGTGATACGCTGGAGAGATTGTTATTACCCCGCAGCCCTAATTCCGAAATGTTTGATTGTATTTTGGCAGTTCCGCCCTGGGGACAGTCGTCAAAATACAATACTTACCCTTACCGAAATGAGTTCCAAATTCATACGTCGAATATAGAAGCCCTTTTCCTGCAACACATTATGCTTTCTCTACGTCCGGGTGGTCGAGCCGTTGTAGCCTTCCCGGATGGTATCTTGTTTCGCTCCGGTGCAGAAAAGCATCTTCGTGAATTCTTGCTGCGTGACTTCTGTGTTGAAGGAGTGTTAGCACTACCTCCAGGAGCTTTTGCACCATTCACAGGTCTTCACTCCAACATTATCGTCTTCCGACGCGACAAACCTGCCTCTTCTGTACGCTTCTTTCTACTTGAAGATTTTCCCTCCAGTTCACAGAAACGAGAAGCGGTACTGCCCACAGAACAGCGATTATTTGCTAAACAAATTGCCCAAACTTTCCGTGATGGTAAACCTGGAACTAATCTCTGGAATATTCCCATTACTACACTTGCCGAAAGAAACTGGGAATTAATCGTCAAGAAAACGGGAGATGATGTCCTTGCTGAACAACTGAACACCTTGGCAAAAGTAGATTCAAATATCAAAATGCGATCGCTTCAGCAAGTAGCCGAGGTCTTTACCGGAATTTCTTACAACCAGGATATCATTATCAAAGATGCCAACCATCCTGATGTTGTAGGAGGGCTGCTTCGCGTTTCCGATATCAAGGACATGGCTGCTAAACCTCCAGAACTATTTCTCACTAAATCAGGAGAATCAAAGGTTAAAGAAAAGCACTACTTACGTCCTCTGGATATAATACTTACCAAGACAGGCACAATTGGTAAGGTTGGTTTAATTTCAAATGTTCCTGGAATAGTGGGGGCGATTGCTACCCAAGGTCTTGCTGTTATTCGCACGAAACAGGGTATTACACCCCAGTTTCTAGCAGAAATCTTGCGCTCCCCAGTTTATCAAACCTGGCTAAAAGGGAACGCTCGTGGAGCAACAATCCAGAATCTTTCAATGGAAGCCTTAAAAGACTTGAAAGTGCCTGTTCCACCGATTCAAATGCAGAATCGTCTATGGCAAGGTACTCAGGGACGAATTTCAGATGCCTTGAGTGCATTAATCCGAATGGTAACTGGTGGCAGTGATAATCCTGTGTTGAATTGGCTCGAACAATCTCAGACGATTCGAGCAATGGCAGAACTAACTGAGCAAGGTGGGAGTAAAGCAAGACTGTTATGGTTCGATAGTTTTGGCAAAGAACTTAATGACCTCACAAATCTGGGTGTTCATGGACTAGAAACATTTCCCACAGCGATCATACCTTGGTTAACAACAGCCGTAATGACCGCTTTTGCGCTAAAGGGAATCCATAAAATACCAGATGGAACTGGTCGCTTGGCAGTTTTACAAATTGCTTATCACCAGATAAATAATGCTCTTGAACTATTAAACAGCAACTCAGTCGCCACAGTTGAGAGGGCGAGAGAAGTAAGCATTAATATTGCGAAGCTCATAATCCGCGAAGTTGCATCAACTTTAGCAGATGGCAACATTAATACGCGCTGTGTACCTTCCAGCGTTGTTATTGGTATGCCTAATGAAGTGACACTTATAATTAAAAATATTTCTGCTGTAGCATTAAGAAATATTCATATCCGCACCTCTCCCAACATCGGTACAGGTGAAACAGATTATTTAAGGGAAGAAGAAGAACTTTCAATTCCACTGCTCATACAACCCCAGCAGATGTCAGGAACATTCGATTTTCTGGTGTTGTGGAATGCACAACAGCTTGATGGTATCTCAATTCATGGTGAAATTCCTCTTTCTCTTGCCATTCGATCGCTACGAGAATCATCTACTCCTACCAATTTAGGAGCTAGTCCCTACATAGTAGGTAAACCGATTGAGCGAAAGGAGATGTTTTACGGACGGGATGATGTCATCGAACAAATTAAAGACCTTCTCAATGATGATACCCAGTCTAATGTAATTCTGCTTGAGGGGAATCGCCGTACTGGAAAGACTTCAATCCTAAAACAGCTTAATCAACCAGAGAATTTACCTAACTGGCTGATGGTCGAATGCTCTTTGCAAGGGGCAGACAGCATGGCGACTCATCATGTTTTTCGTCTCTTTGCTAGAAAAATTTGGGAGGCTTGTAACAAAGTTGGGATTTCAACTTGGCTTCCTAGCCAGCTACCACCCACTTTAGACAAGCCTATTCAATCACAACTGGTGAAAGCTTTAGATGCCACATTCTCTGGAGAGAATCCATTTGAAGAATTTGAACTTTACTTGCAAAGTGTTTTAGAAACGATTAAACCCCAGAAACTGCTTCTGATGCTGGATGAGTTTGACAAACTTCAGGAAGGTATTGATAAAGGAATTACTAATCCTCAAGTTCCTGAAAACATCCGTTATTTACTACATACCTACTCAGATATGTCGGCGATCATTACTGGTTCGCGGCGTTTGAAGCGGTTGCGAGAAGAATACTGGTCAGTGCTATTTGGTTTTGGATACCAAATTGGTATTAGTGCCTTGCCACTAGATGCAGCAAAAGATCTAGTAACTGAACCTGTGAAGGGTCGATTGCAATTTCTACCTGAAGCCCGCGATCGCATCGTCAACCTGTGTGCCTGCCAACCTTTTTTAATCCAATCATTGTGTACTCGTATATTTGAGCAGACAAAGCGTCAAGCTGAAAGAACCGTTACATCTACTTTGGTTGAATCAGCAGCAACCACAATGGTAGAAGACAATGAACATTTCCGCACACTCTGGAATTATGCAGGAACTGAGCGCCGACGCATGATTTTGGCAATTTGTCAGCGTTTTGCTGGGGGTGATGATCCAACAAACCTCGATTTTTTAGAAACGAAATTTGAGGAATTTGGGGTTCCTGTGCCTCAAAAACGAGGGCTAGGTGAAGATTTAGACTTTTTAAGAGAATTAGAATTAATTGAGTTTCACTCCACACAGGGTCGAGAGGCTTATTATCTCTCTATTCCACTAATGGAGAAATGGATTCAGCGTCATGTTGATTTTGAAGACCTTAAACGGGAAGCAATCAGAGAAAGTGAGGAGATATTGTAATGACTGAGTTTTATCAAGTGCTGGGTGGGAGTGTTCCAAAACTGTTGGGGCGGGAAAAAGTGTTGGCAAGCTTAGAAAGCCATTTGCTTAAGCCAACGCCTGATCATGTATCAGTTATTGGGTTTGCTCGTTATGGAAAAAGTGTATTACTTAATCATTTAGCAGATAAGTACCGTGACAGGAATGACTATTTTACAACTGCTTTATACATTGATTTCCGTCACACAACACCCACAACTGATGAGGAGTTCAGACACTGTTTTGCTAAGGGTGTTAAATCAACTATCGAGCCATTAAGACCAGAAGTGGCAGAGTATATCGAACTGACAGACAGTAGTAGCATTCATGAACTACTGGATTTTGCGTTTGCGGAATTAGACAGAAAGCGTGATAGCCTGCTTGCTGTTCTAGATGGATTCGATCACGTTCTTGCTGCTTCTGGTATTACCAGAATGCTGTGGGACAATATGCGAACGCTGGCACTTCACTCCAGTTTGACTCTGGTTACAGGTAGTCGTCGTCCTCTTCGAGAACTTTGTGCTTCTGAGGAATCGCAATCCTCGGACTTTTGGGAAATTTTTTATGATACGCCTTTAGAAATCAGCAAGCTTGAAGATGCGGACTGGGAAGGGTTTCTAGAACCCATGCTAGAGAAAAAAATTACAATTGAATCTGCGGCAAAAGAAGAAATTGTTATCTGGACTGGAGGAGTTCCCCTACTTGCTGCTGCACTGATGCGTGACCTTTTTCAAGAAACTGCTGAAGGTTCTACGCTATCGAATATTGATGTTGAGCGCATTGCTGAAAAAATGGTTGTTAGTCAGTCCAACTTCTTATTAGCACTGTGGGATGACTGTAGCGATGAAATGAAGAGTGATTTAGCTTCGGCTGCGGAACGAGGAATTCCTCAAAATCAATTACCGCACAGCAGAAAATCTGAATTAGAAAAAAGAGGTTTTCTCCAAGCCACGGGAGGCACTTTAAAACCAGCTTGTAAGATTATTAAGGAGTATGCTCGCCTAAGAACTCCAGGAGTTAACGATCTTTATCGCTTGTTTGGTATGGGTAATGCCTTTGACGAAAATATTCCAGGCACACTCGGACTGCGATTTGCACAAATTTCACAGGTTGATCCAGCCCTCAGCAACTATGTACGCATGGCTATTCGAGACTTATCTCCATCACCTGAAGGCTCACTCGTTTGGATGCGAAATATTGCAAAACGGTCACTGCAATTAATTTGGGAAAAGGAATTACCTCGCGATCGCTCAATTCCTCAGAACTGGATAAACGAATGGCAGCGATCCGGTGAGTGGAGAGATGGTTTGTTGGATTCTGGTAGGCTGCTTCCTGTAAGTGATGGAAGGCAATGTAGCATCTTGCGCCTTGCAACTGGTACACAAGATTCCCATTCTGTTACCAAGTACATTACCAAAACCACTTATGTCTTAGTTAATCATATTAAGTCCATTGGTGACTTTGGACAACATCGAGAAAACCAAGATTTTGTAAATATAGGAACTGCTGCCTCTTTTTGCATGAGTGCGATCGCTCTTTGCGAAAGCCTGTACAATGACCTGAATCGCCCATAAATACGCAAGTATCTTGATGAGAGTGATCGCTGTTAGCAATATGTGAGAGTCCTTGTTTGGAATACTCACAACCAAGCTTTTAACCACAAGTCACCAAAAATGCGATCGCTACCCTCACTATAAGCATCGCACTTTAACTCCTCTCTGACTTACCACCAGCAGGGGAATCTTTTTTTTCTAACCAATCTCTAATCGCCTCCTCCAAAGCCGCAGTTTGCGTCACTTCCAGACGCGCACAGGCAATTTCAAAAGCGATTTTTATGTCTTTAGGGACTCTTCCCCTAACCTCTCTAGTTTCTTCTGCCATCCTAATTAGAAGCCCAATCTTGCGGCTTTTATTTTTACACAGTCTTTGAGAAAAAAAACATTTGCGCTATTGCGTCATTGCGTCATTGAGCTATAATTAGAGGAAGTAAAAAAATAATCAATAATCATGTCACGTTTCTCAAATCCACAAAATCAAAGACATCATGAGCGTTATCACAATTCAATGTCGCTTGGTTGCTGAAGAAGACAGCCTCCGTCAACTATGGGAATTGATGACTGAAAAAAATACACCATTCATCAATGAAATATTGGTACAGGTAGGAAAACACCCAGAATTTGAAACCTGGCTAGAAAAAGGTAGTATACCTGCTGAATTACTCAAAACACTTGGTAACTCCCTCAAAACTCAAGAACCTTTTGCTGGACAACCTGGACGTTTTTACACCTCAGCAATTGCCTTAGTGGATTATCTATATAAATCCTGGTTTGCCTTACAGAAGCGAAGAAAGAACCAAATAGAAGGGAAACAGCGTTGGTTAAAAATGCTCAAAAGTGATCAAGAACTTGAGCAAGAAAGTCAATCTAGCTTAGACGTAATCCGTACTAAAGCTACTGAACTTCTTAGCAAATTTACCCCTCAGTCCGATAGCGAAGCGCTCCGTAGGAATCAAAATGACAAACAGAAAAAGGTAAAAAAGACTAAAAAACCCACAAAAGCCAAAACATCTTCACTTTTCAAAATTCTTCTAAACACTTATGAAGAAACAGAAGAACCTCTTACTCGTTGCGCTTTAGCATATCTACTCAAAAATAACTGTCAAATTAGTGAACTGGATGAAAACCCAGAAGAATTTACTAGAAATAAACGCAGAAAAGAAATAGAAATTGAACGCTTAAAAGATCAACTCCAAAGTCGCATCCCCAAAGGTAGAGATTTGACAGGAGAAGAGTGGTTAGAAACCTTAGAAATTGCTACCTTGAATGTTCCGCAAAATGAAAATGAAGCAAAAGCATGGCAAGCAGCACTTTTAAGAAAAACTGCTAATGTGCCATTTCCTGTGGCTTACGAATCTAACGAAGATATGACATGGTTCAAGAATGATAAAAATCGTCTCTTTGTGCGGTTCAGTGGCTTGGGAAAACTCACCTTTGAGATTTACTGCGATAAACGTCATTTACCCTATTTCCAACGCTTTTTAGAGGATCAAGAAATTAAACGCAATAATAAAAATCAACACTCAAGTAGTTTATTTACTTTGCGTTCAGGAAGAATTTCTTGGTTGCCAGGTGAAGAAAAAGGTAAAGCTTGGAAAGTAAATCAACTGAATTTCTATTGTTCTTTAGATACTCGGATGCTTACTACCGAAGGAACTCAACAGGTAGTTGAGGAGAAAGTTACAGCAATTACCGAAATTTTAACTAAAACAAAACAGAAAGATGATCTCAACGATAAACAACAAGCTTTTATCACTCGTCAGCAATCAACACTCGCTCGAATTAATAACCCTTTTCCTCGTCCCAGCAAACCTAATTATCAAGGTAAATCTTCAATCCTAATAGGTGTTAGTTTTGGACTAGAAAAACCAGTCACCGTGGCGGTGGTAGATGTTGTTAAAAATGAAGTTATAGCTTATCGCAGTGTCAAACAACTACTTGGTGAAAACTATAATCTCCTGAATCGTCAGCGACAACAACAGCAACGCCTATCTCACGAACGCCACAAAGCCCAAAAACAAAATGCACCCAACTCTTTTGGTGAATCAGAATTAGGGCAATATGTGGATAGATTATTGGCTGATGCAATAATTGCGATCGCTAAAAAATATCAAGCTGGCAGTATAGTTTTACCCAAACTCCGCGATATGCGGGAGCAAATCAGTAGTGAAATTCAATCCAGAGCAGAAAATCAATGCCCTGGTTACAAAGAAGGCCAACAGAAATATGCCAAAGAATATCGAATAAACGTTCATCGCTGGAGTTATGGACGATTAATCAAGAGTATCAAATCCCAAGCAGCACAAGCCGGAATTGCAATTGAAACTGGGACACAGCCAATCAGAGCGAGTTCACAGGAAAAAGCACGAGATTTAGCTGTCTTTACCTATCAAGAACGTCAAGCTGCACTAATTTAGTTTACTAATCCGAACCTTGAAAATATAATATAGATACAATAGCGCCGTAGTTCATGCTCCTTGGAGTCTCTGTACTATGAAAAATCTGGCTTAGTTTGGCAGTTGGAAGACTGTCATGCTTTCTGAGCCTGGTAGCTGCCCGCTTCTGATGCTGCTGTCGCAAGACAGGATAGGTGCGCTCCCAGCAATAAGAAGTAAGGCTTTTAGCCATAGTCGTTATTTATAACGATGTGGATTTCCACAGTGGTGGCTACTAAATCACCCCCTTCGTCGGGGGAATCCTCCCAAATCTTTTTTTTGGCAAACCATAAGCGGGGTCAAAAACCCTGGGGATCTGCCAAAACTTTGAATCCCTTATCCAGTATTGATTTGACTCATTTGAAGAGTGATGAATGTCCTCCATTGAGAGCAAAAAAACAGATTTTTTAAAAGGTTTGCCAAAATCGCATTTGGAAACCTGTATTGGCAAGGGTCTAGACGGGCGCGGTTTCAACTACCATCCCGACTAGGGGTGGGTTGAAAGAGGACACCCCACAAAATATCGCCGTTGGTCACTAGCTAGTTTCAACTACCATCCCGACTAGGGGTGGGTTGAAAGTCTTTCAAATCTTGCCGATGTTCTTTTCCTGTAGTTTCAACTACCATCCCGACTAGGGGTGGGTTGAAAGGCTACTGGGAAACGGCTACCCGCTTTGTTTGCAGGTTTGGTTTCAACTACCATCCCGACTAGGGGTGGGTTGAAAGGATAATGTTAACGTTTCACTCATCTTTTAACCTTTTGTTTCAACTACCATCCCGACTAGGGGTGGGTTGAAAGGCGATGTGCAAGCTGCTCAAAAGATTGGAGAATTAGGTTTCAACTACCATCCCGACTAGGGGTGAGTTGAAAGTTGCAAGGCTATGAAAATAAAGTGCTTGAATTTCCAAAGTTTCAACTACCATCCCGAATAGGGGTGGGTTGAAAGTTGGCTAAAAGTGCCAATTTAATTTTGTGAGGCAACGAAAGTTTCAACAAATTTTTTTGACTAGGAGAGGATTGAAAGGTGCATCCGATTTGTAAATGTATTAAAGTCTACACGCATGGAATAAAACATGATTGTTATATCGTGATAATTAAATAATTGGGCTTTGCAAAAGAAAGTAGTCATCAAATTATTTAAATAAATTATGCTGAGACTTGATCTTAAACTATTCAACGACATTAATTTGCGAAAACTTAGAATAATTAAATTGACTCCGAAAAACAACCACCGCGACATTAATTTGCGAAGAACGACATTAATTTGCGAACTGCGACATATAATGTGCGAATGTACATTAGGGCCAGCAGTTGGATTTGAACCTACGACCTTCCGATTACAAGTCGGATGCACTACCACTGTGCTATGCTGGCAATTTGGGTAAGGAAATTTTTTATTTGCCCACTGATTTCATATTATAGCATAGGCATAAGATTTGTCTAGTGGGTAAACAAAATATTTTTCTGGTTGCCAAAAATCGGTAAAACTAGCCCTCATGTTGTAGATTGATGCAAAAATATTTGGTAGAGTTTTTTATAAATAATCAAGCATGACAGCATTGATAGGCAGAGATTTATTAAGTTTAGCGGATCTAAGTTCTGGAGAACTGCAAAAACTTCTGGAATTAGCCACTCAACTCAAGTCGGGAAAACTCAAGTTGCATTGTAATAAGGTTCTAGGTTTATTGTTCTCCAAAGCCTCAACACGCACTAGAGTCAGTTTCACAGTAGCAATGTACCAACTGGGGGGACAGGTAATTGATCTTCATCCCAATGTCACTCAGGTGAGTCGTGGAGAACCTATCCAGGATACCGCTAGGGTGTTAGATCGTTATTTGGATGTTTTAGCAATTCGCACCTTTGCTCAACAGGAGTTGGAAACTTTTGCTAAATATGCGAAGATTCCGGTGATCAATGCCCTTACAGATTTAGAACACCCTTGTCAAATATTGGCTGATTTAATGACCATTCAAGAAAAGTTTGGGACTTTGGCAGGTTTAACATTAACCTATGTCGGTGATGGGAATAATGTCGCTAATTCTCTAATGTTAGGTTGCGCTTTGGTGGGAATGAATGTGAGAATAGCTTTTCCGTCAGGATATGCCCCAGATGCGGAAATTGTGGAAAAAACTCGGGAAATAGCGAATAAAAAAACTGACGTGATTCTCACCCATGATCCTGAAGCAGCAGCCAAAGGTGCATCTGTACTTTACACTGATGTTTGGGCAAGTATGGGACAAGAAACCCAAGCTAATAATCGGTTCCCTGTTTTCCAACCTTATCAAATTTCTGAACAATTATTAAGTCTTGCAGATCCAGAAGCAATTGTTTTACACTGCTTACCAGCCCATCGTGGTGAAGAAATTACAGAAGAAGTAATTGAAGGTTCACAATCACGGGTTTGGGATCAAGCAGAAAATCGCCTACACGCTCAAAAAGCCTTACTTGCAAGTGTTTTAGGGGCGGAATGACGTATTGGTAATTGGTAATTGGTAATTGGTAATTGGTAATTGGTAATTGGTAATTGATGAAATTCTTATCTGTTCCCTCTTCCCTGTTTAGCAACTTACGTTACTCATTATCAGTTACCCAATTATCATGAATTTTTAATTAAAGCTTGTTAAGGGAAGATTTTTGTAGTACCAATGTTCTATGGGCATTTATTATTTACTTCCCGAAAAAATTATGGAACGTCTCACAGATCCTCAAAAAGAACTATATGAATGGTTGGTTGAATATATCAGGTTGAATCAACATTCTCCCTCAATTCGCCAAATGATGCAAGGAATGAATTTAAAATCTCCTGCACCCATTCAAAGTCGGTTGGAACATTTACGCAATAAGGGTTACATTGGCTGGAATGAAGGGAGGGCTAGAACTCTTCGCATCCTTCATCCTACTAAACAAGGTGTACCAATTTTAGGAACTATTGCGGCAGGTGGTTTGATAGAACCGTTCACAGATGCGGTGGAACATTTAGATTTAGCTAATTTATCATTACCTCCTCAAAGTTATGCTTTACGGGTCGCTGGGGATAGTATGATTGAAGATTTAATAGCAGATGGTGATGTAGTATTTTTGCGTCCTGTAGCTGAACCCAATCAGTTAAAAAATGGAACTATTGTGGCTGCAAGAGTGGAAGGACACGGAACAACTTTAAAACGTTTTTATCGCCATGATGATCTTGTCACTCTCAAACCAGCAAATCCTAATTATCATCCAATAGAAGTACCGGCAATGCAAGTGGAGGTGCAAGGTTCTTTAGTTGGTATTTGGCGTAATTATAACTAAAATATGCCAGTTATAGACTGTAGGGGTTTAGCTCATGCTTTACCCCTACCGATAATTACCAATTACCAATTTGCAAATCTATGTACCTAACGCGAAATGTAGTTCAGAAATTACCGACTTTTAAACTCAAGTTACCTTACGTGGGGGAGAAAAAAGGCAATTATCAAGTTAAGAAGTCATTACCGGGATGTCCGAAAATGCCTTTATCTCTTCAATTGCGGGGATATCAACGTCAGGCTGTGACTAGCTGGTTTGCTAATCATGGTAGGGGGACGTTAAAAATGGCTACTGGTAGTGGTAAGACTATTACTGCATTAGCGATCGCTTGTGAATTGTACCAGCAAATTGGGTTACAAGTTTTGTTGGTGGTATGTCCTTATCGTCATCTTGTCACCCAGTGGGCGAGGGAATGTGAGAAATTTAACTTACAGCCGATTTTAGCATTTGATAATTTACGCAGTTGGCAAGGTCAACTTTCTACACAAATCTACAATCTGTGTTCTGGTTCTCAGGATTTTGTAACGGTAATTACCACTAACTCAACTTTAATTGGTAATGGTTTTCAGACACAACTTAAATATTTTCCGCCAAAAACTTTGATTATTGGGGATGAGGCACATAATTTAGGTGCACCCAAGTTAGAAGAAAGTTTACCGCGCAAAGTGGGTTTACGTCTAGCTTTATCAGCTACACCGGAAAGATATTTTGATGACGGAGGAACACAATCTTTATTAGATTATTTTGGTCCAGTTCTGCAACCTGAATTTAATTTACAAGATGCAATTTCTCAAGGTGCGTTAGTCCATTATAATTATCATCCCATATTAGTAGAATTAACGGAAACAGAGAGTATAGCTTATTTAAAATTAACTAAAAAAATCGGGCGTTCTTTGCTTTATCGAGAACGGGATATGGGAGAAGCGGGAGATTTTGAAGAAAACGAAGATATTAAATCATTATTAATGCAAAGAGCGCGGTTAATTGGAACTGCGGAAAATAAATTAATAGCCTTACAAGAGTTAATGGAAAGTCGTCGAGAAACTACCCATACATTATTTTATTGTAGTGATGGTTCTCAAGAAATTGGACAACGTTACTCTTTACGTCAACTGAAAGCTGTTTCTCAACTTCTGGGAGGAGAATTAGGTTATAAAGTTAGTACCTATACAGCAGAGACTTCTTTGGAGGAAAGGGAAACTTTACGTTGTCAATTTGAAAGTGGAGAATTACAAGGTTTAGTAGCCATTCGTTGTTTAGATGAAGGTGTGGATATTCCCGCAATTCAAACCGCAGTAATTTTATCAAGTTCAGGAAATCCCCGGCAATTTATTCAACGTCGGGGTAGGGTTTTACGTCCTCACCCTGGCAAAGAAAGGGCAACAATTTTTGATATGATTGTGTTACCGCCAGATTTGGATAGAGAAACTATTGAAGTCGAACGGAATTTATTAAAGAAGGAATTACGGCGGTTTGTGGAGTTTGCTGATTTGGCTGATAATGCTGGGGAAGCAAGGATGAAGTTATTGGTTTTGCAAAAACGATATAGGTTATTGGATATTTGATATATTTTTATATTCTTAACAACAATCAATAGAGATAAAAGACAACCCATGAGATGAAATACTGTGTTAGTGTCACGAAGTTTTTGCCACGATGGAATGGAGAGAATAAAGTGTCAAGAGGCGAAAAAGGAAGGAATAGA
>JBAXRM010000024.1:0-39260 GCA_037131225.1 Nostocales cyanobacterium ELA583 | reverse complement strand
AATTCGCCCGTGTCGCTTATATCTCAGGTCTAAAGACACTGAGCTTTACGCTTACCGGGTAATCTTGTAAATCTTAGAAACCAGCTTGCTGTAAGGAATACAGACTTTTAAGAATTTCTTTTCTTTTTGCAATTGACAAACTTAGAGACTGCTGCTATTATAGATAAGCGTGGGACAGAACGGGTCGATGTCCGAGTGGTTAATGGAGACGGACTGTAAATCCGTTGGTTTACGCCTACGCTGGTTCAAATCCAGCTCGGCCCACCTTCCACGATATTAAGAATTATAATTGCTGTGTAATGAAAAAATCACAGCGTTATATATCTTAATTTTTGTTCCAGTTTCGCCCGTGTGGCTCAGTGGTAGAGCACACCCTTGGTAAGGGTGAGGTCACGAGTTCAATCCTCGTCACGGGCTTTTTGATAACCTACTAAAAATCAATGATTTGAGCCAGTTGCATAACTTAACTGTTTTCCCACTTCCCACTAGAATAATTTGGATTAAATGAACCACGTTCGCGGAGCGTCCCGGAGGGATATAGGAGCGAAGAACACGAAGGAAGAAGATAGGTAATCTTAGACTGGGAAGGGAGTGGTAGAAGACTTTAAGAGAAGGGAACTCCTTAAATTATTTTCTCATACACAAAAACCGCCACTCTTTTATAAGCAGGAGTACCGCTTTTCGGGTCAATTTCTGCTTTAAATAAAACGTTAGTTTCAGGATAAAACATAAAAGCTACTCCTTCACGAATTGCACCACTAATAATTTCTATATTCTCTAATTCTCCCGCGTTTCCTCTCACTGTAACTCGTTGATGTTCCTGAAATCCTGCTTTTTTAATATCTAAACTATTCATTAATATACAATGCCGATGGGGCATATTGCGATATTTATCTTCATTGCGATAAACTACCGTATTATGTTGTCCATAACTGCGTCCTGTTCCCAATACTACTACAATTCCTGGCTGATTTTCTGCAATATCAAAAGCTGATTTATTCGGTAAAACTAATTGCGGTAAAGGTGTGACAAACATCTGCGCTTTACCATCAAATGTAGGAAATTTAGGTTCTTTAAAAATCCGTCCTTTAATAGTAAATTCTTCTTGATTTTGATCAATTGTGCCTATTTTTTCATAACCAGGAATGGTTTTAGCAATTAATTCTCTTACATAAACTGTATCTTGCAATTTACGCCAATTAATCGGAATTTCATCATGTAAACGATGAGCAATTTCTGTAATTAATTCTACTTCCGAAATCAAATCAGAATTATGTGGTTGTAAATGACTTTTACCTTCATCATTTAACCTCACAAAGTTATTACCTGATTCCGTTGTAGTTTTATGGGGATTTTCAAAACGATTGAACACAGGTAAAATTAAAGTTTGCTGTTTTCCTAGTCCGTGAAAATGTCCTAAATTCGGTTTTGTCGCTACATAAAAAATGGTTTCTATTTGCGATAATGCTTGTTTGGCTTGTTGTAAATCTGGGTTAGCTGCATACAAATTTCCCCCTAAACAAAATAGTGTATTTATCTTTCCTAATTCTGCTGCTGTAATTAAATCACGGGTATGATAACCAGGTGTTTCATTTACAGGTTTTCCTAACAGTTTAGATAGTGCTTGTTTGATTTCTTCCCGTAAATTTATAGTAACGCCCATTGAACCAAATCCTTGCACGTTGGAATGTCCACGAATGGGCATTGTTCCCGCGCCAATTTTGCCAGCGTTACCTGTAATTAAGGCTGTATTTGCGATACTAAAAACATTTTCTACGCCGTTAGCTTGTTGGGTTATTCCCATAGCCCAAGCAAATACTACACTTTCTGATTTACCAATTAGATAAGCTGTAGCTGTGATTTCTTCTGAAGATAATCCGCAGGTATTGGTGATATTATCCCAAGGTGTATTATTGGCATAATCTAAAATTTGTTGCCAATTTTGTGCATAAGATTTGAGATATTCTGTTTTAATTAAATTTTGTTCAATCAGGGATTTTTGCAAACCCACAAATAACGCCACATCACTACCAGGAATGGGTTGTAAATATAGGGAAGATATATCTGAACCTCCGGTAAGTAATGATTTGATGGGAAATGCAGGAGAGGCAAATTTAACTAACCCGATTTCAATTTGGGGATTAATAATAATTACTTTACCGCCTCTTGACCGCAATTGGATTAATTCGTTCATCAAGCGCGGATGATTTGCGGGTGCATTAGAACCAATTAAAACTATACAATCACTATGTTTTAAATCCTCTAAACTTACCATTGATGTCCCAGAACCGAAAACTTTTTTCAAGCCTATGGTTGAGGGGGCGTGACATAAATCTGAACAATCTGCTAAATTATTACTACCAAGCGATCGCATGAATAACTGTAATAAATAAGCGGCTTCATTTGATGACCGTCCAGAACTATAACTCGCAATTCGTTCTGGTGCTAAACTAAACACTTTTTTCGCAATTTGATAAACTTCTTCCCAGCTAATGCGTTGATAATGGGATGAACCTGATTTGAGAATGAGAGGATAAGTTAATCTGCCTAATTTATCGCATTCTTGAGAAGTCAGTTTTTGTAATTCACTAATATTATATTTCTGAAAAAAATCTTGTTTAATTCCTGGTTGCAATTCTGCGGCGATCGCTTCTACACTTTTAGCACAACGTTGTAAATATTCTCCGGCTTCATTAACAAACCCGCCTTTTTGTCCCCCTGTACCCCAAGCACAGGATAAACACGCACTTTTATGATTGAGAGTTTGCCATAATTTTAAACCTTCTGGAGACAGAGTTTTTTCTACCCAGTATTGAATTATAGGTAACCCGCCCCCTACTTTGGAGTTAGAGTTATTTTCAGGTAAATTATCCATAGTCATCTATCTACGAGGAGATAATCTTTATTTTTGGTGTAGTATTCGCTGTGGTGGTTTGATAATATTCTAATATTATACGCCTGATGTGAATTGAAAATTTTGTTATGGTTTCCATATTTCTTTAAAATAATAATTCCAGAATCATTAACGGTATTACAAGAGTTTCAGGATTTAATTCACATAAGCCGTAAAATATTATTTGTATTTGTAGGCATTTAAGAATTTTCTCTTTTTTCTTCTTGTGTCTCTAAATCTACAAAAATATCATCCTGTTCTAGAAAAAGTTTTGAACTCGGATTTCTCACAAGCGAAAAAAGGAAGTTTATTTGATACATAAGTAGCAAAGATGAAAAAAGGAAATCTCCTCAGTATGTATTGAAGAAATTTAGTTAAATATCAAGAACTATTCGGGCAAAATATACTGATATAAATAATTGAGGTTCTTCGGTACTGACTATGCTAAATAAATTTTTTCAAATCCGTTAACCCTTGCCATATTTTCGTAGAGACGTTTCATAGAACGTCTCTACTTTACCGAAGATGTCTAATATGGTCTATGCAGACAGAATTATTGTGGAATATCTCATTTTGCCGCTAGTTGTTGCAGTGTTTTTAATGCTTCTTCAACGTGGCCTTTAAAGTTCAGCATGGAATCAAAAACATACTGAACCACACCGTTTTGGTCAATCACATAAGTTACTCGTCCAGGGATAAAACCAAAGGCGGTAGTTGCACCATATTGTTTTCGCACTTGGTCGCCTTGATCACTCAATAGTGTAAAAGGTAAATTGTATTTATTGGCAAACTTTTGGTGAGAGTCCCTAGAGTCACCACTCACACCAATCACTTCAGCACCAGCAGCTTTAAACACTTCATATTGATCTCGAAAAGCGCAAGATTCTACAGTGCATCCTGGTGTATCATCCTTGGGATAAAAATAGAGGACAACAGATTTTTGACCTCGAAAGTCTCCCAGGCTGATATTTTCGCCATTTTGGGCGGTTAGGTTAAAATCAGGCGCGGTATCTCCAACTTTGATAGCCATAATTAAAAAATTTACTATTCAAACATTACTTAATAAAATTTTACCTTGTAACTTAGATTATCAATTTTTCTTGATAAAGTGCATCAGGAGGAGTAAGGTGAGATTCTTAAATAAGATATTTTGTCTATGCGTCTGAGTTCACTTGATGTGTTCCGTGGTATTACTATCGCTGCAATGATTCTGGCTAATATGGCAGGAGTTGCAGATGATGTTTATCATTCCCTGAGTCATGCCCAATGGCACGGTTGTACACCTACTGATTTAATATTTCCCTTCTTTTTATTCATTATTGGTGTGGCCATGACTTTTTCTCTGTCAAAATATACAGCAGAGAACAAACCCACCAAAGCAGTTTACTTACGCATCCTCCGTCGGACTGCGATTCTATTTATTTTAGGTTTGCTGTTAAATGGTTTTTGGAATAAAGGTGTTTGGACTTTTGATTTAAGTAGTATCCGTTTGATGGGGGTATTACAACGAATTGCGTTAACTTATCTGTTTGCATCCTTAATTGTTTTAAAATTACCCCGCAAAAGTCAATGGCTAGTAGCAGGAGGATTACTAATTGCTTATTGGTTGACAATGATGTATATGCCTGTTCCTGAATATGGTGCGGGAGTGCTGACACGAGAAGGTAATTTTGGCGCATTTATTGACAGATTAATTATTCCCAAAGTACATCTATATAAAGGTGATGGGTTTAATTTCATGGGAGATCCTGAAGGACTTTTTAGCACGATTCCGGCAATAGTTAGCGTTTTGGCTGGTTATTTTACTGGCGAATGGATTAAAGATAAAAAACAAGCTACTTCACAAACTAGTATGGATTTAGTATTATTTGGTTTGTGTTGTTTGGTAATTGCAATTATTTGGGATGTGGCTTTTCCCATGAATAAGAAACTATGGACAAGTTCCTATGTTTTATTTACCAGTGGTTGGGCGTTAATGTTATTAGCAGCTTGTTATGAGTTGATAGAAGTGAGGTTAATTAAACGCTGGAGTAAGTCTTTTGAGATAATGGGATTAAATGCGATCGCTCTTTTTGTAGCATCTGTATTATTAATCAAAATCACCGCAAAAACCCAACTTGGTACAGGTGAAACCGCCATTAGTATCTATAATTGGATTTATCAAAATATCTTTGCATCTTGGGCAGGAAAATTCAACGGCTCATTTTTGTTTGCACTTGTGACGCTGTTATTTTGGTACGGTGTAGCTGTATTGATGTACCAGAAACGCTGGTTTATTAAAGTGTAAATAAAACTATTGTGGGACGGGCATCTTGCCTGTCCAAATTCTGTAAATTCATGAATGAAACCTTTGAGAAAAATTCATTCTTTCGCTTCAAAATTAACTTTATTATAGATATCTTCCAGCGAAATTTGACAAGCAATTGAAGCTAAATTTAAAGAATCCTGACTATTTGAATATTTTGAAAAAATCCATTTGTTATTATCAGCTTTATAATATTGTTCAACGTGTATTGTGTATTGGTTAATTAAAATATATTCTTGAAAACTAGGAATAGTTCGATAAGCAGCAAACTTTTCATCTTTATCATAGCTTTTAGTTGAATTTGATAACACCTCAGCAATCATCACAGGATTAGTAATAGTGTCTTTTCTACCTTCTTCAAACACCAAGGGAGTTTGGACAACCATAATATCAGGATAAGTGTGAATGCGTCTATTAGGAATCCAAAGCCGTTGGTCTGTAACAAAGACTTGATAAGGTTGACGTTTGAGAAGAATATTAAGAGTAGCAGCAAAATTACCAGTGATTTGATTATGATTTGGTGTGCCGCTTTCTTTACAGATTATTTTACCATCAATATATTCATGTCGTGTAGCTGAATTTACTTCAAATTCTAGATATTCTGCGGGTGAATAATATCGTGTTTCTTGTAACTGCATAATCATCACCAATATTTAGGATACTAATATAGCTGATTTTATCAGCTAATACTATTGAGATTCTTCACTTTTAGGTAAATAATTCTTAATATCATCTTTTATATTACTTAGATAATGCTAAATTCTTTGTTAAAATACTGATATTGTTTAACCGGCTTATATTTTATAGAGAAGGTACATCTTTTAATGGATACTTATGATAGACGTTGCCAACTAGGTGCTTCTCGTCGTAGACTTGATGATGCTGTGGCTTTACATAACCAAAAACGTTGGACAGGTGCTATTTATTTGGGTGGTTATGCAATTGAATGTGCGTTAAAATCTCTTATATGTTATGAAGAGGAGGAAAATAACTTTAAAGACACAAAATGTTTCCAGAAAGTACAGGGTGCTAGTTTGCATAATTTAACAATCTTACTCAATGAGCTAATAATTATTCAACGCAGTATACAATTAGATAGAAGTGGTATTTATAAAACTGCATGGAATTTAGTATCATCAGTTTGGCGTAATGATGAATTAAGATATTCCGATAAATTAGGTGATGAAAAGGATAGTGAAAAATTTATAGAAGCAGTAAAAGTATTACATACATTTTTTCTAGCAAAGCAAGACGAATAATCATGATAGAAAATATAAATTTAACACCTGACATTATTTATCAAAACTTACATGAACATCTTAGTCGTGAAGACGAACAAATACAAGTTAGTGTCAAGCGGACTTCATTAGGTTGGTTAAAAATTAGAATTGTTACTAAACAATTTGAAAATAAATTATTAGTTGAGCGTGAACAAAAAATAGATGACTTGCTAACAAATCTTGACCCTAATTTCAATCTAGGTCAATATCCTATTTCTGGCTATGAATTATTAACCCCAGAAGAAGCAATAGAACAACCGGCTCAATATATTAATCTACCTCTCTGGTCAGATATTTTAATGGCTCCAGAATCTGATGATCCAGTGGAAGTAGATGAAGATATTCCTACTAAAAAACCTTTGGTTGTTACTTTTTATTCATTTAAGGGAGGTGTAGGTCGTTCTACAGCTTTAGGGTTAGTAGGAGGGATACTAGCAACCCGCAATCGTCGCGTAGTAATGGTAGATTTTGATTTAGAAGCTCCTGGAATTTCAGTTATGTTTCAGGAAGATATTGAAAAGACTAGCGGGGAACATTTTGGAGTCTTAGATTATTTACACCAAAGGTCTTTAACCCCTGAAGAAAATTTCCCTAATATTGCTGATTGTATCCAACAGATAAATTTACAAACTCGCGGTGAACTGTTTCTAGTTCCTGTAGGAGAATATGATGAAAATTATATTCATCGGTTAGCTGATTTAGATATGCGCTCTTTTTACAGGTCTGCAAAAAATCCAGTTAAGCAACTTATAGAAGATATTAAAAAACAACTAGAACCCGATGTAATTTTAATTGATGCGCGGCCTGGATTTAATGATGTAGGTGCGATCGCATTATTTGATCTAGCTGATACAGCTATAATTTGTTTTTCACCGACTGATCAAAGCTTTCAAGGATTGCGTTGGGTTGTCAAAGCGATTCTTAAACAAAAACAATATCAGGGTAGACCTGATGTGAGATTTCTATTAACACCCATACCAGCAGTTACACCTGAGCAGTATAAAGATTTGATCGGAGCAGTTGAAAATTGGATTGATCAATATTGCTATGAAGATAATTTATCTATATCTCCAGGAGCAAAAATCGAGGATCTACATCATACAATTTTCTATAATCCCAATATTACAACTTTATCTAGTTTAGTTAATAATGTACCCAAAAGTTTATTAGATGAATATGTATCTATTGCGGATACTATTGATGCTAGTTTACCAGATGTTAAACCCAGTATCGTTACTAAAACTGTTAATGATCGAAAAGAGATTCTCAATGAATTGCAGTTTCAAGCAGCTACAGCACAACAACTAAAACCAAAAGAAATTTCAAATATCTTTCAACGTACAGAGGATTTTCCTAAATTTTTAAGTAATAAAACTTGGTTAATTCGTGGTGCTAAAGGAACAGGTAAAAGTCTTTTATTTAGATTATTTGTAGAACAACCAAATGCTGCAAAAGAACTAGCTCAATCTGATGTCAATTTAGATCATGTTCATTTCACTCCCGGTCATGGTCAGTCTGGAGTATCAGGTACAATTTTAAACAGATTTGATCTAGAAAGTTATGAAGAACAAGTAGGTGAAAATGACTGGCAATTTTTTTGGCTAAATTATGCTCTTTTACAACTGTGTTATCATCAATCTGAATTACGTTTAATTGCGGGTTTAGATGAAAAATTAGTTGCATTGAGCAATCAAGAAAACTCTTCTCACTCTAATATTGTTTCATGGCTTGTAGAACGATCAAACTCACCAAATAAAAAACCACAAGCTGCTGACGAATTACGTTTAATTGACAGATGGTTACAACAGAATAATCAGGTAATATGGCTACTATATGATGAATTAGATGCGGGTTTTGGTTCTAGTCCAGAAGATTATCAGCGACGGAGAAGATCCCTAGAAGCTTTGCTTGCTTGGTGGTTAGAAACTGGGACAAATCTCAAGCAAATTGTCCCCAAGATATTTTTACGTGAAGATATTTGGAATCAACTTAACTTTACTAATACAGGACATTATAGCGGACGTTCGCTTCAACTACGTTGGGAAGAAGCTGATCTCTGGCGACTTGTACTCCGTCAATCTCTTAAAAGTTCTCAATCTTTGAGTAAATATTTGGAAGAAAAACTGGGAGTTACTGTTGATCGACTTGATATAATTGGCCTAGAACAATTGCGTCAAAGTCTTTATCCTCTTTGGGGTGAGCGCATGGGAAGTGGTAATAAAGCCTATACATATAACTGGGTTCGCACTCGGATTGCGGATGGTCAAAAAAACTGTTTCCCACGCAGTTTGATCTTACTTTTAGAAGAAGCCGTCAGAATTGAAAAAGGATTTTCTACAGAATACGTTTTAGAAATAACATTGCGTCCAAAAGCTTTAATTAATGCTTTTCCTAGTGTTTCCCAACAGCGTGTTGCTGAGGTACGTAATGAATATCCTGAACTAGAACATTTTCTAGAAATACTTCAAAGTGAACGATCTCCTATTGATGAAAACAAGTTATCTGAAATATGGGATGTACAAGATGGTGAGTTAACACGTCGCATTAAGGATATGGTTGATGCTGGTATTTTGACAGAACGCTCTCGTCCCAAAGATCCGCCCCCTCGTGTCTATGCAGTTACTGAATTGTACCTGTATGGACTAGGAATGGTTCGTAAGGGACAACGATAATGATTATGAATTAAATCAACTCATCAATTAAACTGCAATCTCCGCAGCTTCCGCAGCTTCTAAGGCATTAATTTCATCTAAAATCCGCCAAATTTCCTGCATCATTGCATCTAAACCAGTGCGAGTTACAGCCGAAATTATGAAAACAGGTGCTAAAGCCAAATGATTTAATTGTGTAGCTAAAGCTTCCAAATCAACAGTTTCTCTATCGACAGCATCTATTTTATTTAATGCTAAAACTTGCGGACGTTTAGTTAAACCCCGTCCATAAGCCTTGAGTTCTTCTTGAATAGTATGAAAATCAGCAATGATATTTTCACTTGTCGCATCAATTAGATGTAATAAAACCCTAGTCCGTTCAATATGACGAAGGAAATCATAACCTAAACCAGCACCATGAGAAGCGCCTTCAATTAAACCGGGAATATCCGCAAAAACAGTACCATCACCCGTGGGTTTTTTTACCACACCCAAATTAGGAATTAAGGTAGTAAAAGGATAATCAGCAATTTTTGGACGCGCAGCCGATAAAGAAGAAATCAAAGTAGATTTACCCGCATTTGGTAAACCAATAATTCCCACTTCTGCTAATAATTTTAACTCCAAACGTAAGACCTTTTTTTCACCTTCTAAACCAGGAAGTGAATATTCAGGAACGCGGTTACTGTTACTTAAAAAATGTTGATTTCCTAACCCACCTTTACCACCTTTAGCAACTTGAAAACTTTGTCCAGGTTCAACTATATCGCATAGTAAAGCACTTGTTTGCCCATCATAAACAGCAGTACCACAGGGAACTTCAACAATTAAATCTTTTCCACCTGCGCCGGTGCAATTATTTGGACCGCCACGTTCTCCATTTTGTGCCTTAAACAAATGTTTATAGCGAAAATCTAGCAAGGTTTGGAGGTTAGAATCACCGACAAAAATGATTGAACCACCTCTTCCACCATTTCCACCAGATGGACCACCTGCTGGGACATATTTTTCTCTGCGGAAAGCGACAATACCATCACCTCCGTCACCTGCTTCTACTTCAATTATTGATTGGTCTATAAATTGCATAATTTAGTTATTAGTTATTAGTTATTGGTCATTAGTCATTGGTGATCTGAAACATGACCGATGGATTTTAGGTAGGCGTTTAATTGGGGTGCTAAGTTGTTGATGGTAATTTTCAGGGTGTTTACTTGTTCATCTGTTAACAGATTACGTGTATATGCTCGTCTTAGCCAGTGTTGAGTTTCATATAATTACCCTCTTGCTATTCTAACAAATCGCCGATTGTCTTGATAACTACCTCTTCCTACCTCTTCCTACACCCTCTGCTATATTCGCACCAATGCTATCTGCTGAACGGATTATCTGTTGACCTAATGTATTTTTTGGTAATGACTCCCATTTGTTAACGATTTTCCAAATATCATCAGCCAATTTTTCTGGCAATTGATATACCCGTAATTCCTGAAACCTCCCACCATTCATTATCTCACCTAACTAATGACCAATAATTATTATCTCACCTGACCAATAACTAATAACTAATGACTAAATATAAGGTGTAACATCCTCACCACAATCATCTGCTAGGTAGGAAAGGGCGCGGAAGCGTAAACCTACCAATTGTTCATACAGTGGGTTGATTTTACACATCGGTGGGATATGAACTATTTTCCGTCCAAATAAAGTTACATCTCTTTCAAAGGGACACTGGGAAGGAATCATCTTACACAAAAATCGGGCAACTCTGGGATCTTGAATATCTAATCCGTCTAACCAGTGACGCAAGGGAGTTAAAGCGTCTGGATGTGGGGATTGAAGTCCACTAGATGGAAAATCGTTTGTTTGTGCGGTATCTTCTAGAGTATGACGTAAGACCGTGAGTAAATTCTCTTGCAGTCCTAATTTTTGACACAATTGCTGAAGTAGGTCATCTTCACTGGGAGAATATATACCATCAGCGATCGCTACCATTACCGCTGTCCGTAAGAAATTTTCCGCTACGGGCGTACCTTTGCCCAATATAGCCGCTAATTCATCCGGTTCAATTATCTCTAGAGAATCCCAGTCAATGGCAGGGGCTAATTCATCTTTGGTAAGATTAGTAATTAATTCCTGTTCTTGAGCATCAAAGTTACCATCAGCCCAAGCAATAGTCAGTAATCCCCGCAGCCAAGCAATAATTTGTTCGCTACTGTAAGGAGTTTGAGCAGTAGTTGTCATAAAAACTCACGCCTTGTCATTTTTATTAGTCAATATTAAGTTATCTTGAAAATAATTAAACTTCTGTATATTTAATTCATTCAGATTCCCGACTTATTCAGATCCCGAACTTCTTAAAGAAGTCGGGATCTATCTCCAAGATTATGGAAAATAGATATAATTGATTATATTTATCATTAATTAAGGTATGAAGCTATGTTCTCATTTGGTATTGAACATGAAGTTGCTTTTCTCAATCAGCAAGGAAAATTCGCAGATTTCCACAATACAAAATTTGCAGATTTTCAACAAATAGTTGACAAATTACCTATCTATCCCACTGACTACCCACAATTAAGGGTTGGTGATGCTGGGATTAAAAAAAAGCGTTGGTATATTGAAGGATTTGAAAGATTTAACGAATCTGAAGAAGTAATTGACTGTGTAGCTAAAGGTATTGAAATTAGAACAACTATCCACTCTAGCATTCAAGGAGCAATTGATGAATTAACCGCAAGTTTTATTTTATTAAAAGAGGTTGCTGATAGTTTTGGCTTTTTGCCTGTTTTAGCTAGTTTCAACCCTTATACTTGCGTATTTAAACCACAGCCTCCATTAAATGATTTTGAAATTAGTCAATTACAAGCTTATCCAGACGAACAAACTGCTCATATTTACATGGTTTCTTATGGACCAGATTTAAATATTTCCCTAGCAAGTTTGTCTACTGAAAAGTTAATTGATATTGGTAAAAAGTTGACCTACTATAGCCCTTATATTATTCCTTTTAGTTATAGTTCTCCTTTTTACAATGGTGATTTATGGGAAGGTTTATCAGTGAGGACATTTATCAGAACTGGAAAAAGATCGGCAACATTAATTTTTTTGGAAAAAACAGAAGAACTAATTAAAAGTGTGCCTTCACTAACAAAAATTGCCCGCATTCCCTCAGAAGTAGGAAGGATAGAATTTAAAGCTTGTGATAGTTGTGATAATTTCGCTATTTATGCAGGTTTATTAGCTTTATTAAAAGGTTTAGTATTAGATGAAACTTTACCAGGTAGAGCGATTATACCGGACGCTGATTTACACCAAGTTTCGGCAAAACATGGGTTTGCTAATGAGGATATTCTCATTAATACAAACAAAATTTTACAAGCTGCTGAAATCGCCCTTAAAGATGATCCTGATATTGAATTTTTAACTCCACTAAAATTTAGTTTATCAGAGCAAAAAACCAAATCTCATCAATTAATTAAGTTATTCCAAAATTTAGGTTCAATTGAAGCCACACTCAAACAAACTTATAAAAGTTAATAGATAAGGCTTGCAGAGATTGTAACCGTTCAGGGATTATTCAGCCGCAACAGAACTAATATCTTGTCATTGTTGTGTTGCTTTTTCACGTAAGTGTTCATAGGGGTAATTGGTGACTCAAATACCGTGAAATCGAATGTGTGAGGTAGTTACAGCTATGAAAATCACCAGCTAATCCATCAATCATCCTGTACATACTTTAATCGGTGGATATCATGATTCTGACAAATTGATATTAGCTTTTTCTTGGGCAATTTCTACTAATTTAGCTAATTCATCATCTGATCCTACCACTAATAAGCGATCGCCTAAAATAAATGTAGTTTGACTCTGAGGATAATCAATTTCTTCACCATTTGCTCGTCGAATAGCCATTAAACTCACTCCAGTTAAATAACGCATATTCACTTCCTCTAAAGTCATACCAATCAAAGGTGAATCTGCTGGTAAGTCATACCAACGACGATTTAGATCAAGAGTAACTTTTTGTAAATATCGAGAAACTTCAGCAGCAGAACTTTCAGGACGTAAATCTAAATAATGATCTTGGCGAATTTGCTGCATTTTCTCTTGTACTACTTCTGGTAATAAACCCCCAGCAATGAAGAGATGAGTAGCCATTTCTAAACTAGCTTCAAATTCTGGTTGGACAACTTCCTTTGCCCCTAATTGATAAAGCAATTCGATATTTTTGTCTTGGGTAGCACGGACAACTAAATCTAATTCTGGGCATACTTCCAAAGCCCGTTTTAAACATAGCCGAATACTAGCAGAATCTGGAAGAGTGATCGCCATACCTTGGGCATAACTTAACCCAGCAGTTTCTAAAACATGAAGACTCACACCATTTCCATAAACATAAGGTATTCCTACATCCCGTAACTGTTGAATCCGACTTTCTGATTGCTCAATAACTACTACAGGTAATTCATATTGCTGTAACAACTTCACCAAATTCTTACCAAGTCGGCCATAACCACAAACTACAATATGATTTTTCTGGGGCAAATCTTCTGAAATATCACGAACTTGATCATCTACTAAATATGGTTTCAGCCAAGGCATAGATTCGGCAAAATCGAATAAAAATGGTACTAATCGCAAGATAAAAGGAGTCAGGATTAAAGTTACAGCAGTAGTTCCTAAAATCAGTAAATATATCTGCCGAGAAACCAAACCTAAAGTTTGTCCTTCACTGGCGAGAACAAAGGAAAATTCCCCAATTTGTGCTAGTCCTAAACCAGTAATTAAAGCTGTTTTTAAAGGGTAGCGGAATAACATCACTAAAGGAGTAATAATTAAAAACTTACCCACAAAAACTAAAGCAACTAATCCGAGAATTAATTCTAGGTTTTGCCATAGAAATACCGGGTCAATTAACATCCCAATGGCAGCAAAAAATAAACTGGCAAATATATCTCGTAGCGGTTCAACAATAGTCAAAGTTTCATCGGCATATTCCACTTCAGAAATCATTAAACCGGCGACAAATGCCCCCATTTCAATAGATAGTCCTAAAGATTCTGTAAAGAGGGCAATTCCTAAACAAATGGTGACTACACCTAATAAAAATAATTCCTTGCTTTCCGTACTGGCTAATAATCTCAGTAAAGGAGGAATTAACCAAATCCCTGCCACAATCGCCCCAGCCGCAAATAAACCAATTTTTAGCAATGCCATGAGCACAGCCACACCAATGACCTCTCCTGGTTCATGGAGGGCTGGTAATACAGCTAACATAAATCCCAGCGCTAAATCCTGGACGACTAAAATCCCCAGCATGACCTGTCCGTGGGGTGTTTCCGTCTCATTGCGTTCCATTAAGCACTTGAGAACCACAGCAGTGGAAGACAAAGACAAAATCGAACCCAAAAATACACCTTTAGCGGGTAAAGTTCCCCAAGCACCAGTGACACCACAGACCAAAACAGTGACGAGAATAGTGAGGATAATTTGTAAAGTACCACCTCCCAGGGCGATCGCTTGCACTTTCTTGAGTTCCGTCAAAGAAAACTCCACACCCAAAGCAAACAACAAAAAAGCCACCCCAAACTGAGCCAAGGTTTCCACTTGGATAAGTTCCTTAATCAACCTCAGTCCAGAGGGGCCAATAATCATCCCACCGATGAGATATCCCAACAAAACAGGTTGTTTTAACAGTGCAGCCAATAGTCCACCACAAGCAGCGACAGCAAATACCAAAACTAAGTCAACAATTAAGCGAAAATCTTCTTGCACTAACTTTAAAAACTATGAAGAACCATATAGATTCAGCATACAAAGTTTTATCTATTGGCGATGAGAGTTGGGATACACAGCAGCACAAAATTTGAACTAACCACCAAAAAGAAAACATGGTAGGGTGCGTTAGAACGGAGTTCGTAACGCACCTTTATAGATCAAGATGGTGCGTTATGCTATGGCTAACACACCCTACAAATTATTCACCCTATGTCCAATGTCTTTGCGGTAATACATTTGATTGAATTGAATCTTTTTAATACCTGTATAAGCTTGAGCGATCGCTTGCTGGAAATCCTCACCCAAACCCGTCACATTTAACACCCTACCGCCATTGGTAACAACTTCTTTGGCTGCATTTAACTTTGTCCCCGCATGAAACACAGTCGCCCCAGTTGTCTCTGCTGCTACAAAGCCAGTAATTACATCACCCTTGGCATACTCTCCTGGATACCCACCAGCAGCAGCTACCACCGTCGCCGCGGCCCCTTGTTTCCAAGCAATAGGCGGCATATCTCCTAATCGTTGTTCTATACAAGCTAAGATCAAATCTTCTAAAGGCGTTTCTAGCATCGGTAAAATTACCTGTGTTTCGGGATCACCAAAACGACAGTTGAATTCTAAAACGCGAAAATCCCCATCTGGTGAAATCATTAACCCAGCATACAGAATACCTCGATAGTCAATCCCCCTAGCGCGTAAAGCTGTGATAGTTCTTTCTAATACTTCTGTTTGTACCCGTGCCATTAATTCCGGTGTCGCAATAGGGGCGGGAGCATAAGCGCCCATGCCTCCTGTATTGTCTCCGGTATCACCTTCGCCGACTCGTTTATGATCTTGAGCGGGTAACAATGGGCGAATGGTTAAACCATCGGTTAAAGCTAAAACAGATACCTCTTGTCCCACTAAACATTCTTCAATGACAACGGAACTACCAGCACTACCAAACTGTCCTTGAAAAATCGCTTCAATTGCTTCGTCAGCTTGGACAATGGTTTCGGCAACTGTGACACCTTTACCAGCAGCTAAACCATCAGCCTTAATGACAATTGGCACGCCCTCGGATTTAATGTAGGCTTTTGCTGGTGTTGATTCTGTAAATACCGCAGCTTTGGCGGTGGGAACTCCCGCTTCTGCCATTAAATCTTTAGCCCAGGCTTTGCTTGCTTCTATTTGCGCTCCTGCTTTATTTGGCCCGAATACCATTAAGCCTTGATTTTGTAGGTAGTCAGTAATTCCCTGAGCTAAAGGTACTTCTGGACCAACAACAACTAAGGAAATACCATTATTTATCGCATATTCGCTGATACCAGCAAAGTCATCTACTGCTAAAGAGAGATTTTGACAACCTTGCATACTTGCTGTACCGCCATTTCCTGGTACGCAAACAAGCTTGTTGATTTTCTTAGATTGTAGCAGTTTCCACGCTAGAGCGTGTTCACGTCCCCCATTACCAACAACTAAAACTTTCACTAATTTCCCTCATGTAAGAAAGCAAAACGAGAATACCTTATACCAAATTAAAATGAAGCTGCATAGAATAGGATTTCAAGAATAATTTAAACGCAGATAAACGCGGATAAACGCAGATGAATTAATGGATTTGATGATTCTGTGCAGATTCACCAAAAGTCCAGGTTTCCAAAGTACTCATCAAACCACCAAATAGCGAATCAGCATACTCACCAGATATTATCCTGTTAAATCGGTCTAATCTCGTCAATGAGCCTTTATGGAAAAAACAGTCTACTATTAGTGAATCTGCGTCTATCCCGCTTGTGGTAGAGATTGTCAATACAAATTGGCGTGATGATTACCACAAAAAACTGGCTGATTACGAACAAATGGGGATTGTTGAATATTGGATTGTTGATTATACTGCTTTAGATGGTAGGGCATTTATTGGCAACCCAAAACAACCAACTGTCTCTATTTATTAACTTATAGATGAAGAATACCAAGTTAGTCAATTTAGAGATGATGATCTGATAATATCACCAAGTTGGCCAAAACTGAGTTTAACTGCTAATCAAATTTTTAAAGTCGGTGTTTAAGTTCCCCTCGTTCCCTGGCTCTGCCGGGGAATGCACTAAGGAGGCTCTGCCTCCACTATACTTTATTTGAGGCAGAGCCTCACATTTATATTCCCAGTCAGAGACTGGGAACGAGGGGGAGTCTCTGACTAGGAACGAGGGGGACGAGTCTCAATATGTGGAAAATTATGACGATTACAAAAAAGCAATTACCGAATTTCCTTAAATTTACGAAAAATCCGACCCTATCCCAGCGATTAATGCAGATTGGGATCGGTATGACTCTATTTTTCATCTTTTTAGCCTTTTTTGCTCCTGTTTTTCAAAGTTGGGGGTGGTTGCAAAATCCTAGAGAATTTCTTTCTAACCCCATTCATGAACCACCTTCGCTTAAACATTGGTTTGGAACAAGTCGTTTAGGTTATGATGTCTTCTCTCGCAGTGTATTTGGTGTGCAAGCGGCATTGCAAGTAGTGACTTTAGCGACATCTCTAAGTATGATTATTGGTGTGCCTTTGGGGATGGTAAGCGGTTATTTAGGCGGAAAACTAGATAAAGCTCTATTATTCCTTATGGATAGTATTTACACCTTACCCGGATTACTACTGTCAGTAACCTTGGCTTTTGTCGTAGGGAGAGGAATCTTAAATGCTGCGATCGCCATTAGTATAGCCTATATTCCCCAATATTATCGCGTCGTCCGTAACCACACCGTCAGCGTCAAAACCGAAGTATACATTGAAGCTGCACAAGCAATGGGTGCTTCAACCTGGGTTGTCCTATCCAGATATCTATTTTTCAACGTCATTCAAAGCGTCCCTGTTCTCTTTACCCTCAACGCCGCAGATGCCATATTAGTTTTAGGCGGTTTAGGATTTTTAGGGTTAGGATTACCCGAAGAAGTACCTGAATGGGGATATGATTTAAAACAAGCTCTAGAAGCCCTACCTACAGGCATTTGGTGGACTACCTTATTTCCCGGTTTAGCAATGACAACTTTAGTGGTAGGGTTATCACTACTTGGTGAGGGGTTGAATGAGTTTGTCAATCCTCGTCTGAGAAGAGAAAATAGGCAATAGTTTCATAACAACGGTAAAATAAAAGAGATAATTGTGAACGATAATATTACATTAATAGCGGCTGCTACAGGTGGATTTATGATTTCTGTAGCTTTATCAGGTATTCTCAAAGGCGCACCCGTAACAAATTGGCAACAGGCACATAACAATGCATACCCAGTTGCGAATGTGCGAATTACAAATGCAAATAAACAATTGTAATTTACATCAAATATAGCGGTATGCACTTGAATGAGGTAAATCATAGCCCACATTTCTCACAAACAATGCGATTCCTACGGAGCGCTTCGCTATCTCAATCTATACAATCCTTATAGAGAAACGGTTTCGGGCATTTTTTATGAGGTTGATTTTTGATGCAGTGTGAAAACCCATAATCTAGATTTTATAAGGGTTTGAGGATTTTGGTGAGAAATCCGGGATAGCCCCCTCCTCGCTTGCGGGGAGGGGGTTGGGGGTGGGGTTTTTGTATATTTGTAAACGTTTAAGCAGTGGTAGGTATTGCCCACCCTACATAATGTTTAAGTCAAATATCCATTTTCATTTGATATCTGCTATTTGTAGCAGCTTGCATAAATCTCTGATATTTATTACTATATCTTCCGAGAAATTTTTCGGATAAATGAGATGATGAAAATGCCAACCAGGAAGAGTTTTCCCCAGTAAGTAATAATAATCTAAACTGACTAAATTACTAATCCACCAATAACAATGATAAACATAATTGGGGGAAAATAACTCAATCACTTTAGTTCCAGGTTGGCAAAATACTAAATTTGTTAAACCACTACCATGAGGAGATATAATAATTTCTGCCTGCGAGAATAAAGCAGCTTGTTCTAATACAGACATTGATTCTAATATTATTTCTTCAAAACCATAGGCAGCAAGTAATTTTAAAATTTCATCTTCATTCAAAACTCTGCGACTTTTAGCTAATTTACGAGTAATATAAATCCTTTTTTGAAAAGATGGAAGTTTGATATTTTCTAAATTTAGAAACTGCTGCTTTAAAAAATCACAAGTCCATTTTGGCATCCATGCAACCGTACCAGGAAAAGAGGGAACAATTAATTGTGTTGCTTGAAGATGATGAATTTTGTTAATGTTGATTTGTTTGTGTTCAGGAATTACTAGTAATTTTAAAGTCTCCTGTTGAAATGATAAACTATTATCAACAACAAAATAATCAATTTTATCAAAATTACAATTATTTATTCTTAATAATTCCCATCTGGGTAAAATATCTAACATCCAATGAAAATAAATATTATTTGTTAACCCAGCTAAAACAACTACCTTACCTGCAATAGAATGAATAGGAGGTAACTTATCAATTTTGAATATAGAATGTTGACTGGGATGTTTATCAGGATGATGAGGTTGTAAAATGGGAAAATCTGGAGAAATATCTGCTAAAAAGTGAACTTCATCTGTCATAATTGCAGATTGAGTTTGATCATCACTTAACCAAAATCTACCTTGGGGAATTGTGACAACAAAGGATGATGGTAATTTGATATTTTTACCAAATCTAAAACTAAAATGGATAGAATTATCTAAAGATTTTGGATGATTTAATTGGATATCTATTTCTGGGTAAATTTCTACATAGTTAGATTTATTAAGATCATTATTTTCTATCCATTCTCGGGTTGATTCATAAAATTTATGAGGAGAAGAAATAGGAGGAAGTGCTGGAAAATTAATTCTACTTACTTCTGGATGAATTGCAGAAAAGATTTTACTGAAGTTTAAATATAATTCATTTTCAGCGTTAGAACTATTCAGTAGAGATTTAATTATATTAATTCCTGTGAAATTAATATTATTTAATTTAAGATTTTCGGACTTACCAATATTTACTAAATATTCAGAAAATTGAGGTTGGATTTGAATAGCTTGTCTGAGATAATTAATTCCCAGTTCAAAATTACCTACATAAATTAATGTTAATCCTAAATCACTATAAGCAGGTGCATAATCATTGTTTATTTGTATTGATTGAAAAAAACAATTAATTGCTAATTCCCATTCTTTAATGCGAGAATAGCAAAGTCCAAGTTGATAATAAATTAAATAATCATTGGTAATTTTGAGAATATTTTCATAACAGGAAATAGCCTCGATAAAGTTTTCTAATTTCTGCCAAATATAGGCTTGATGCAAATAAGCATCAACGAAATCAGGTTGAATTTCAGTTACTATTTGCCAATAATCAATTGCTGCTTCCAGATTTCCTTGCATGGCTACAGCGTGACCTAAATTATAATAAACTTCAAGTTGATTATTATCCCATTCTAAAATAGCTTCATAAATAGTTTCTGCTAGAGGATAATTATGATCACCTAAATATTCATTTGCTTGATTTTTTAATAAATCAATAAACTCTATTAAATCATTATCTTGCAAGTTTAAGTCGCTATTAGTAAAAGTTGATAACCAAATTGATTGAGATTCAATTTCGTTTCCTTGTAATAACCAAGCTAACCCTAAATACCAATAATTATTAATTAAATTAGGAGCTAATTCAATACACTTTTCATAAAGTTGGATAGCTGCTGTAAAGTCTCCCTGTTGTATATAAATATTAGCCTGATATTGAAGTTGTGTAATATCCATTTGATTGACTATTATCTAATATTTAATATTTGAAATATCCGTAGGTTGGGTTGACGCAAAAAAACCAACAATATCCTTAACAACGTTGGGTTTTGCTGTCGCGCAACCCAACCTACAATCCTGTGTTACGAAATTTGTTCTAACATACTCTACAATACTCATGACTAATGACTAACAACTAATGACTAAACAAGTAATTGGAATTGATTTAGGGGGAACTGCGATTAAGTTAGGACGATTCACAGCAGATGGTAATTGTTTGCAATCTATATCTGTGAATACTCCCCAACCGGCAACACCAGAGGCTGTATTATCTACAATGGTAGATGCCATAACGCAGATTGACCCCAATAATGAAAGTATTGCCATTGGTTTAGGTACTCCTGGTCCTGCTGATGCTACAGGAAGAATTGCGAAAGTTGCGATTAATCTCGTAGGATGGCATGATGTCCCCTTAGCAGATTGGTTAGAGGCTAAAACTGGTAAACCGACAATTTTAGCTAATGATGCTAATTGTGCTGGTTTAGGAGAAGCTTGGCTAGGTGCAGGCCGAAATTTCCCCAATTTGATTTTACTGACTTTGGGAACTGGAGTCGGTGGGGCAATTATTCTTCATGGTAAATTATTTGTAGGACACCAAGGTGCAGCAGCAGAATTAGGTTTAATTACCTTATATCCTGATGGACCAATGTGTAATAGTGGTAATCAAGGTTCATTAGAACAGCATACTTCAATTTCTGCTATCCGTCGGCGTACAGGCAAAGAACCAGCCGAATTAGGCGCACTTGCCCAAACTGGAGATCCAGAAGCCTTGACTTTTTGGCAAGAATATGGTAAATATTTAGGAATTGGTTTAACCAGTTTACTCTATGTCCTCACACCCCAAGCAATTATTATTGGTGGTGGTGTGAGCGCGAGTTTTAAGTTTTTCCTACCGTCACTGAAAGCAGAAATCGAAAAACGAGTTTTACCAACTTCCCGCGCAGGGTTACAAATTCTCCCAGCAGAATTAGGAAATGCAGCGGGAATGGTAGGTGCTGCTAAATTAGCATTAACAATATAGCGGTATGCACTTAGATAAGATACAGTTATTAAATTACAAACTTCGTAGGGGCGGGGTTTCCCCACCCTCATTGTATTTCATCCGACCAAAAACTATAGATATCTGGTAGAAATTAAATATGCGTAACCTGATACCCTTGTAGAGACATTCCATGGAACGTTTCTACATTCATTTTCACCAGATGCCTATTAAGAAACTTCTACTGGTTTGGGTGTAGTAGTTGTAGAATGAGATTGAGAGAGAGCAGCCGTCATAAATCCTTTGAATAAAGGATGAGGTGCGTTAGGACGAGATTGGAATTCAGGGTGAAATTGACAAGCGATAAAGAAAGGATGTTGGGGATATTCGATGATTTCTACTAATCTACCGTCAGGAGATGTCCCACTCACCAAATAACCCGAATCTAACAACTGACTTCGATAAACGTTGTTAAATTCATAACGGTGACGGTGGCGCTCATAAATGACTTCTTCTTGATAAAGTTGGAAAGCTAGAGTATTGGGGAGTACCCGACAAGGATAAAGTCCCAGGCGCATTGTTCCGCCTAAATCTACTACATCCTGCTGTTCTGGTAGCAGGTTAATAACAGGATATTTGGTATATTGGTCAAATTCTGCACTATTGGCATTAGACAGTCCTGCGACATTTCTTGCCCATTCAATCACTGAACACTGCATCCCTAAGCATAAACCTAAAAAGGGAATTTGGCGATCGCGTGCGTATTTAATAGCCGCAATTTTCCCATCTATACCCCGATTCCCAAAACCGCCGGGAACAATGATACCATCAATACCTGAGAGATAGTTTTCCGGGGGTTCATTTTCCAAAACTTCCGAGTTTACCCACCGTAACCGCAAATCACCATGAGTTGCAATAGCCGCATGACGTAAAGATTCTACCACAGAAAGATAGGCATCACTTAACCGCACATATTTACCAACAATGGCAATTTCGACGGTGTATTTAGGATTATACATCCGGTCTACCATCATTTCCCATTGCGTCATATTGGGTTGACGTTGTTCCATTTGCAGTAAGTTGAGAACCTGTTCTGCTAGTCCTTCCCGTTCTAAAAGGACTGGAACTTCATAGATACTACGGGCATCTGGGCTAGTAATGACACATTCTACAGGGACATCACAAAACTCTGATAACTTTTGTTTTAAGCCGGTAGGAATGGGGCGATCGCTGCGACATACTAAGATATCTGGTTGAATGCCAATTGATCTTAATTCCTTCACAGAATGTTGAGTCGGCTTAGTTTTCATCTCTCCCGCAGCAGCAATCCAAGGCAACAAAGTAACGTGCAAATACAAAACATTGCGTCGTCCTACTTCCTTCCGCAATTGCCGAATTGCTTCTAAAAACGGTAGTGATTCAATATCACCCACAGTTCCGCCAATTTCCGTAATCACAGCGGAAGGATTAGTTTCTTTGGCAACTCTGAGAATCCTCTCTTTGATCTCATTGGTAATGTGAGGAATTACCTGCACAGTGCCGCCATTATAGTCGCCTCGGCGTTCCTTATTAATAACTGATTGATAAATCAAGCCAGTAGTAACACTGTTGAGGCGAGACATTGAAGTATCAGTAAATCGTTCATAATGTCCTAAATCCAAATCCGTTTCCGCACCATCTTGAGTTACAAAAACTTCCCCATGCTGAAAAGGACTCATTGTGCCGGGGTCAACGTTAATATAAGGATCAAGTTTGAGAATAGAAACCGAATAATCTCGTGATTTCAGCAAACGTCCCAGACTTGCTGCTACAATACCCTTACCAATACTGGAAACAACGCCCCCAGTAACAAAAATAAACTTAGTCATAGTATTTTCAATTTCTAGCAACTTCTAAATATAGATTGCGTCTCCAAAGAGGAGAATTTGTGTAGACAATTTTGCGGGCTTGTATGAAGGATGAATTTTACCCCATGATTAAATTCCCTTATTTGCGGCCAATGTATTGCCACGTTTACATTCATGTTTGATGCCATCTTGGCCATTGTGCCACAGTCCCTATTCTGAAATCTTCTTTGTTTGTCCATGAAAAAACTCTTAGGATTAGTAATATTTAATTTTTTATTCACCTCCTCAGTTGCGTTAGCACAAGAACCTCTTTTAGTAGTTTTTCCCCCGACAAACTACCAAACCAGCACAGAAAAAATATTTTTTATCGGTACAGCGCCACCAGACGGGCAAGTTTTAATTAATGGTAAACTAGTTAACCGTAGCAAGGCTGGGCACTTTTCCCCTAGTTTTCCCTTGCAGTTAGGAGAAAATATATTTAAAGTTCGTTACCGAAATCAAGAACGAGAGATTAAGATCATTAGGAAATCTACTCAACCTGAGTTACCCCAGGGCTTGGGATTTGCTAAAGATTCCTTGACTCCTGCTGCCGATATTGCCAGATTACCAGGAGAATTAATTTGTTTTAGTGCAGTTGCACCACCTCAAGCAACTGTCTCGGTTAATCTAGTAAATCAAAATATTGCCCTTTTACCCCAGCCTTCACAAGCACAATTACCTCCCAATTCGAGTATTTTGACGGGGTTAAATCAACCTAATCCATCTAGTCTTACCAAATACCAAGGTTGTACAACAGTCACAAATGCTGCTGATTTAGGAAAACCTCAATTTAATTTACAACTGAATAATCAAAGAATAACTCAAACTGGTTTAGGCAAAATCGAAATTCTCGTGCCGACACAGTTAGCAGTTGCAGAAATTACATCAGAATCAGGTGTTGCTCGCACGGGACCTAGTAACGATTATTCACGACTTACACCATCACCAAAAGGAACTAGGACAAGTGTGACAGGGAAAGAGGGTGAATGGTTGCGCTTAGACTATGGGGCTTGGATTAATAGCAAAGAAACTAAAATTATATCAGGTGCGGTTGCTTCACAGATAGCCATTCATAGTGTAGGTTATCGGCAATTGCCTGAAGCGACAGAGATTCGTTTTCCTTTAGAAGCTGCTGTGCCGGTGAGTGTAGAACAGGGAAATAACTCCTTTATTCTCACCCTCTACAATACCACTGCTAAAACAGACACAATTCGTTTAGATGATGACCCTCTGATTTCTCGCCTAGATTGGCAACAGGTAAGTCCCACACAGGTGAAATATACTTTTAATCTCAAAAAGCTCCAACAGTGGGGCTATAAGCTGAGGTATGATGATACAACTTTGGTTTTAACTTTACGTCATCCACCCAATCTTAAAAATCACAAAGGACTACCTTTGTCTGGCATCAAAATTGTACTTGATCCAGGGCATGGTGGAAAAGAATCTGGGGCTACTGGTCCAACTGGGTATTTGGAAAAAGATGTAAATTTGATAATTTCTAAATTACTACGAGATGAATTGGCCAAGCGCGGCGCTAAGGTAGTAATGACCAGAGAAGATGATCGAGATGTGTCCTTGGTCGAACGTCAGGTAATCATTAATAAAGAAGAACCTGCAATTTCTCTTTCGATTCATCATAACTCTTTACCAGATAATGGTGATGCCGAAAAAACCAAAGGATTTTCCAGTTTTTGGTATCATCTTCAAGCACACAGCGTGGCGATATTCTTACATAATTACGTAGTTAAAAACCTCCGTAAACCTTCTGCTGGCGTATTTTGGAATAATTTAGCCCTGACTCGTCCTAGTGCTGCACCTTCGGTATTATTGGAGTTGGGGTTTATGAGTAATCCTAATGAATTTGAGGAGATAGTTAATCCTCAAGCACAGAAGAAAATGGCTAATACTTTAGCTGATGGGATAACAGAATGGTTTAAAGTTGTGAAATAGTGGTTTAAATATCTCTCACTGCTTGGAGAAATTGGGGAAGCTTATGGATACCTGAATAACTCTTTCCCCGAAATATGGAGGGGATACCTATTCATTTACTTCTAATAAACGGGAATTCTCTAATCTTGACAGCCACCTTTCTAAATAGACTTGGTTATTTTTTTTCTCAGATAAATCTTGAGTATCTAAAGGATAAGGTAGAAGTCCTAAAATTGCCGCTGTAGTTACACAAAACATAGATTTTTGGAAACTCATACAAATTTGCACTCGCAAATCATCTTCACTCCTGAGACTACGACGATAAATATTATGTAAATATTCTGGTAGATAATGACGCATATCCTGCATTAATAGTGTAGGAGGAATCCCTGCACCACCAATAGGCAAAGGATCTGCGTATAATGCACCATATTGAAATCGAGATTGATCTGGAGGAACTTGATATGCTTGGGCATTTAAGGAAATTGTACCCAAAAAAGGTGTACCTCTAAAAAATACCGCTTCTACATAAGGAATGGCCGTATCTGCAAGGAAGGTTAAGCCAACTGATTTGGGAATAAGATCATAGACTTTATCACCAATTTTCACACTGTATGTAATTGGTGTCATTGCATCTGCGACTAAAGCCAGTTTAATATGTTCTACAACTTGCGGAATTGATTTAATTTCGCCGTTATCATAGCGATCTGATAGACTCAGAAACATATCAGCCATGACTCGCCAGAATTGACCCAAACCAGTGTAATAAGCAGAAACTCGTAACTGTTCTATTAAGAATTCAGGAAACAGTTCATTAAGTCCCAACATTAGGGGATTATATTTAAATTTAGCAGCAATAACAGCTTTAGCTCTGTCTTGAAATTCTTGAGTATCTAAATATATATCTAAACCGCCACCTCCATGCCACATCATAGTTTTCATGCAATATTCGGCATATTCAAAATTAATCCGATCATGTGACAAATGACGGAATAATTTAGCAAAGGAAATATCGCCATCAAAATATTTAAAGAAAGGAAAAAATACTAGAAATTGATGTTCAGCTATGTAAATAAGGTTTTTAGAATAGGCATCTAAAACCACACCATAACTTTTAAGAATGCCAACAACTTCTAAAACATTTTCGGGACTATCTTTCAGTAATGCTTCACCAGTTTGTAAGCGGTGAACATACTCAGATAGAGGATTGTAGGGGGGATTTTTTTTAGTTTTCATTATGTCAATTCTCCTGAAATTCCAATGTCTTAACTGTGATTTTTGTGATTGCTACTCCCTTCGCAATATAAGATTACCTATCTTCTTCCTTCTTCCTTCGTGTTCTTCGTCCCTATATCCCTCCGGTCCCGTCAGGGATACGTGGTTCATTTAATCTATATTTTTCGAGTGGGAAGGGAGTATGATAATCATTTTTTTCGAAAAGTTACAAATTAAACGAGTCTCGACTCGCTACTAAATGGTGGTTATTTGTTTTTACCATTGTGGTAATTGTGACTTCAGTATAATGAACTAACCAATTAGGTTGAATGCCGAAAATAACGATTATTACAGCTAAAATAATAGCAGGTATGCGATCGCTCCAATACACACGCGGTAAGTTACTAACTTCCGCTGATAAACGCCCGAAAAAAGCCCGATTAAGGAGAATTAAGAAGTAAACCGCAGTTAAACCATTTCCTAGCATTGCTAACAATGTTTGCACTGGGAAAACCTCAAAACTGCCCCGAAAAACGATGAATTCGGAAATAAATCCCACCATTCCCGGTATACCTGCACTGGCCATAACTGCAAAAATCATTAAGCTACCAATCACAGGTAAACCGCGTTCTGGGTTGAGTAGTCCCCGAACTACATTTAAATCCCGACTACCAGCTTTCTTGTAGACAACTCCCACCAACAGAAATAACATGGCGGATATCAATCCGTGACTAATCATTTGCATAACCGCACCCAATGTGCTGAGAGGTGTAGATGCGGCTGCTGCTAACAAAACATAGCCCATGTGGCCGACAGAACTATATGCCACCATCTTTTTCATGTCTGTTTGCGCGATCGCACAAGATGCCCCAAATAAGACACTAACTACCGCCCATGTGGCTAACCAAGGTGCTGCATAAGCCCAAGCATCTGGCAATAAATCCATCCCAAATCGCAGTAAGCCATAAGTCCCCAATTTTAATAATATCCCCGCCAACAACACAGATATGGGTGTAGAGGCTTCAACGTGGGCATCTGGTAGCCACGTATGGAAGGGAACAAGAGGAATTTTGACACCAAAACCAACTAAAATTCCGCCTAGCAATAATAGTTGAGTTCCCAAAGATAGAGTTTGGAGATTCAATGTAGAGAGTCCAAAACTAGGAGAACCACTCAACCAAACCATTCCCAGGAAACTAGCTAAAATGACGATTCCTGAAAAAGCTGTATAAATCAGAAACTTTGTGGCCGCATAACCCCGTTTTTCACCACCCCAAATCGCAATCAGCAAATATAGAGGTATTAATTCCAACTCATAAAACAGGAAGAATAATAATAAATCCTGTGCCAAAAATGCTCCAGTCACCGCAGCACTCAATAGCAGAATTAGAGAATAGTAAAATCTCGGACGTTGTTGAGATTCATCAGTGCTATAAATAGCAATACAAGTTAACAGTCCATTGAGAATTAGTAATGGTAGGGATAAACCATCTACACCCAGATTATAGTTTAAGCCAATGGCATCTACCCAAGGAAGGGATTCAGCAAACTGTTGACCAATTTCTCCAGGATTAAACTGAGTAGCTAGAAAAACACTCCATAGAAAAATGATCACACTAAAGACTAAAGCTATGATTCGGACTGGTTTAGCCGTAATAGCAAAAGGATAGAAACCAATAAAAGCCGCACCAATTAACGGCAATAAAATCAATGTACTGAGCATAAGTAATGGGTAATGGGTAATTGGTAATTGGTAATGGGTAATGGGGAGGTATTTATTATCTTTTGTCAGTTGCCTAAAAAGGCAATTTATCGAATAGACCCAAAGAAGAACTAATGAGAAAACCCAGAAAGCTAATAACCACAAGGATTGTTAACATATAGCCTTGAGATTGGCCAGAAATACTGTATTTCAAACTTTGTCCGCTAAAAATCGCAGCAAAGCCGATTAAATTTACTAGACCATCTACCAAAAAGCGATCGCTCCACGCTGATACTCTAGATAACAGCGCCACAGCACTCACAATCGTTAAGCGATAAATGCGGTCTATGTAAAAATCATAGCCTAATAAGTCTTGGATAAATCTCCAAATCAAAATTCGGGATCTTGACCAAGCTTTGTGCAGATGAATTGTTGCACCAAGAGTTACTCCAGCAACGGTGGAAGCGACTAAAGATCCCACAATATACACATCCAGGCTTTCCCAGCTAGGTAATAAATACCATTGCTGTAGCATCAGGGGTAATAATAGAGTCAGGATGGTTAAAGTTACCATTGGTAATGCCATTGGCCAACCCACTTCTGGAGCGCGGCGGGTTTTTGGTTGGGGTTGTCCCCAAAAAACTAACCGGAATACCCTAGTTAAATTCAAAGCCGTTAAACCATTAACTAAGATTAAAACCACAATTACCCAAGGGCTAATCTTTACTAAGCCATCAGCCCATGCTAACATTGCCCAGAAACTGCCCAGAGGTAGTAGTGTTACCATACCTGCCGAACCGACGATAAACGCCGTAGTTGTAGCTGGCATTTTTGACCACAAACCCCCCATTTCTGTCAAATCTTGGGTTTGGGTAGTATAGATAACTGAACCAGAACTCATGAATAATAAAGCTTTGGCAATAGCATGACTCAGAAGTAACATTAATGCTACTCCCCCCTGTTCCAAACCTACCGCCAAAAACACCAATCCCATATAGGCACTGGTCGAATGGGAGAGCGATCGCTTAATATCAATTTGAGCTATGGATACTAATGTTGCCCCCACTGCTGTCATTGTCCCCACTACCACCAAAGTATTTAAAGCAAAGGGGGATAAAGATAATAATGGTTGAATCTTGTAGAGGACATAAGCCCCCCCACCTACCACCAAGGAATTTCGCATTACCGAAGCTGGATTAGGTCCTTCCATAGCTTCATCTAACCACAGGTGCAGAGGAAATTGAGCGCACTTACCCGCAGGCCCAGCAATTAAAGCTAAACAGAGTAAAGTTGATGTGACTGGGTTTAAATTAGCCGTTTGCGCCCACACATACAAATCAGAAAAGTTTAAACTGCCGGCTAAAGTAGAAAGAGTGACTACAGCCATTAACAGCAACAAATCTCCTACCCGCTTCGTTAAAAAGGCATCTCGCGCCGCTGTCACTACCAACGGTTGAGCATACCAAAATCCTACAAGTAAATAAGTAGAAAGAGTAAGAACTTCCAACAAAGCATAGCTGAGAAACAAAGAATCGCTAATTGCTAAACCACTGAGGGCAGCTTCAAAAAATCCCACCAGACCAAAAAACCTGGCTAAAGACCAATCTTTTTCCATATAGCCTAAGGCATAAATTTGTGCCAATAGACTCAATCCAGTAATTAAAACTGTTGCCCCAACACTGACTACGGAAATTTCCAAAGCAAAAGATAATTGGAAATCCGCCGCTTGAAACCAAGTAATTACTAAATTTTCTTGCTCTCGATACCAAATATCTTTAAACACTAATAAACTATGGACAAAACCGAAAATGGTAGTCAATAAGTTCAAGTAGGCCGAAGGTCTAGGTCCCGTCCGTTGGATGATTCCTATGCTCCAAGGCAAAGTTAAAATTGCCCCTAGTAAGCTATAAAGAGGTACGAACCAACTTGTTAAAAATAGAAACTCATTCATTTAATATTTTCCTTGACAACTCAGTTCTGATTCTTTTAGACAGCCTTTAAATAATCATTTGCTCAAAAAACAATATCTTTGAGAAAATCTATGTTTTCTTAACTTTTTTTTCAGCCACATAAGCTTACATCTATTTCATAACCGGGCAAGGAATTTAAGGAATTTGGGTCAACAAACTCGATAGCAAAGTTTTCGCTACTTGCGTCTATTATGGCACTAAATTGAATCCCGTTTAAGGTGATAGCCATTGTTGGCTTAGAGTTAGGGGAAATCGTGAAGTTAAAAATAGCATTAGTAAAAATGGGATTAGTCTGAGGATCGTTAGGATTATGAGGATTAATATTATTTTTTAAATCTTTGCCAATACTACCCGATTCACTTCCGCCAAGAAAATCACCAAGTTTAAAATTACGGTTTTTTACCTCAACGCTAAAGCAATATTTTCCGTCCTCACTGGGAGGTTGTTCGGTAACGGTTGCCCCAATGATATCAGTACCTAAAATGGATTTTAGTGTATCTAATAAACGGGATAACTCTTGGGAACTATGAGCGACGATAATTGTATCTAGTGTAGAATTAGACATGTGTGATACCTCTGTTTTTGATTAATTGAATAATGAAAAAAATAATCTATTTACACAGCAATTCCAAATTCAACCGGCGACATGGAATACAGACATAATCTCGCTTCTGTAAAAGTAAGAGAGATTAGACTGATCTCTGAGATTTTTTGCATTTCCTCCTCGAATCTCAGTCTCTTGGAGAGTAAGTAACCGGCAAATAAACTTTATCAATCACTCAATAGAACGTTACGTTGATTCTAAATATTGACATGAAATCTCTTTCCAGTAAGAACTTCGAGACTTTTGCCTGTTTGACTACACTCTGAATTTGGAATTGCTGGTATTTCTTACATTATGATATAAGAGACTAATTATGTAAGTGTATAAAAGTTACTTAAATTTCTAAAAATGTTACTTTTTGAGGAAAATTATCATCAAAAACTACTGGCTGATTTTGGATCAAAGAAATCTCATAAAGCTTGCTGTGTAGAAGAAATAAACCATATTTTTGAATATTATGGCAAAATTTTTTCTCTTTGTCCTATTTCCGACTGGTAACTTAGCATAACAAGTACATAATTAGGCACATTTACTTGAGATTAGCCTATCGTCGAGCAATGAATATAATTTTACATTTTAGATATTATGTTAATTATGAAAGAACGTTTTTTATTTTTCTGCTTTTTTTAAATTTGTTTTTGAGATAAGTTAGTAAAATTTCTAGATTTTTACCCAGCGGTTATAAAGACACCAAAAATTGAGAAGGATAAGCCAGTAGCCCATCTATCCTATATTTAGCTCCTGCTGATCCCTCTCATCAAAGGATTAGCTTTGGCTATGAACTATGGTAATTCCCAAAGTGATAAAGAAATTATAAAGCATAAGTTGTCACTGTAGGGATCAGTAAACTTTAGTGTCACAAAAGATCGCATGAACTTTTGTTAAGTTTTCTTAAACGATCTTATTACAAACTATTATAGTAATTTATGTTGCCAGGGATGCCAACATTTCATAAGCTTAAATGTGGCAGTATTTTTAGCGCAGGATGACCATCCCTGTCCAAAATTTCTACCCATAGTTCTGATTCGATTAATTTTTGAGGAGTTCTGCGATGCCAATTGCAGTTGGAATGATTGAGACTAAAGGCTTTCCCGCAATAGTAGAAGCTGCTGATGCGATGGTAAAAGCCGCCCGTGTGACTTTAGTAGGATATGAAAAAATCGGTAGCGCTCGCGTTACAGTGATTGTGAGGGGAGATGTTTCTGAAGTGCAAGCTTCAGTGGCCGCTGGCGTTGAAGCAGTTAAAAGAGTCAACGGTGGTGAAGTAGTATCTACCCACATCATTGCTCGTCCCCACGAAAACTTAGAATATGTCTTGCCAATTCGTTATACAGAAGCTGTAGAACAATTCCGCGCTTAGTCTAATTACTGTTTAAATGAAAAACATTAACGGGGCTGCTTGCTTGAGTTTAAATCTGGTACAAGTAAAAATTTAATTTAAGGACAAAAACAAATGTCAATTGCAGTAGGAATGGTAGAGACTCTAGGCTTTCCCGCAGTAGTAGAAGCTGCTGATGCCATGGTAAAAGCCGCTCGTGTTACCTTAGTAGGCTATGAAAAAATTGGTAGTGGTCGGGTAACAGTGATCGTTCGTGGTGACGTTTCCGAAGTTCAAGCTTCCGTAGGTGCTGGAGTAGAATCAGTTAAGCGTGTTAATGGTGGACAAGTGTTATCTACCCACATTATTGCTCGTCCTCACGAAAACTTGGAATATGTTCTCCCTATTCGTTATACCGAAGATGTAGAACAATTCCGGGAAGGTGTAAACACAATTCGCCCTTTCGGTAGAAGACCATAATTAATAATGCAAATTGCCAGAGTCCGTGGCACAGTAACTAGCACCCAAAAAGATCCCAGTCTGCGGGGTGTGAAGTTACTAATGTTGCAATTAATAGATGAAAATGGCAATCTCCTGCCACTATACGAGGTAGCTGCCGATAACAGTGTAGGGGCAGGAGTGGATGAATGGGTACTTATCAGTCGTGGTAGCGCGGCTCGTCAAGTCCCAGGTAGTGAACAACGACCGTTAGACGCAGCAGTTGTTGCGATTATAGACACAATTTACATTGAAGATCGTGTCATTTACAGCAAAAAAGATCAGTATAGATAGTTATTAGTCATTGGTCATTAGTCATTGGTTTTTGATAATACTGACCACTGACCACTGACAAAAAGCTTATTCAGGAGGAATCTCGCAATGGTAGTCCGCAGCACAGCGGCACCCCCAACCCCGTGGTCAAGGAGTTTAGCAGAACCAAAGATCCATGAAACTGCATTTGTACACTCTTCTTGTAACCTCATTGGTGATGTCAATATAGGTGCAAATGTAATCATTGCTCCAGGAACTGCAATTAGAGCAGATGAAGGTACACCTTTTAGTGTTGGTGAAAATACCAATATTCAAGATGGGGTAGTTATTCATGGGTTAGAGCAAGGCCGAGTCATTGGTGACGATGGTAAGGAATACTCAGTATGGGTTGGTAAAAGTGCCTCCATTACCCACATGGCACTGATTCATGGACCTGCTTACGTTGGCGATAGTTGTTTTATTGGCTTTCGTTCTACGGTATTTAATGCCAAGGTGGGATCAGGCTGCATTGTGATGATGCACGCTTTGATTCAAGACGTAGAAATACCACCAGGTAAATACGTAGCTTCTGGAGCAATAATTACGACCCAGCAGCAAGCGGATAGATTGCCAGATGTCCAAGTGCAGGATCAAGAATTTGCTCACCATGTAGTCGGGATTAATCAGGCTTTGCGGGCTGGTTATCACTGTGCTGCGGATAGCAAGTGTATTGCGCCCATTCGGAATGAACTCAATCTTTCCGGGGCTAAATCTTATACAAGTATTGAAGTTGAAGAATTAGAAAGGAGTAGTGACGTTGTGGGCTATAGCTTAAGTGCAGAAACAGTAGATCAATTACGTTATCTACTAGAACAAGGATTTAAAATTGGGACAGAACACGTAGACCAAAGACGTTTCCGCACAGGTTCTTGGCAAAGTTGTCAAGCAATTGAAACTCGGTCTTTAGGTGAAGCGGTTTCGGCTTTAGAATCTTGTTTGAGAGATCACAGCGACGAATATGTGCGTGTATTTGGTATTGATAGCGGCAGAAGACGGGTATTAGAAACTATTGTTCAACGTCCTGATGGCGTAGTTGCTGGTACATCTAGTTTTAAAGCACCTGCAACTGTATCTACTGGCAGTTACAATGGCAATGGTAACGGTAATGGTGTTGGTAGTGCCAAACTCAGTTCAGAAACTGTAGATCAAATCCGTCAACTTTTGGCAGGTGGTTACAAAATTGGCACAGAACACGTAGATGAACGTCGTTTCCGTACAGGTTCTTGGAACAGTTGTGAACCAATTCAATCTACTTCTGCTCAGTCAGTTATTTCTGCTTTGGAAGAGTGCATTGACAACCATCAAGGTGAGTATGTGCGTTTGATTGGGATTGATACCAAAGCTAAACGTCGCGTATTGGAAGCAATTATCCAAAGACCAAATGGACAAGTCGCTGTTTCTGGTAGCACAAAATCATTTACCAGTACAAGTTCTGCAACTGCAACTGCTACACTTACCAGCACCCGTTTGAGTGCGGAAATAGTAGATCAATTGCGCCAACTGCTGTCCAGTGGAGCAAAAATTGCGGTTGAACACGTAGATCAACGCCGCTTCCGCACAGGTACTTGGGCAGTTGCGGGTCAAATTCAGGCTAAATCTGAAAGAGAAGCGATCGCTGCTTTAGAAGGTTGTGTGTCTGAATATCCAGGCGAGTATGTACGCTTAGTTGGGACTGACCCCAAAGCCAAGCGCCGGATATTAGAAGCAATTATTCAACGTCCATAAAGAGGCAGGGAGCAGGGAGCAGGGGAGAAAATTCCTGCTGACTCTACAAGAGGGGCAACTCCACAAGAGGGGCAACTCCACAAGAGGGGCAACCACAGGGGGATTGCCCCTACATCCTGATATATCGTCCATTTCCGGCTTCCGAGGTAATAAATTCCATGTCTGTATCGCTGCTACGTCTAGGCGATAGATTTGATTCTCATATTCATGGTGACGTGATTATTCATCCCAGTGCAGTATTAGCTCCGGGGATAATTATCCAAGCAGCTATTAACAGTACAATCGTGATTGGTGCCGGTGTATGTCTGGGTATGGGGTCAATTCTTCAAGTAAGTGAGGGTATTCTAGAAATAGAAGCAGGAGCAAACCTGGGAGCCGGTTTCTTGATGGTTGGTCAAGGAAAAATTGGGGCTAATGCTTGTATTGGTTCAGCTACAACGGTTTTTAACTGTTCCGTAGAGCCAGGACAAGTTATTCCCTCCGGTTCAATTTTGGGAGATAATAGTCGGCAGATTGTTGAACCGTTAGCGGCACAACCAGAATCTACTAATCCTCCCATAGAGAAACCAGAGGAATCAGCTAAAAAAACAGAATCTAATCATTCTCAACCGGAGAAACCAGAGGAACAGGAAAAATTTATTTCCTCAACTCAACTCTCTGTTGCAGCGTTTCTGGAGTTTAAACACCAATCTACGCCTGTATCTCAACCTTCACCTACACCTAAAAGCCAGTCTCCTCCAGAGTCAGAAACGGCTGTGGTTGGTGATTCTATATCTGAAGAAACTACGCTCCCAGAGTCTACAGAAACTAGCTCTCAGGACTTAGAACCCAGTGAGTCTGATCTGGAAACTCACAATATTTTTGGTACGCAAATTTATGGACAAAGCAGCATAAATAGGCTGTTGACCACATTGTTTCCTCATAGACAATCTTTGAATAACCAAAACTCTGACAATTCTTCCGAGTAAATGTTAAGTATGAAGTATGAACCGTAGCGGACAGTTCTCTTTAATTCAAGATGCTACATGAACCTAATCCTTAACCTTAACTGGAAAATAACAGATGGAAACATATAATCAACACGCTTTGAGTACCATTCACGCAGTAAGTCATCGTGATAGTCTCAAAGATACTGCTTTGGGTCTGGTATCAACCCTCAGTTTCCCCGCTATAGTTGGCACGGCTGACATGATGTTAAAGTCGGCTGGAGTCCACTTGGTTGGCTATGAAAAAATAGGCAGTGGTCACTGTACGGCTATTGTTCGTGGTGGTATTGCTGATGTTCGCTTGGCTGTAGAAGCTGGTGTGCAAACGGCTGAACAGTTTGGCCAGTTGGTGTCCAGTTTGGTAATTGCCCGTCCTTATCCTAATTTAGATGTAATTCTACCTATTAACCGAATTACCAGATTTATGGGAGATGGTAGATACAGCCGTTTGAGTAATCAAGCAATTGGCTTGGTGGAAACTCGCGGATTTCCCGCTATGGTTGGTGCTTGTGATGCCATGCTTAAAGCTGCTGATGTCCAATTAGCATCTTATGAAAAGATTGGTGCTGGTTTGTGTACGGCAATTATTCGTGGTTCGGTGGCTAATGTGGCGGTAGCTGTGGAAGCGGGAATGTTTGAAGCGGAACGCATTGGTGAGTTAAATGCAGTTATGGTGATTCCTCGGCCATTAGATGAGTTGGAAGAAACTTTACCTGTGGCTAGTTGCTGGATGGAAGAACGCCAACCAGTTAATATACCTATTAATATTAAAGATAAAATAATGGATGTGGAAGCGATAGAGTTGCCTGATTTGGCAAAATTACCTGTGAGAGTTAAGGAAGAAATTTGGAATGATGAATAATACTGGTTATTCTGTAGGTCGAATGAAACAACATTATGAATTTCAAGCTGCATCCCCATGCACAAGCACGATTAATTGAACGCGGTGCTACAGAAGAAGAAGTTATTGCTACAGTTGAAGGTGGTGCAAATTTCACAGCCCAATTTGATAGAACTGGATTTAAGCGTAATTTCTCTTTCAATGCTGAATGGAATGGCAAATTTTATGCTATGAAGAAAGTAGAAGTAATTGCTGTCTCAGAAGGGGAAGATTGGTTAGTTATTACTATTATCGTTAAATATTTTTAAAGGTAAAATAGCCATGAAAATTTCCTACGATCCGAGATACAACATAGCTTATATCTATCTACAAGAAAAAACTGGACAGGTGCAAACAATTCAAGTCAGTGAACAAATGAATGTAGATATTGCACAAGATGGCACAATCTACGGTATTGAACTCCTCAATGCTAATCAACAATTAGGAACTTATGAACAGGGTAAGTTGATTTTAGTTAATGAAGCATTAGGAGAATCTACAGAAATTAAGTTGTTGATTTAATTTCGGTAAAGATGAATTAACTGCACAGTTTACTGCAAAAAATCAAAATCAGAATTTAGTTTAAACGGCAAAAATATAATTAAATATAGTCAAATATTTCCGGAGTATTTCAGGAGAAAACTTATGTCTTTTACAGTGAAAGAACTAGAAGAAATACAGGTAGCATATCCAGACTATCGCATGGAATTAGTAGATGGGAGTATTATTATTATGAGTCCGTCAGGTTATGAGTCAGAAGAAGTGGGGACTGAGTTTGCGGCTTTGTTAAGAAATTGGGTAAGACCTCGTAAACTAGGGCGTGTGGTTGGTTCTAGTGCAGGGTTTAGATTACCAAATTCTGATTTACGTGCGCCTGATGTATCTTTTGTTTGTGCTGATAGACTCAAAAGATCAACGGAAGATTATGCAGAATTAGTTCCTGATTTAGTAGTTGAAGTAAAATCTAAAACTGATTCTTTAGATAAACTCAGAAAAAAGATTCAAGATTTTATGGATTTAGGTTCACAGGTTGGCATTTTAATTAATCCCAAAACAAGAATTGTAGAGGTTTCTTCTAATGGAGAAACAGTGATTTTTAAAGATGGTGATATTTTAACTCTTCCTGATTTATTACCTGGTTGGGAAGTAGCAATTTCTGAAATTTGGTCGCCTGTTTTTGAGTAGAAATACCAGCGATTAGAAATCACGGCTACACAGACGATATAAAATATTTAGTCCGCGGAGGCTGACTTTGCTTGTGTAGTAGCGTACCAGAGACATCTTTCTAATCGGCAAATATTTTGAAGATTGGGAATTTTAAGATAAAATAAATTCAATCTCTATACTTGCGTTTAAATTATGATAACTACACTCATTGAACGAGAAGCAGAACCTATTTTAATTAGTGACTTGTTACTCTAGAAAGTGAATCAGAAGAAGTCAAAAAAGAAGGTGATAAATCGTATGAATTGGGAGCGAATAGAAAACGCCCTGATTTAGTGATTGAGGTGGTTATTAGTAGTGGAGGAATTGATAAACTGGAAGCATATAAACGGTTACAAATTCCTGAAGTTTGGTTTTGGATTAATGATGAATTATTGTTTTATAGTTTAGGAAATGAGGGATATGAAGCTGTTAGTAAATCGCAACTTTTACCGAGTTTAGATGTAGATTTATTGATGGGTTGTATTAATATAGAAAATCATGTTCAAGCATTGCGGGAATTTCGAGCAGGGATAAAAATTATATAACTATTTTTAATAACTCCTCATCCTCAGAAAAGTTAAAGATAATTTGCATCCCAAAAAGGTTCTCTTTCCAAGGCATCATCAATAATGATGTTAGTATCTAGCAAAATTTTCACAAGTTATGTTTATCCTTTAAATATTCCCATTTAGCTTGATCTGGATCAAAATCTGCTGGAACGGGTTGGGCATTTTCAAATAAACCCTGAAATGCTTTGATTCTAGATTTTCTTTTTGGTGTTTCTGGCGCTGGTTCACTGGTTGGGGCTGTGGTATGATCAAGGGTATCTGTAGCTGTCCAGACTACAATTTCCACATTTCCGGGGGGGAAATTGACGGGTTCGGTAATCAGCAAGTTACCAGATTGATCAATTTTTCCTTTGAGTTTGTATGCTTGCATGATATTTTTCATGAGACTCTGTTTTTATATTATCTCCCGTTGAGCAAAATTCAATCTCTAAATTTGGGTTTAAATTATGATAACTACACTCATTGAACGAGAAGCAGAACCTATTTTAATTAGTGACTTAACCTGGAGAGAATTTAAAGCTGTTGAACAGCTAATTGAGCGCCCAGGGTTAAGGTTATCCTTTTTAGATGGAGTGTTGGAGATTCGGAAAATGCCAGGGAAAAAACACGAAACTATCAAAAAACGTATTGCTTCTTTAGTAGAAATTTATTTGGAATTTTTGGAATTAGATTTTACTCCTACTGGTTCTGTCACCCTAGAAAATGAATTTGAAAAAGTCAAAAAAGAAGGTGATGAATCTTATGAATTGGGAGCGAATAGAAAACGCCCTGATTTAGTGATTGAGGTGGTTATTA
>JBAXRM010000023.1:0-40128 GCA_037131225.1 Nostocales cyanobacterium ELA583 | reverse complement strand
TTGTCGGAAAATGTCAATAGATGTCTGAAGATTTGATGTCCTATTCTTTACTCCTTCATAGTGACGACGATAAAGTAATTCTAACTGACCACCATATTCTTGAATCCAAGCTATTTGCCGCAAATACATTCCGCGAAAGCTATTAGCAAAAAATAGGGTAATAATAGCTACAACTAATCCTGATGCGGTGGATACTAAGGCTTCACTAATCCCAGATGTGACACCGGCTGTTTTTGTGCCACCGACATCACCAATATTTAATGATGCAAATGAGCCAATTAAACCTAAAACTGTGCCTAGTAGTCCTAACAAGGGTGCTAAACCGATAATTGTATCAAAAATGTTTTGAAATCTTTTTAATAAGGGGATTTCTGCCTGTGCTTCACTTTCTAAGGCCAAACGAAATTCTTCTGGGTTAGCTTCTTCTAATTCTAAGGCGGCTAAAAAAATTCGCGCAATTGGTAAATCAGCATTTTTGTGTAGTATGTCCAAAGACGTGACGACATTACCTTGACGATAGGAAGTTAGTACCTGCCTGACTACGCGATTTTGACGACCACTAATTCCTATCCAAAAGGTAATCCGTTCGATAATCAGCGCGATTCCCACAACTGAAAAAAATAGTAGTGGCCACATGACCACACCACCAGCTTTAAATAAATTACTAATTTCCATTGACTACTTTACTAATTCTTGACACAGCTAGATTAACAGATTTTTGTTGGGAGAAATTCACACACCAGGGAATGTTCGTTTGAACGCAGATGAACGCGGATAAACGCGGATGAATTGTTTTCATAGAGTAAAATATTCTTTTATAGCAAATTTTAATTGAGGAAGTTTAACATGGCTTTTACATATTACTACACTGTACGATTTCAAGATACTGATGCGGCTGGAGTAGTTTATTTTGCCAATATTTTAAAAATCTGTCATGAAGCTTATGAGGTTTCATTAGTTGCTTCTAGTATTAATCTTAAGTCATTTTTTACTAATCCATCTGTAGGTTTTCCTATTGTTCATGCTAATGTAGATTTTTTGCGTCCTATGTATTGTGGTGACAATGTAGTTATTAGTTTATTAGCAGAAAAAATAGGTTTAGATAAATTTGAAATCACTTATAAAATTATAGTAGATGATGTAATAGTTGCTAAGGCAATTACTAGGCACGTTTGTATTGATGTGAGTAGTAGAACTAAGCAGGAATTACCAGATTACATAAATAATTGGTTAGAAACAAACCACAAAGATGCAGAGGGTGCACAGAGAAGAAAGTCCAGAGAGGAAGTGATATAACTAGTAGTCTGTCAAGAACTAATTGACGGTTTCATTCATTGCCATTTTGATTTCTTCCTTCTTCCTTCGTGTCCTTCGTTCCTATATCCCTCCGGGACGCTCCGCGAACGTGGTTCGTTTCTTATCCGTCAAAATTTATTTGACAGACCACTAGGAGGTTTTCAGAAAATCTTCAGCAATTTTGTAGAGTTGTTGACGGTTGATTTTACCTTGGGTATTACGGGGTAATTCTGGTAGAGAAATCCAATATTTGGGAATTTTGAATTTACCAAGTTGATTTTTTAATTGGGTTTGAATTTCCAGATGAGAAATATTTTGATGGCTTGGAATATAAATGGCTGTTAATGCTTGTCCCCAATGTTTATCCGCTATACCAATTATACAGATATCAATTACCAGTTGAGTTTTTCTAATGGCTGATTCAATTTCTATTGGGTAAACATTTTCCCCACCTGTAATAATTTTGTCGCTATTTCTGCCAATAATATGTAAATAACCTTGATTGTCTAAAAAACCAATATCATCAACTACAAAATTATCTTTATTTTCCCACAGTTGGGGATAATAACCTAATGCTAAAGATTGACTGTGAATATTTATATTTCCTGGTTGATTATCAATAATAATTTTAGCATGGGGAAGAATTTTTCCACTATTGAATTTACCTTGTAAAAATTCATCTGGTTTAAGGGTTGCAATTTGAGAAGCGGTTTCTGTCATTCCATAAGTGGGTGCTAATCTAATCTGATTAAATCTCGCTTTTTCTAATAATTCATCCCAAGCCGGCGCACCGCCTAAAAGGACAGTGGAAAATTTTGATAGCCATTGGCTTAATTCAGGATTTTGGAGGATTTTTTGTAATTGGGTAGGAACTAAAGATATAAAAAATTCTGCTGGATTAATATGCGGTAGTTGAGAAGTTTCTAATAGTTTAGATGAGGTAATTACTAATTTTCCTCCTGTTGTAAAAGAGCGCATAAATTGCATTAATCCACTTACATGATATAATGGTAATATACAAAATGAGTTAACTTGATTTATTGAAAAATATTCTGTAAATCCTTGCACAGATGCAGTTAATGTTTGCCATGTATGAATAGCAAATTTAATTTTTCCTGATGAACCACCAGTAGGAATCATGATAGTATTAGAAATTGGTAATTGGTGATTGGTGGTTGATGATTTGGGAAAGTTATGATCTATTCCTAAAACTATGTTGGGTTGAACTAAATTCAAGACTTGTTCCCATTCGTCTTGACTCCAATCTGGGTTACATAAGAAAACTGGACATTTAGCCGCACAAGCAGCAATAAAACTGGCTAAAAATCTCACTGGTGATCTTTCTGCAATAATGATTTTTGGATTTGATAAATGGGTGAATTTTAAATATAATTCTGTTGCTATTTGCGGTAATTCTTGGCTATAATCACAAATTAGCCAATCATGATTCTGTATATTTTCTAAAAGTTTTTCCATAGATTTTCTAACCAGTTTGCTTCTTGTTGTTTAAAAAAGTGGTTAATTCCAAAACCAACAGCGCGATTATTGGCAGATAATTCTGCTGCTAATTGTAATGCTGCTTGTCTACCAATTTCGGTTTCAAATACAGATGAAAATACAATGTCAATTTGATGTTTTTTACAAAACTCTCTTAACCGAAATGGTGAACCTATTATTCCCGGTTTAATCACAAAAATTCCCCGCCAACCTTGCTGAAAACATGATTCTAATTGTTGGAGATTAGCGATAGATTCATCTAAGGCTATAGGTGTAAGAGAGGAATTACTTAATTTCTGTATTTCTGTAAATTTATCTGGTGGTAAAGGTTGTTCGATAAATTCAATTTTGGGTAAAAATTGATCACACCTTGTTAACCATAATTCAGCTTGTTTACAAGTAAGTCCACCATTAGCATCTAAACGTAATTTTGCTGATGTTGGTAAACTGGAAATTAGTAAATTAAATATTTCTAATTCTTGATTTATCTCATCAACAGCAATTTTCCATTTAAATGTTTTATATCCTTGTTCCCATAAATTGTACCATTGATTTAAAGCTGATTTTCCTGCTGGTAATAAGCCGCTATAGGTGAGATTTGAATTAGGGCGGCTACACAGACAAAACCTACCTTCGTGGGTTAGAATTAAGGCTGATTCAAAAGCAAATTGACAAGCTGGTAAATTATCAGAAATGGTAAAAACTATCTCTTTGGTAATTATTTGTGGAAGTTGATGACAAAAATTTAAAGCTTGTTCTATGGTTTCTGAACCAAACCAAGAAATGGGAGAAATTTCTCCCCAAGTAACGTTATTATTTTCATCAATCAAGCGGATAATTACGCTTTCGCGGATTTCCCAAACTCCATGATTAGTAATAATGGGATTTGGGAATTTTTGGCTAAGGTAACGAAAGGAAAATTGATAAATCATGAACCGAGAATAAATCCTATCCCTAAAAACAAGCAACTTAGAAAATGAACATTGATAGCAATGAATTTAGAATTACTTACTTTGTCTGGTAGGTTGTGATTTTCTAAAATATGGCGACATAATTTCACCGCAAAAGGTAAACTCAAGAAACTTAGTAATGTCCAAATTGGGAAAATATTCAAGATCACAAATAGTAAAGTTAAAGGATAGATACTCGCAGTAAACCCAACTAAAACCTTTGCACCGGTTTGAGTTCCTAAACGCACAATAGGAGATTTCTTTCCTGCGGCTATGTCATCGGCAACTTGGTGAAAATGGGAGCAAAATAAGACTAAACTGGTAGCAATGCCTAAAATTACTGAAGCTGCTAAATTGGTGATAGACCAGGTTTGAGTTTGGCTATAATAGGTTGCACTCATACCCAAGGGACCAAAGGCAAAAAAGCAGAGAATTTCGCCTAAACCTTGGTATCCTAGACGGAAGGGAGGACCTTGATACATATAGCCTAAACCGCAGCATAAGAGGATTATACCGATAACTGTAGGGTCTTTTTGCAAAAATGCGATCGCCATTATCCCCAATAAACCTAAACCTAAACACAGGTTTCCTATCCAAAACATTAAGGTTTTATTGCCAGTTAAATTCACCAACGAATGATGTTTATTTTTATCAATTCCTGTTGCGGCATCAAATACATCATTACTAATATTTTCCCAGGCTAAAATTAAAATAGCCGCAGTAATAAAAATTGAAAATATTGTGGTATTTAAAACCTTTGTTTCGCTAAATGCTACAGCAGAACCTACCCAAATCGGCATAATAGCAACACTGTACATTGGCGGTTTAATTGCCGCTATCCATAGTTTAGCTTGAGACGGTGAAATTTGAGTTGAAGTCATCAGTTATGATTAGTTAAATTACCAGAATTTTAGTTATCAGTTAAATTTTACGCCTTATGTGAGTTGAAAATTTTGTCGTTTTATTAGGTTGTCCAGATTTACCTAAAACGATAATTCCAGAATTATAAACGGTATTACAAGGGTTTCAGCATTTAATTCACATCAGCCGTATTTTATAATTTTATAGAGAATTTGACTAGTTATTTGAGATTAGAGATATAGGATTGTGGCGTTGCTGAAACTAGGTATGAATTTAAATGTAGAGACGTTCCATAGAACGTCTCTACAAGGGTTTGGATATGATCAAAAATCATTTTCACACATCAAATCAGCAACGCCAGGATTGTTTATTAGTTTAGATCCTACCCTTGTGGGTGTAATCAATCTAAAATCGCTTCATTTTTGTAAATTACCAAAAAATGTTAATTTTGTGCTTATAGGTTCATAACCTGCCATTTTGCAGTCAAAATAGAATTAATCCCAGAACCTAGTCCCGCAGAGTAGAAGTCAAAAGTCTGATGAAATAGACTTTTCCTTTATTTTAAATAGTTGCTTCATTTACGCCATGCTGTACTAGTCAAGTCTATGCTGATTAATGGTGACTGAATTATGTTACTCCCTTCCCAGGATAAGATTAGCTATCTTCTTCCTTCCTTCTTCCTTCTTCCTTCGCGTTCTATCTCTAACGAGACGCTTCGCGAACGCTCCTATATCCCGTCAGGGATACGTGGTTCATTTAATCTATATTCTTCTAGTGGGGAAGGGAGTACCTATAAAAATATCACCATGATTTATTACATTTTAGGAAGATAACTTAATAAAAATTAACTTATACATCCATGACAATTTCACCATGTCGCAGCCACACCTTTGTAGACTACAAATATCTCAATCAATTACTATTAGAGATTCAGGAAAATTGCCGTCGCCATAATTATAGTAAAATTGCGAGTATTTCTCTAGAAATTGGCTTAGTTGATCCTTTACTAGTTTTAGATAAATTTAATCAGAAAAACGCCATAAATTTTTATTTTGAAAATAGAAGTAATGGTGAAGCAATAGCCGGAATTGATACTGTAGATAAATTAGAAATTTTTGGTAAAGACAGATTTACAAAATCAGAAGAATTTATTAAAAATTGTCTCAAAAATATCATTCCTATCTCTCACCAAAATGAGATTTTTTCTCAACCGCGGTTTTTTTGTACTTTCAGTTTTTTTGACCAGCACGAAAAAGCCAATTATCCATTTCCTCCTGCTACAGTTTTTTTACCTGTTTGGCAAATAGCTTTAAAAAATAATTGCTGTACATTAGTAATGAATACAATTATTAATTCTACTGTCAATGTTACCAAAATATTAGATAATTTACAACACCATTTAGAAATTATTAGAGTTTTGGAAAATCATTCTCTGAAAGTTGATACATTTCCTTTAAATCTATATAAAAAAATAACCAAAGATGGTGATAAATTTAAAACTTCAGTCTCATCAGTATTAAAAATAATTCAGTCTAATCATCTCAGTAAAATTGTTTTAGCAGACACCTTAGATGTTCGTGCTAATCATGATTTTAACTTATTACAATCTTTAAATAACCTGCGTCAGTCACATCCTAATTGTTATATATTTTCTACCAGTAATGGTAAAGGACAAAACTTTATTGGTGCGAGTCCAGAACGATTAATTAGTATTCACAAACAACAGTTAATTACTGATGCTTTGGCAGGTTCAGCACCCAGAGGAAAAACACCTACAGAAGATGCTGCAAATGCTAACAATTTAGTTAATAATACTAAGGAAAAACATGAACATAAACTTGTCCTAGATTTTATTACTCAACATTTATATCAACTAAATTTATCACCTCAAGTTTTAGCCGCCAGACTCCGACAATTATCTAACATTCAGCATTTATGGACACCAATTAGTGCAGTAGTTCCGACTAATATTCACCCTTTGCAAATCGTTGCTAAACTGCACCCTACTCCAGCAGTTGCAGGTGCAGATAGGGATATGGCTTGTGCAGAAATTCGCCGTCATGAAAGTTTTGAAAGAGGTTTATATGCAGCGCCTTTAGGTTGGGTAGACGGAGAAGGAAACTGTGAATTTATTGTGGGAATTCGTTCGGCTTTAATTGATGGTAATTATGCTAGACTTTATGCAGGTGCAGGTATTGTTGCTGGTTCAGAACCAGAAAAGGAATTTGCCGAAGTGCAACTTAAACTGCAAGCTTTACTAAAAGCCTTAGTTTGAAGAAACAAAACTCGTTTAGGAATGTGAATTAAATAAAGTGCAAAAGTAGGGTGTGTTAGCGACGTTAGCGACAGCGTAACGCACCATTCTACGTTAACTCAGAATTGCAGGTTATTAAATTTGCGTTCCTTAGTAATCAATTCTCGCGCTAAATATTCAAGTCCATTAAAATCAATTTTTCATTTGTTAATTATCTAAATCACTTTCGAGAATAGAGGCTAAAACTTGTTTGGTGTTAGTTTTAAATTCTGTGACATTGACACGATTCAAAAACCAAATTGATACTAACATTCCCACCGCTTCTAATCCAAATACCAACCCGTAAGCTAATACTAAATTATCTGGTAATAACTTGCGTCCCAAATCTAAAACACTACCACCAATCACAGTTGCAAAGCCTCTAGAGAGAGATTGAGCGAGTCCCCAAGCACCAATAAATGTCCCTGCGGCTTCAGCAATTGTTAAGTCTAACATTAAAGTAACTGCTGCGGTGGTAACAAAACCAGTCGCTAAACCAAATAAAACTAAAGTTAGTTTCAGTACAGATGGATTTGCAGAAAATCCGGAAAACCCGATTAATAAAGCAGCAAATGCGACTAAAATACAACCTAATTTGATAGTTCGCGCTTTACCCAAACGGGGGACAATGAAAAAACCTGTAATTCCATAGGAAATTAATATCCCTGTCCCGTAAAAAACGTTGAGTTTGGTACTTTCTGCTAAGGGCATTTTAAATACTTCCCCTGCATAAGGTTCTAATATCGGATCTTGCATAAACAAGCTAATAGTCATCACTAATAAAAAAGTGAAAAACAATCCTGTTTGCGGACTAGCTGTTAAGATTTTCCAAGCACCTTTTAAGGTAATACCATCTTCTCGATTTCCTCTATTGACACGATTTAAGAACCGGGAATATTTTTTTTCTACACCCACAGTGGCAATAATTGCTAAACAAAAAACTATGCTGGGAACAATCACAAATAGACGATTAATTGCCGCTTGTAAAGTTTCTATAGGTGCATTTGTGGTTAGTTGTTTCAATAAGCTAGAACTAATAATTGCACCAACGATAATTCCTACCATTAACATTGACCAAACAATGCCAACAACTTGGGAACGGTTGTCTTCTTCGGAGATATCAACTAATAAAGCGGCAAAATTTGTCCCACTAGCACAAATGGCCAGTCCATAAACTGCGAAAACTAAACTGAGAACGGCTGTCCAACCAATTGTTTGGGTAGTCCATACCCACGTATCAGCAATATTAGCGGCATTTAACTGCCAAATTACTTGTACCGCTAAAAATGCTGCGATCGCAAATATTCCTGCTCCTATCCAGACGTAAGCCGTGCGATGATAACTTAATAACGGTTTAGCATCGGACATTTGCCCAAATAAAATCCTTGTGGGGGCGATAAAATAAGGGATTGCTAAGACTAAGCTGCCTATAGTTGCCGGAATTGCGATTTCCTGAATCATGACTCGGTTAAGTACCCCCAGAGTCAAGATAGCCATCATACTTAAGCCCATTTGAAACAATCCTAGCCGGAACATGGTCAAAATATTGACTTTAGGGATAGATAAGGATTGATTTGGGGTGTCAAATGTATCATCCATTGTCATAGCTGCTTTTTTATATTGTTTACCGAATCATAAATGATAGCTGAAAAATTTTAAGTGGCTATCATAAATTACGGACACCAATAACATAGTAAGGGATGCCCACCCGACAATACTTAGACTTATTGAGGTTATATATACTGCAAACGGTTTATAATTTAACCAAATATGGAACCCTCTTGTAAACCCCTCCCCGCACCCCTCCCTGACCCTCCCCTAGAAGCCCCTAGAAGGGAGGGAAAAGGAGCAGCTTTTATGATTGGAGAGGTTTTGAGCCTGTTCGTTATATTATAAAAAAGTCCAAGTTCTAGCCGTTTTGAGTATAATTTAAATGCGGAACAGCTTAGACATCTCTTTTATGCCTTTAGCTTCTTCTTCGATAAGATAGACTGATTAACAACCCAGTTGTCGGAAAAGATAAATTGGTTTATTTCCTTAATGACAAGGTTTTTAACAGTACATGAACAAAAGATTTATTTTAACTTTGATTTCTAGCCCCGTATTGTTTACATCCATGTTATCTATGGTGATGATGGCTAGACCTGCTCATGCTAGTCAAACAATTGACGCTGGTGGGACACATAAATCTTGTGTCCTTTCTCCCCATACAGCAACTCCGAAAATGGTATGTATACAGGTGAGTAATACTCCTGTATCTGTTGCGAAATCGCCCATTCAAGTAGCACAGGCGCAAACTAATAACCCTAAAGAATTAGAATTCAGTGATGCAGAAAGTGATTTAGCAATCAAGTTATTTGGCTGTGATTGCCCAGTTTGCATCAATGCTGCTCGGCAATTAAACGGTATGGCACCTTTACCAGTATAGAGAAGAGGGGGCAGAGGAGAAAAATATTATTATTCTTTCTTCTGACTCCTATTCGCTATTAATACTTCTCTAATTATCTCCGTTGGTACTTCGTCGGTAACTTTGACTGCACCAATTTGAGTTGGTAATATAAAGCGGACTTTACCAGATTTAACTTTTTTATCTAATTGCAAAGCATCAATAATTGCTTCAACATCTAAATTTGCGGGTATTTGGGTGGGTAAACCTGCTTTTTTAATTAAGGCATTTTGACTCTCTGTGTCTGCTTTTTCCCAAAGTCCCAATTTTACAGAAATTTCTCCTGCTGCTACCATACCAATACCCACAGCTTCACCATGTTTGAGAAGACGATATTCGGTTAAGCTTTCTACTGCATGACCGATAGTATGACCATAATTTAAAATTGCCCTGAGTCCAGATTCTTTTTCATCTTTGCTGACAACATCTGCCTTTGCTTGACAGGAATGAGTTAATATGCTGTTTATCAGGTCGGATTTTACATAGCGAAGTTGGTCAAGGTGTTTACTTGCTGTTAGTTGAGTAAACAATTCGGTGTCCCAAATGATCCCGTACTTGATCACTTCTGCCATTCCTGCCCGAAATTCCCTTGCTGGGATGGTTTTTAAGACATCTGGGTCAATTAAAACTAGACTGGGTTGATGGAATGCACCAATCAAGTTTTTGCCATAAGGATGATTTACGCCGGTTTTACCACCAATAGCTGAGTCTACCATTGCGAGAAGACTGGTAGGAACTTGCACAACATTGATGCCTCTGAGCCATGTGGCGGCGGCAAAGCCTGTCATATCACCAATAACACCTCCACCCAAGGCGACCATTGTGGAGGAGCGTTCTAGGCGATTTTCGAGGGCGATATCGTAGAGTTTTTGAATGGAGTTGAGGGTTTTGTAGCGTTCTCCGGGGGGTAGGTTGTAGCTGACAACTTCAAAACCGGCATTTTTTAAAGATGCGATCGCTCTTTCGCCATAATATTTAAATATCATCGGGTTGGAAACTAGCAATACTTTCTTACCTAGTTTCAAACTCGCCATTTGTTCACCTAGTTGATCTAAACTCCCAGGTGCAATGGTAATATCATAAGATTTTTCTGGTATATCTACTTTAATTACAGAAGTCATTCCCCAACCTTAATATAATCACTCGTCTGGGTATTTTACCCCAAGTTGACAACCTCTTTTCTATTCCCTGTTCCCTTTAATAATTATTGATGATTGAATAGAAATAAGTAACTAATCTGGAGCAAAACAAATGGCTGTAGTTGAATATATTGTCTTTCTAGGCGTGTTTATGGGTGTAGCTGTAGGCTTGCTATTTGGTCTACGCGTAGCTAAGATACTGTAAACCTACAATTAGACGCTAATTAAACCCACTTTATGTGGGTTTAGGTATCGGTTTCAATCAGATTATCAAATGTCTATTGATTACTTTGCTTTTTGATTGCAAGTTTTCACAACTTCGATCTCTAACTCAAGTATCCGAGCAATTTGTTCTACAGTTAGTCCCTCATTTAATAAACCAATTCTCAATTATCAGATCCTCAAAATCCTGAAAATCTGCCACATTATTTGTTAATAAAATCAAGTCATTGCAGAAGGCAATACTGGCAATTTGTCCATCAATAAAAGCAGGCGTTTTACCAATTTTCGATAATCTAGCTCTTTCCTGTGCGTGCCATTTTGCAGCTTTGAGATCATAATCAAACACAGGCAAATCAAACACAGAATCTTGAATGTATTTCCATAAAGAATCCTTGCGTTTAGATGCTGGTAAACGCCAACAGCCATAAAGGATTTCATGAACAACAAGACTTGCTACTGCTACTTCTGAACGATAGCGATTTAATTGATCTAAAACCTGAGTATTGGGAATTGGGCGACTCGGTTCGGAGATAATATTAGAGTCTAGTAAAAAGCGAACTGTCATAAATCAATCTCGCGTCCTGGACTACGATCTCTAAGATTTGCAAAATCTTCATCTGTAAATTCAATTCCTTCTCTTTCAATTGTTTCTCGAAACCTTAAAACCCCTTCCCAAAAGCTATCTCCTTTATTCTGTAATGGTTTTTCCTGTACTTGTTCTTTTATTTGTGATAGTTTATGTTTGAGAAATTGAATAAAATCTAAAACTTCTTGTTGTTTATCGGTTGGTAACTCTCGCAAGTTCTCTAAAACAGCTTGTTCAATGGTCATTGTTTCACCTCTACTACTAGGCTATAATTCTATTATAAATGACATCAGCATTAATTTTTATTTTCTCCTCCATTGTTGATATCAATTCCTAAATTTTCCAATTGTTGATTTATCCAATCTGTAGCTGTTGCTTCATCGGTTTCAATGGCTTTTTCTACTCCTATTTTAGCAATTTCTAGGAGTTGTTTGGATTTTAGTTTTAAATCAAAACTTTCGAGCAATTTTGAATTAATATGCTGTTGAAATTGAAAATCAAAAATAGGTATTGGTAAAGATTTTATAGAAATTTGAGTTGCAAGCGGTTGAACAGAAGCAAAGCTAGTGTGGGGGGCTGTTCTAGCAGTTCAAATAAAACACTGGGGAGATTTTGCAGTAATGTGTAAAATATCGTGTCTGTCTTCATTCTATAACAGTAACAAAACTAATTCAGTTCTTTGGCTAATTTTTCTTTAATTTTTTCCATATTCTGATCAATATTACGATCAATAAGATATTTAAAACTGTCACTCAATTTAGTGTCAATATCTTTTCTTGCAATATTTTCAATCCGATTAATTGTTTCGTTAATAACTTTTTCTGGGGCTGCACTTAGAGTCTGCCTTACTTCCTCTATTTTTCTATTCTTCAATATTTCAATAATTTTTATCATAAAAGGTTGAACAAATTCTTCTAATACACTATGTCCATAATAAAAGTCTAAAATTCTTTCTTCCTGTATGGAAGATTTTTCTTTTAATCGTTCTCTTATTTCAGGAATATCATTTTCAAAAGTTGCGTCATACCAACCTTCACCCATTAAAATTTTAAGATTTTGCAATTCAGCTTTCACTCTATCCTCAATACTCTGATATAAAAGGTTCTCATCTCCAAGAGTCTCAAATTGAGTACCTTTAAAACTTAAAATGGTTGCAAATTTTTCATTGCTTATAAGATTATCAAAATCTTTGAAGTTATTTTCTTTAAAATAGAACCAAAAATAAAATATTGGAGAAATCATCAGAGAAATCTTTTCCAACAAACTCTTGAAATCATACCGTTCATTGGTCAAATCCTTTGGTATTTGATGTAATGATAAATGATGACATTGGAAATTTTCTTTACTATAAACAACTGTGTGGTAAATATATTCAGCAATATACCAAACGTTATGATCATACAAGTATTCGCAATCACTATCAACGCAAATAATAATTTTTTTACTGACGCAATTTTTAAACTTTTTCAAAATACTTTTTCCGCGAGTTCCCTCTGGAGTAGGATTTGGAAAATCAATTTTATCTTTTAAATCTGGTTTTACATTTTCAATAATACATTCCCAAAATCTTTGATCATAAATATCTTCAACTAATACAGAAAGATCACAACCTTTCATAAAGGCATCTTCTACCATTCTTTCCGCCAACATTTGATAATCTTGATCTCTCATCATATTACTTTTTGAAGTTTAATTTATTTAAGTATCTATAATTTGGTTTTATTTTATAATACTCTCGCATTTCTTCCAGCAAATTAATTTCATCCGTATTTTTAGCTTTCCCCAATAAAGTGCTGAAAGTGATTATATCAGGATATAATTGCAGTTTTTCGTTATTACTTATATTTTGAATAAGTTCCAAACCTTCTTCCACGTTATTAACTTTTTTTATCAAGGTGTTAAGTGTAATGTCATTAGGCTTGACATGAGATACTTTTGTATAAGTTTCTGCTTCTATTAAATCAAAAATGTATTTTGCATCATGATAATTATTCAGTTTAGAAATAAGAGTAGTAAATGTGATTACATCAGGGTCAATCTGATTTTCTGCAAGAAAATCCAACAATTCCAGACATTCATCTTTTGTAAATGAAGTATACGCTTTAATTTGTCTATTAAATTGATAAAGTTTAGTAAATCTACTGCCTGAAAAACTATTAAAATCATGTTTTATTTTTTGTACACGTCCTTGTAATTGTATGGTTTTTTCTATAATTGTAGGAATTTCTGTTGCTAAGTCAATAACAGATTTGATTTCTTCAATTCTAGTTGTTTTTTCAATCCAGCCTTGATAAAAAATAGTGGGTGAATGGGTTGTGATAATAATTTGGCAATTGGGATTGATTTTTCTGATATGTTTAATTAAACTTCTTTGCCAATCAATATGTAATGATATTTCTGGCTCATCCATTGATAATATATATTCTTTTCTATCTTGCAGTAATGTTTTTAATAAAATAAGCAGTATTTGTTTTTCACCAGATGACAGATTTTTGGGTAATATGGGGTTTTGAATACCTGACTTTATAAAGTGAAATTCCTTTTCATCAAATTCTTTTCCTGTATGCTCAAATAGTTCATTTATGATTTCAATAAATATTCTTTTAGGCTCATATATAGCTTCGATTTTAGCTAATTTATTTAGTCGTGTTTCTCTATCATTTTCTTTAAATGCTGCTTCTACTTGATTTGATAAATCTCTTTGATAAGTCACAAATTCCAATTTTAACTTGTCCAATTCGTAATCGAGTAGTGTGAGAGTTGGATCTAAACTTTTCTCTACAACATCAAAAGTATTAATAAATGATGTATTTAATGTGTAATTGATGCCTTCTTTATTACCTGTGATACTTCTATTTTCACTATCAACTCTAATGACAATATCATCTTCTAATTCGATAATAATTTCATCAATAGGATCAAATAACCTAAAATTAAGTTGACTGTCTTCAATTGGCTGAACTGCTTCGTTCAGCATTTGTAGTATTGTTGATTTCCCTGAACCGTTTTTGCCAATCAAAACATTTACGTCTTGATTGAGTGTCCATGAATAATTATTTCCCCACAAATTTTTAATTTCTACTTTTCGTATATACATAGTCTTTTAATTTATGAAGCTATTTAAAATTTTGGTTCAAAACTTTAAGTGAGTATTCTTTACAGAAGGTGTTTTAATCGTATATTCAATGATATATTACAGGTTCAATTAAATTAATTTCAAAATAAACTTGTCCATTTTCTCCAAATCTGCCCTCAATCATATTCTGCCACTAACTCCCGTTTCATTAATGCCATAAATATGATGAATAACATGAGGATACTTTTCTCTGGCCATTTTACTGGCTACTTCCTTATCTTGATCAATAAAATAATCACCGCTATCAGGTTCAATAGCAATATACCAACCATAATATTTATCTAATATTTCTGGTTTTAAACGCTCAAAAATTACCCAACAACGCTCAGAAAATGCCTGTCTTCTAGCTCTATCTTCAGCTTTTTGTTCATCAGTCCACTGAATTTCGGGAAATACTCGACCACGACGGACAACTCTTTGGGGTGTGGATTGTGTCATCTTCATCACCTGCTTAAAGTTCATCCTAAATTCTAGCATATTCGAGTCCTCTCCCAGTCAGGGAGAGGTAATTTTCAACTGTTATATCATCGCTGGAGTTGGTGTTTTTTCCTACTTTTGAAATGGGGGACGCATTTCCAAACCTAGCAAGTTCAACATTTCTTTATCAGCATCATAATCAGGACAGGGAGTTGTCACCGTCAACATTTTGTTATCATCGCTGGAGAAGATGGAATTTGCGCCAGCCATAAAGCATAAAGCCTGTTCTACCTGGGAAAGTCTCGCTCTCCCCGCACTTAACCGCACGTCAGATTTAGGCATAATAATTCTCGCAGTCGCAATCATCCGCACTACATCCCAAATGGGGACATCTGGTTGATTTTCTAAAGGTGTACCGGGAACTTGGGAAAGAATATTGATGGGTACAGATTCGGGGTGAGGTTGTAAATTAGAAAGAGTATGTAACATTCCAACTCGATCGCTCACATTTTCCCCTAAACCGAGAATACCGCCCGAACATACGGTAACATTAGTTTGGCGAACATTGGCAATTGTATTCAGGCGATCGCTATAAGTTCGAGTCGTAATCACAGTGCTGTAATATTCCTCTGAGGTGTCAAGATTATGGTTATAAGCATATAATCCCGCATCCTCTAACCGCTTGGCTTGGTTTTCTGTCAACATTCCCAAGGTACAGCATACCTCTAAACCCATGCCAGTTACGTCCTTAACCATATCCAGAACTTCCTCAAATTGGGAATTATCCCGAACTTCTCGCCAAGCAGCACCCATACAAACGCGACTTACACCGCTTTCTTTAGCTGTTTTGGCAATATTTATCACCGTTTCTTTTTCTAACAGTGCTTCGGGTTTTACCTCGGTTTTGTAGCGGGAAGATTGAGCGCAGTAACCGCAATCTTCTGGACAAGCACCGGTTTTAATAGAGATAAGCTTACAAACTTGTATTTGTTGCGGATGATGATATTGACGATGTGTAGTAGCAGCTTGATAAATTAGCTCTAAGAATGGTGTATTATATATCGTTAATATCTCTGTTGGTTGCCAATCGTAGCGTATTCCCACTGTTATTATCCTTTTTGTAGTCTTTTTGCTTAATTTCCCATTAGTATAGCTGATACAAAATATTTAAATTTGAATATGAGTATATGAGTTCAGAACCACCAATTCTTACAAGCGATCGCCTATTATTAAGAATGGCAGTAATGGAGGATATTCCCTATATACTCGAATATTTTACTGAAAATAAAGAACATCTTACCCCATTTTATCCCCAATGGGATGAAAATTTTTTTACCCCCGATTATTGGCAGTATCAAGTAGAAACGAGTTTCTGGGAATTTTTTAACAATTATTCATTAAAATTATTTATTTATCTGCAAAACCAGCCTAGAAAAGTGATTGGAACTGCTAATTTTAGCAACTTTGTTTATAATGCGGCGCAATTTTGCAATTTAGGATATAGTTTGGCTCAATCCGCACAAGGTTATGGTTACATGACAGAAGCCCTTTCTATTGCCACTGAGTATGTTTTTGAAGAATTAAATCTTCACCGCATCATGGCTAATTATATGCCACATAATCGCCGCAGTGGTAATGTTCTTAAAAGAGTTGGTTTTGTAGTCGAAGGATATGCTAGGGATTATTTAATGATTAATGGTAAATGGGAAGATCATATTTTCACCAGTTTGACAAATCCTCACTGGGATTCAAATTTTTAAGACTAAGATTCTCAACTTATTCAAGAAGTCGAGGATATATATCCTCAGCAGTAGGCTTTTTGTCTATTACCCAATAATTAATTAAAGCTGTGACTGCAACCAACCTAAAAAATCTCCCATCTTGACAAAATATTTTTGTATATCTGCTTGCTGCAATATTTGTTTAATCTCTTTTGTCCAAAGTCGTCAGAATTTCCACTCAATAAAACCTTTTGTTATTCTTTAGGACAATATTTCTGGGTATAAACTTCACTCGGAGACATCCTATTAGTAGGAATTGAGGTGACAACAAAACGAATATTAGTTCCTTTCGCCCCGTATTCAACTTTAGTTGTTATTGCTGTCATGAGATTAATTATGATTTACCTAACATTTTATCTCGAAGATGTTTAATGCGATCGCGCAATTTTCCAGCCTCTTCAAATTCCATCTTCTTCGCTGCTTCCTTCATTTGTTTTTCTAACAGAGTAATTAACTCTGGAATGTCCTCTAATGATATTTCATCTAAATGTTCATCAACCATTTTTAAATCAGTTGCATTTAACCGCCGAGAGGCATCTAAAAATGATAAAATCGAATTAGTAGATTTTTTGATAATCGGTTGGGGTGTAATTCCATGCAGTTTATTATAAGCCGTTTGAATTCCTCTCCTTCTATCAGTTTCATCAATAGCTTTAATCATACTTCCTGTCATTTTATCAGCATATAAAATTGCTTTTCCTCTAATGTGACGTGCTGCGCGTCCAATAGTTTGAATTAGAGAACGTTCAGTCCGCAAAAATCCTTCCTTATCTGCGTCCATAATTGCAACTAACGAAACTTCAGGTAAATCTAAACCTTCTCGCAGTAAATTGACACCGACTAACACATCAAAAACCCCATTTCGCAAATCTTGTAATATCTCAATGCGTTGAATAGAATTAATTTCTGAATGCAAATATCTGATTTTAATTCCCCTTTCTGCTAAATATTCCGTCAAATCTTCCGCCATGCGTTTAGTTAATGTAGTAACTAAAGTTCTTTCCTGACGGTCAACTCGATCTTTTATTTCTCCTAATAAATCATCAATTTGTCCTTCCGTGGGACGCACAAATATTTCTGGATCAATTACTCCCGTTGGTCTAATTACCTGTTCAATAATATTATCTTCAGAAATTTCTAATTCCCAATTTCCTGGAGTCGCAGAAACAAAAATACATTGATTAACTTTTTGCCAAAATTCTTCCGCTTGTAAAGGACGATTATCGGCCGCACTGGGAAGCCGAAAACCATGATCAATTAATACTTTTTTCCTAGCTTGATCTCCGTTATACATTCCCCGAATTTGGGGAACAGTAACATGAGATTCATCTATTACTAATAACCAATCTTTAGAAAAATAATCAATTAAACATTCTGGAGGTTCTCCCGCTTGTCTTCCGGCTAAATGACGGGAATAATTTTCTACGCCGTTACAATATCCCACTTCTCGTAACATTTCCAAATCATAACGGGTGCGTTGATCAATGCGTTGCGCTTCGACTAATTTACCCATTGATTCTAATGTTAATTGTTGCTGTTTTAATTCATCAGCGATATCTGCACAAGCAATTTCTACTCTTTCTTTGGGTGTAACAAAGTGACGCGCAGGATAGATATTGACGGCTTCTAAACTGTGGAGAATTTCCCCAGAAACAGGATCAACATATCTAATTGCATCAATTTCATCACCGAAAAATTCCACGCGGATAATTCTATCCTCATAAGCAGGGGAAATTTCTAAAACATCACCCCGAACTCGAAATTTTCCTCTCCCCATTTCGATGTCATTACGAGTATATTGGACTGCTGTTAAATCCCTTAAAACTTGACGGGGATCAATTTCCATTCCTAATTGTAAACGAATTGCGGCTTTCAGGTATTCCGCCGGCATTCCTAAACCGTAAATACAACTAATTGAAGCTACAACAATCACATCCTTGCGTTCAAATAAGGAACGGGTAGCGGAATGTCGTAACATATCTATTTCTTCATTAATTGCTGATGTTTTTTCTATATAAGTATCAGTAACGGGAAGGTATGCTTCCGGCTGATAGTAATCGTAATAACTGACAAAATACTCAACTGCATTATGAGGAAAAAACTCCCGCAGTTCGTTACATAACTGGGCGGCTAAGGTCTTATTATGTGCTAATACTAGCGTGGGTCTGCCAACTTTTTCAATGACTGCGGCTATGGAAAACGTCTTACCCGTTCCTGTGGCACCGAGTAATGTTTGATAATGATTTCCTTTTTGAATACTAGCAGAAAGTTGTGCGATCGCTTGTGGTTGATCACCGGTAGGGATAAAGGGTGCTTGGAGTTGAAAATCCATGATCTAGCTTGATCGTAATATCCGATTTTACACAATTTCTTTTATATTTGGCGCGAAATTTTTTTTTCGGGGTTGGCTTGCAACATCGCCAGCGATGTGCTATATTAGTATAATGGAGTGGTGATGAAATTTTTATGAAGATACAGATTCCCATTATCATAATATCACGCCTAGCGGCGCAAGTCAACCCCAAAACAATTTAAATTCAAAATTTGATGATTCTGCCGAATCTGTTGATTTTCATAGGAATAAGCCTAAATTGTCTAATTATGACCTTACAATCTTTACATTTATTACTAGGCAAATTATTTGCATTAATTATTTTTTATGAGAGTAAAGAGAATAATTGTTATTAAGTAGGTGAACACAATAAAACCAATTTGTGTAAAGAAAAGTAAAATCGCCCAAACCCTCTTCACTCTTGCCTCTTGCATGAGTGCCTCTTGCCTTGCCATAACGACGATTTTCAATGCTAACCTACTTACTTAGAAACTGATGATTGGAAGAAATATCAGTATTCAACAAATGAGATTACACTATCATATATCCATATATCATATCTCGTGCAGAAAAATTGATTTTAGAAAAACAGATTAAAGATGTTTTTTACCTTTTAAAAGAAATATCTATTATGTATTCTAACTTAGAAATACCAACCCGTTCGGTTCTAGTTGATAGCCACTTCAAAATGGGGTTATGGAGTAATTTACCAGATGATGAAAATTATATTTTATTAAACGATATTCAAGAAGAAAATCAATATAGTGATTCCTATGAAGAACCACCTGATCACGGAGATATATCTGATTATTATGGCACTTTAGTAGATGATGGGCAGTATGAATAAATCCTGTATAATAAATTAGGAGTGTTTATGACTATGACACCAGAATCTTTGCATTTGTTACAACGTTTTGCTTTACCTCGCATTATATTGGATTTTAGTGGATCAATAGTAAAAAAGAGGTTATTAAATGCCTGAGCTACTAACAGCAGATGTAAGCATTGAAATTGATGGAACAGGTTATAATGGGCAATATACCGTTAACATGAAAAGTCAGTCGCTTACGGTAGAGTATGAATATGGAAAAGAGACTACCGATACTTCATATCCATCACCTTCTCGGACACCATTGGAAAACAATAAAGAAATGGCACAGCTTGTCTTACAGGGAATAGTAGAAAAATTCCTCGTGAGAACAAAGAAGAATTACTGATGCTTTCCTCATAAATTGTTAAAATCCTTGTAGTAACCGTTGAATAGAAATTTTAATTTCTGGAAATGCTAAAGGAGATATTTCACCGCAAGTAAAGGTTAATTCTCTAGAATAATTACCATTTATTGGTTCTCTAAATACTTTTAATTGTTGATTTTTTAAGTCTACTACCCAATACTCATTAATTAATGCTGCTGAGTATGTTTTGCGTTTTATCTCTAAATCTTTACTTAGGGTAGTTTTAGAATATTCAATTAACCAAAATATATTTTCAGGATAAGGATGATGACTGCGATAAATAGCCCGCAGTGGTTCAACTATTGCTAAATCTGGTTCTGGTTCTGAATTGCTATTAGGTATTGTAATCGGTTTTGCATCTCTTACCAGTGCTTTTGAACCGAGTAATTTCCGCAAATATTCAGCAGAGTCAGTATTAATTTGCGCGTGTTCTGGTCCTTCCGGTGCCATATTGATAACTTCTCCATTTAGTAGTTCAACTTGACGACCAGCTAAAAGGCCAATTTCAATCATGCGATGATAGTCGTCTAAACTCCATTTAGCAATAGTAACTGTCATGGTTAGTTTTCCTAAAGCTAGGGTACGATTTTCATTTTAACTGGAATTTGATATAGCAGGCAACAGACTTGAAAGTATTTTAGTGTATAGATTTTCTAGTCAATTATCTATTTCATCTAAGTGCGTACCGCCATAATAGTCGGTTTTAACCGACTTGAGCTATTAGACAGGGAATTTATTCCCTGGTTTCTGGCTGGTTTCTGGCTGGTTTCTGGCTGGCTTCTGGCTGGTTTCTGGCTGGTTTCTGGCTGGTTTCTGGCTGGCTTCCGACTGCGTTAAAATTTGTAATGAACCAAAAGCTGGTTGTGTAACCGATTATATCAAGTGGAATGGGATGAGTGCAGATAGATAAAAATAGGATCAGAACTGGTTAAAATAGAAAATAAATCTATTGCAGTATTGAAATGATATCAGAATCAAATATTGAAAATGTTCAAGAACCAATTACTAACGCACCTCCTGAGGTAAAGCAAATTATTGAGAAGGTATGGAGATTGGAGAAAAGCAGATTAGATAGAAAAAGCAAAGGTCATATTAATGATGATATTCTCACTATTGTGAAGGAAGCGGTGCAATGAAGCTAACTTCTCTTAAATTATGTAATTTTCGTTCTTTTTATGGGAAAACTCCCGAAATAACTTTAGCTGGTGGAGATGTTAGAAATACTACGATGATTTATGGTAGTAATGGTGCGGGTAAAACTAGTATTTTAAATGCGTTTACTTGGGTTTTATATGAAAAATTTAGTGCGGCTTTTGCGTCAACAGAACAGTTAGTAAATAAACGCGCAATTGCGGAATCTCAACCTAGTCAACCTGTAGAATGTTGGGTGGAAGTTGGTTGGGAACATGAAAGTAATCGTTATCGTGCTACTCGTGGTTGTCGGGTTTATAAAAATGAAAGTGATTTTATTGAAGCTGGGAAAACTCAGTTGAAAATTCAAGTTGCTGGAGATGATGGAAAATGGTATTTTCCCCTTCAACAAGCGGAGGAAATTATTACTCAGATTTTACCAGCAAGTTTACATCAATATTTTTTCTTTGACGGTGAACGCATTGAGGAAATTGTCCGTTCTGATAATAAAGCGGAAATTTCTGAAGCTATTAGAACTTTTTTGGGTGTGGAAGTCATTGAACTTTCTATTAAACACCTGAAAGATGCTAAAAAAACTTTAGAAACTGATTTAAAACATATTGGTGACGCGGAAACTAAACAGTTATTAACTCAAAAAGAAAAGCAAGAACTGGAAATAGAGAAAATCAACACCCGTCAAACGGAAATAAATCAAGAGTTGGAAAGTTATCAAACATTTAAAAAAGAAGTCAGTAATAAGTTACGAGAATTGAGTGCTGTTAAGGAATTACAGGAACGAAAGCAAAGTTTAGAATCTCAAAAGGATAGTTTGCGAGATGAATTTAAGAAAACACGGGAGAATTTAAAAAAAGTTATTTCCGCACGGAGTTATACAGTGCTGTTGTCAGAAACTACTACTAAGTTTCGAGAAATATTCACAGATTTAAAACAAAAAGGTGAATTAACAGCTGGGATTTCGCGGGAATTTGTCAATGATTTACTCAATAGTGGACGTTGTATTTGTGGTGCGGATTTAAGGGAAGGAACTCATACTCATTTTCATGTTAAGAATTTAATGAGAAGATCAGGTTCTTCAACTGTGGAAGAAACCGCAATTAGAATGAGCGCACAAGTTGATGAACTTGATAAACAAGCAGTTGCTTTTTGGGAGGAAGCAGATAGGGAACAAGCCAGAATTCAACAATTAAGAGAAAATTTATCACAAGTTGAACTGGAATTAGCGACTATTCAAGAACAACTACGAAAAGATCCGAATGAGGAAATTAGTAGTTTACAAAAACGCCTGGATGAAATTGAAGCCAAAATTGATGAATTAAATCGAGAACAGGGTGCAAATCAACAGGAAGTTTCTCACCTAAAAACAGATATTGATGCTTTGATAAAACAAATTTCTAAACAAAAACAGAATGAGGAAAAACAATCTTTAGCACAACGTCGTATTAATGCTACTCAAGATGCTATTGAACGGTTATCAGAAGTTAAAAACCGTCAAGAAAATCAATTTCGTCTACAATTGGAACAGCGAGTACAGGAAATTTTCTCGGATATTTCTTTTACTCCTTATATTCCTAAAATTAGCGAAAAGTATGAGTTGAGTTTGGTAGAAAATACGACGGGAATTGAAGCACAAGTTGCAGCTTCGACGGGAGAAAATCAAATTCTCAGTTTATCTTTTATCGCTAGTATTATTGATAAGGTGCGCGACTGGAGTGAGAATCGGAAAATGATCATGCTTCCTGAAAGTAGCACTTTTCCTATTGTTATGGATTCTCCTTTTGGGAGTTTAGATACTAATTCTCGTCGTCACATTGCGAGAACTATTCCTAAGTTAGCAAATCAGTTAATTGTGTTGGTGACTAAGACTCAATGGAGGGTTGAGGTTGAGGAGGAAATTGCTAATAAGATTGGGAGGGAATATGTGTTGGTTTATTATTCTTCTAAGCCTAATTGTGAACAGGATTTTATTGATTTGGGGAGGGAAAGATATTCTTTGGTTAGACAGAGTTTGAATGGTTTTGAATATACGGAAATTATTGAAGTAGAAAAACAGAGGTAAGTTTCATGGTTATTGCTAATTTACCGAATATCGTTACAGATACCTGGGTAAATGTCAGTTGGGATGAGTTTATGGAATTTGTTGATCATTCTGATTATCAGCAAGGAAGATTTTATTACTATGAAAATTACATGAAGGTTGAAATGTCACCAGTTGGTTCAATTCATGGAAACAATAATAATGTTGTTGCAAATGTTGTTAATTTATATGCGACATTGAAAAACATTAAGATTAAAGGTTGGGTAAATACCAGTTTTCGCAGAACCAGTGAAAGTGAATGTCAACCTGATTTAGCTTTTTATATTGGGGATAAGGTGAAATTTCCCCCTTTGAATAATTCTCCTGTAAATATTAATGAGTCAGCAGCACCAACTTTAGTTGTAGAAATTGCTGCTTCTTCTATTAATGATGATTTAGGTTTTAAGCGGTTACTCTATGAACGGTTGGGGGTAAAGGAATATTGGGTAATGAATGCTAATAATGATGATATTATTGCTTTTGAAATAGTTGATGGTGGTAGTAGGAGAATTGAGGAATCAAAGGTGTTACCAGGTTTGCAAATAGCTACTGTTAAGGAAGCTATTCACCGCAGTTTAACTCAAGATGATGGTGAGGTGAATCGTTGGTTGTTGGGAATTTTTAGTTAATTTATCAAGAAAGGAGAAAAATCATGGTTGCTATTCCTGATAGAAGTTATATGAGTCCTGAAGAGTTTTTGAAGTGGGAGGAACAGCAAGATATTAAATATGAATATATCAATGGTGAAGTTTTTGCTATGACTGGGGGAACTATCCCTCATACTACTATTGCTTTAAATTTGGCTGCTGGGTTAAAAAATCATTTGCGTGGGGGGAAATGTCGTCCTTTTATGGCAGATGCTAAAGTGGGTATATCGGGAAATGGTCCGTTTCATTATCCAGATATCATGGTAAGTTGTGATCAACGGGATAAACAAGCGATTAAGTTTATTCAATTTCCTTGTTTAATTGTTGAGGTGCTTTCTCCGAGTACGGAAGCTTATGATAGGGGGGGAAAGTTTCAGCAATATAGAAGGATTGAAACTTTACAAGAATATATTTTAATTAGTGCTGATAAAATTGGTTTGGATTGTTTTCGCTTAAATGAGAAGGGTTTATGGGAGTTACATCCTTTTGTTGAGGGTGATGAGGTACATTTAGTTAGTGTTGATTTTACGTTTCCTCTTTCTCTGGTTTATGAGGATGTTTTTTGATTTTTTGTTTCGCGCAGAGACGCTAAGAAGCAAAGACGCAAAGAAGAATGCCAAAATGTGATATTAGTAAGTTAGGTTTGGTTTATGATGTTAAGAGTGTATATTTTAGAATTATGGCGGAAACTGGTAGAATCAGGGTTGCTAAGGATAAAGCTGAATTAGTGAAAAGTTTAACTTCTGCTGATGGAGGAACTGGTCCTTTTCAGACTTTCGCTGATGTGATTGTTTTTGCTGCTGCTTTGGGTGTAAAGTATAAAAAGCGTGTTCCTTTAGAGGAAATTTCTAAACGTGAACCAGCACCAATTCGGTTAGAAGTTTTTGCTACAACTGGACATGATATTTTAATTAAATTATTGGGAATAAATGAAACTAAGGATATTAAAATACTATCTCTTAATGAAGAAGAACATGAAAAACAACGCAATGAAATTTTTGAAGAATATGCTAATGGTGGACTGGAAATATTAGAGAATGAGTTAAGGGGCGCGGTAGATTATTCTGAGCGAATTTTATTATTTCTCAGTTATGAAAGAACAAATAATGAAAAAGAAGACGAGGAATTTGATTTAACTAAATTCCTGTCTTAATACGGCTATTAAAGTAGCTTATTTATTCCTCGATTATTATAGGTAATTTCAAATCTTTGTACCAAGTTCTTCTGAGCTTACAGTTTTCTGCTAAATTTAATAAATCATCTTTTATCTGCTTTCTGACAGCAACACTATCTTGAAGTTGTCTAATAGACCATTCTGCTTCCCAAAATTCTTTAGGAAGTAATCCAACAATGCTTAAAACTTGTTTTTCTAATTTCTCAGAATCAAAAATATCCACAATACTCAATTCCCATGCAAATTTTAAACGATCAAAAATAAACTCATTTAAGGAATTAATATTCACTTTCTTCATGAATTTATTATCTTCTCCCCATATCTCAGAATAATTTTCTTTGATAGCTCTCCACACAGCACAAAATATCTCAAATAAGGAGTCATCATCTTCTTCTAAAAATGTGAAAGTTGTTTTTAGATATTTTAAGGATTGCTCTATTGCAGTAACTGGTACTAACTTAGTACCTTGTTTGTTATACGGCCAATCTAATAAATTTTGAAAAGGACTTGTATCTAAATCATTAATATCTCGGAGTGTAGGGGATGTATTTCCATATTTTACTCCAGCCTTTAGTAATCGAGCTTCTAATGCTTCCTCGTTTAAATTTGCAAGTATACCTTTAACATTATTTGTACTAACTTTAACTGCTTTGTTATTTATCACTATAAATTGGAATGCTTGCTCATCAATGGTAGCATCTACCAAACTAACAACAAGAATAGGTAAATCTTCTGCATCATAATCTGATAAACCATAAAGACGATGTTGTCCATCAACCACATAAGCACAATATTCTTTATTTTCCGTATCAAGTGAGAATTCAATTATACCCCATTTCATTATCTCTTTACAATTGTTGTGTATTTCTATATCAGTAAGAGACTGAGATAATTCGTCTTCTAAAGATGTAAACTGCACTTTACCTGGTTCAAATGCTAACAAAATATTGTTAGGGATTGTATTTTTTGAATCTGATTTTACAAAGCGTGTTATTGCTTTTTTTCTGGTTGGTGTTAAAACGCGTTGAGTACCTTCTCTTGATTCTTCTGCTCGTCTAACACCAGCCCATTTTATAATATCTTTAACGCGAGCATAAAATACAAAAAAAGAGGTAGTTTCTTGTTCTAATCTTTGTCTAACAAGACATCCAAAATAAGTTTTACTTTCCATAAAAAAGCCTAAAATTTAATATCATTTACAATTTATTCTGGAGTGTGTTCATTACAGTATGCTTCTATATTTAGAAAATGCCAACTATCGTCTTGATTAAGACGACCGAAGTTTAACTTACCCACACTCAATGCTGGTTTATTACAAACACTACAAGAGTAGTTATTTTTAGCCCATATAGCTATTTTATACTCTCGTTTCAGTTCGGTTGAAAAATATTTATCATCCTTATCGCTGACCAGACATATTTGTTCATAATGAAAATCTGTTGCATCAATATAGTTTTTCTTAGCATTATTACAATATGAACAACATAATTTAAGATTGAAGTCTTCAGTAGCACCACCCATTGCTTTTGGCCAGATATGTTCAACTTGAACTTCTTCTCGTTTTTCTAATTCTTTACCACATATATAACAGCATAATTGATCATTTTGTTGGGCATTTTTGAAAATCCGTCTTTTTCTTGGAGATTTTAGTTCTTTATCTTTTGCGTCTATACATAGTTTTAATAATGACAAAATTATTTCAACTTTATCAGATTCAATATGAGTATTTTCTGTGATAAACCGTCTTAGTTCAAACAAGAATTGTTCAGGTGGAAATATATCTGATTCATACTTTCTCCTAAGATATTCAGCCGTATTGATTAATCTTCTTAGTAAATAATTGATACTACTTTCATAAACAAGATTACTAAAATTACCTTCAGCTATCAAAGCATCGTCAATTCTGGACACGAAAGAATTATCCTCAGAATCAGAAGAGTTTAGATCCTCTAAGGTGAAAGGATATATTCTCTTGAGTAAATCACGTAATTGTTGACCTGGATTAGTCCCATCCATTGCGTAAAATCAAATACATCTAAATCTGAGTTTATAATATCTGGTACTAATCCGTCAATAGTCAGATAGTAATTACAAAACAGATGGAAGTCCTACATCTTGCGGTTTGACAAACTTACCATCAAAACCTATAGTTTGTTCTTCCATAGTCCTAGCATTAGCTAAAGCCTTACGTAAAGCCGTAACTTCTGTTTTTTCATTCATTCCCCCCAAAATGTAAATTAACAATTTCACAGCTAAATCTTTTCCTACTACCTGTACCCGCTTCTTATTTGGATCATACAAAACCCCATACCATAAAGATTGAGGATATTCCATATTACTAAAACCCCCTTGACGGTCAAATTTTTCTAACTTCTTAAAAATATCCGTCAAAGCAAAACCTTTTTTAAATACCAAAGTTCCCAAAGCTTGCGCTAAAGCAACTTGAGAAACTGGACGAAATAACATATTTCCCTCACCTCCGTCTTTCTCAAAATGGAAGCGACGCAAAACAGTTGTATCTTCGTGTTCCAATATTTTATAACTGGGAAGATTAGCTAAATTATCAAAAAGTAGTCTAAAATCTGCAATTCCTTCCTGAATTTCTTCATTTTCTGGACGCATGGGAATTAACCCTTTTTCCAAAGGTTTCCAGTGGGGGAACTTTTGCCCCAAATACCTTTCGGACATATCTTGTAAAGCTTGCAGCGTCGTCAAAACTGTAGAGTTAGCGGCTACTGTGGCACTATTCCAGTTAACACGCGGATTGCGATTTGGTTTTTGTTCTAAAAGTGGATGTGTAACTGCAATTTTTCGCGCTACAATAGCAAAACCATCATCTTCATTTAATTGGGCTAACTGACCCTTAGTTAAAGGTGCAGCCATTAAATTTACATGAACAAAAATTGATCTTACCCGTCGTTTTGCTTCTGTATGGGTTTCTCCAGTATTCACCGCACAAATAAATTCAATCCCAATTTTCTCTTGACGTAAATTTCGTAAATAAGCAGGTTCTACTTGGTATTTATCAATTAAATCAGATAGAGTAATAAAACTTTCATCAGCAGTTTTATCCTTTTTATAACGTTGGAGTTTACCAGATTTAATTAACTCCATTAAACCCTGTACACCCATTAATCTATGCTGACCATCTAAAGCATAAATTGTCACATTTTCTTCAGAAATATTCAGTAAACCAACTTTACCATCTTTATCTAAAGGTATAAAATCAGTAGTCGCTTTTTTAGCCCGTCCTTGACTATCCCACTCCGCTGCTTTGGGGTTATCTACCCAAGGTTGATTAATTACTACCAACACGGCCGGAAATTTATGATTTTTTCTCGCTGCTAAATACTGTACTAACGGGGCTTGACGTGACCAGTCAATAGGGCGTTGTTGAATTTCATCAATACTGTCAGCGTCAATTTCAATATTATCTGTATCTGGGTTGTACTTTTTTTGCAGCAGGGGTAAACCAGACGCAAAATGTACCCGTCCCGCGAACCATTCCAATGTCACAGAACCTACATAAGCCTCAGTACCACCCATTTCTGTCTTTTGGACAAGAATTTGATCTTTCTTCTCTAAAAACCTCTCTAGCAGTAAAGCTAATACCTGTTTATCCTTATTTTCCCGTTCTAGATACTCGTTAGCGAGTTGATTATTTAGTGTGCTTGTACTATCATTCATATTGATTTTTGAAAACTTAGTGAATAACTCTTGCTTTATTGTCCAAAAGAATGGATACTAGGGATGCAATTTTTAAAAATATTTTGCACTCATAGCCAGGTTTTTTTATATACTAAATGATTTCCTCCGAAGGGAAGTATTGAGTCTCAGTCCATATATACGTAGGTAGGGAAAAATGACTACAGCACAACAACCAGAAAATAAAAATCAGCCGAATCGTACTGTACCAGAGTTAATCGAAGACATTCAAGCTCTGACTACAGAAATTCAAGAATTGTATTGTTTAGATGAGATACCTTGGGTAGTAGGCTATTCAGGTGGAAAAGACAGCACAGCTACGTTACAGCTTGTGTGGAATGCGATCGCACAACTCCCACCTGAAAAGCGAACAAAAAAAATATATGTCATTACTACAGACACACTGGTAGAAAATCCTATTATTGCGGCTTGGGTACGTAATTCTCTAAAACAGATGGAATCTGAGTCACAAGCGCAAGGATTACCATTTGAACCCCATCTATTAAGACCAGATTTTAAAGAAACATTCTGGGTAGGTTTGATTGGTAAAGGTTATCCAGCCCCAAGAGGAAAATTTCGTTGGTGTACAGAACGGCTTAAAATTAATCCTTCTAATCGCTTTATTCGTGATGTTATTCGTAACAATGGAGAAGCAATTGTTGTATTGGGAACTCGCAAAGCTGAAAGCGTAAAACGTGCCAATAGAATGAAAAAATTAGAAACTCAGCGAGTAAGAGATCATCTTAGTCCTAACATGAATTTACCAAATTCTCTGGTTTATAGTCCTATTGAAGATTGGGAAAATGATGATGTATGGATTTATTTAATGCAATGGGAAAACCCTTGGAAATATAGTAATAAAGAATTATTTGCTATTTATCGAGGTGCATCTGCTGACAATGAATGTCCTTTAGTTGTTGATACAACTACTCCTAGTTGTGGAAGTTCTCGTTTTGGTTGCTGGGTTTGTACCCTTGTTAGTCAAGATAAATCATTAACAGCAATGATTCAAAATGATGAAGAAAAAGAATGGATGCAACCATTATTAGATTTTCGCAAGGAATTAGATTTAGAAGAAAATCGTGACCGGAGAGATTTTCGCCGTAGACGTGGAGGTGTTCAACTGTATGAGCGTAATTTAGATGGTGAAGTATCTATTGAACCTATTCCTGGTCCATATCTTAAAGAAGCGCGGGAAGATTGGCTAAGAAAGCTGCTGACAGTTGAAAAGCAAATTCGTCAAACAGCACCAGAAAATATGCGCGATATCACCCTACTTACTATAGAAGAATTGAGTGAAATTCGCAGAATATGGTTAGAAGAAAGACATGAATTTGATGATAGCTTACCCCGAATATATGAAGAAGTCACAGGAGAAGTATTTAAAGATCCCCGTCCTGGTGCAGATCAAAGTATTCTTGGAAGTGATGAATGGGGCGTATTAGAAGAAATTTGTGAAGGTGATGGAATGCACCTAGAATTAATGTCAAGACTATTAGATACAGAAAGGCAATTCAAGAAAAAAAACCGCCGTGTGGGTATCTACGAAAGCTTAGAAAAATGCTTTAACACAAGTTCCCGTTCTCCAGAAGCAGCCATTAAAAATGCTCATTTAAAACGGGATTTGCAACAAGCAGCTTTAGAAGGTGATGTTGCTACAATTCGGGAAAAATTCAAGCAATTAAGCTTAGGAGATACACCCGACAAAAAAGAGGGTAAACCACAAACTTGGGCTAACTTCAAATATACACAAAAGAACCCGGACCAATAAAATACCCCCTTCCCAGCCTAAAACTAACTTCTTCTTTCTTCCTTCTTCCTTCGTGTTCTTCGCTCCTATATCCCTCCGGGACGCTCCGCGAACGTGGTTCATTTAATCTATATTCTTCGGCTGAGAAGAAAGTAATATCCTTAGCCTTCCTCTAATCATCTGATAGAGAAAAATATCAATTCAAAATCTAAAATTCAAAATTGTATCATGATCTTCCTAGAATTAGTCCTGCAAAACTTCGGTCCTTATGCTGGAAAACAAATCATCAACCTCAACCCGCAAATTGATGAAGATAACGCCCGGCCAATTATCCTTTTAGGAGGAATGAATGGCGGCGGAAAAACCACCCTTATGGATGCTATACGTCTGGCTTTATATGGACAACGCGCCCAATGTTCAACCAGGGGAAATCTGAGTTATACAGATTTTTTAAATCAATGTGTAAATAGTAAAGCTAACCCTACAGACAAAACTCGCATTGAATTAGTTTTTGAACATATCGAAGACGATAAACCGATTAGATATCGGGTAGTGCGAACTTGGGAAAAAAATCCCAAAGACGGAAAAGACCATTTAGGAATATTAGGAGATGATGAAACATGGCCAATTGATTCATTAGTAAATATCTGGGATGAATATATAGAAAATATTTTACCTTTAGGTATTTCTAATTTATTTCTATTTGACGGTGAACAAGTTAAAGAACTTGCAGAACAGGAAATACCACCACCAATAGTCGTTGATGCTATTAACGGACTTTTGGGTTTAGAATTAGCAGATAAATTAGCAATTGATTTAGAGATTTTAGTAAATCGCAAAAAACGGGAATTTGCAGATAACAAAGATTTAGCAAAATTAGAAGAAATTGAAACCCGAATTAATGAGAAACAGCAAGAATACGAAAATAAGCAGGAAAAACTCAAAGCCCTCAATCTTGAAGTTGCAGAATTAGAAGAAATTTATCAAGAAGCTTTAGATAGATTTGTAAATGAAGGTGGGAAAATTGCCGCTGAACGTAGCCAATTAGAACACCAAAAAGAAGAGAAAACCAAAGTTGCTAATAACGTCCGTGAATCCTTGTGTGAATTAGCTGCTGATATTTTACCATTGGCTTTAATTAGTCCTTTATTATCTCAAATCCAAAGACAGGGAGAAAAAGAACTGAAAACTCAACAAATGCAATTAGCTAAAGATGTCTTAATTGCTAGAGATGAAAGATTACTAAATTGGCTACAACAATTAAATCTAGAAACAAATAAAGTTACTAATATTCAATCTTTTTTAGCTGAAGATATCAATAACTTATATACCAATAATTTATCAACAGAAAATAATTGGTTAAATGGAGATGAAGAAAGTTTAAGTTTAGTTGACAATATAACTTATCGGTTACAAATTTCTCAAAATACTGCCCAAAAGCAATTAGATGAATTAACTAATTATGAAGAAGAAATCCTCACCTTAGAAAGACAAGTGCAAACTGCGGCTGCACCCGAAGAATATACAAAACTACAAAAAGCAGTAAAACAAGCGCAAACTGAAGTTAATAAAATTCAATCTCAGTCAGACATAATGAGTCAAAAACTGATAGAATTAGACACAGAAACTAAAAAATTGAGACAAGAATTAAATGAATATGCTGTAGAAAATCTTAAATATCAAAACAGTGAACACATTATTGATTCTGCCTTAAAAGTTCAACAAACATTAAAAGTATTTCGAGAAAGATTAACACTGAGAAAACTGAATAAATTAGAAGAAGAAGTAAAAAACTGTTTCTTGTATTTATTGCACAAATCAGACCTAGTACATCGGATAGCTATTGATGCTAAAACCTTTGGCTTATCATTATATGATTTAAACGGAAAACAAGTACCCAAACATCGGCTTTCTGCTGGTGAAAAACAACTATTAGCGATCGCATTTTTGTGGGGACTAGCCAAAGTATCAGGAAGACGCTTACCCGTCGCCATAGACACCCCATTAGGAAGACTAGACTCCTCCCACCGTAACAACCTAGTAGAAAGATATTTCCCCTCAGCCAGTCATCAAGTTATCCTCCTTTCCACCGACACCGAAATCGGGCCACAAGAATATCAAAACCTGCAAGAAACCGAAGCCATAGCCCGTGAATACCTCCTCGAATACAACTCCAACAAAAGAGAAACCACAATAAAACCCGGTTATTTTTGGTAATTGGTAATTGGTAATTGGTAATTGGTAATGGGAAGACCGGATTTTGAAGAGTTGCAAGTTTATAAATTGTCAGAAAAATTAGCAAATGAAATTTGGAAAATAGTTATGACATGGGATAATTTTGCTAAAGATACAATTGGTAAGCAGATTGTCCGTTCAGCAGATAGCATCGGAGCAAATATAGCAGAAGGGAGAGGACGTTATAACTTTCAAGATAATAAACGCTTTATTAAAATAGCTAGAGGTTCTCTAAATGAAACAATTCATTGGTTGCGGCTTGCTTATGCCCGTAAATTATTAACAGTTGAACAAGTAAATATTCTCAAACCGATAATTAATGAACTTCCCGCGAAGTTAAATGCTTATTTAAATTCAATTGGTAATAACTAATACCAATTACCAATTACCAATTACCAATTACCAATTACCAATTACCAATTACCCATTACCAATTACCAATTACCAATTACCCATTACCAATTACCAATTACCAAAATCATGGAATCACCAATAGAAAGAATCAAACTCTCCCAAACAGCCAAAGAACAACTACTCAAACTCAAACGCAGCACCAAAATAGACCAATGGAACATACTATGCAGGTGGGCGTTTTGTCGTTCCCTCGCAGAATCCGCAGCCCCTTCACCCGTACCTATTCCTCAAGATAGCAACGTCGAAATGACATGGCGCGTATTTGGTGGAGAAATATCCGATATATTGCTTTTAGCCCTCAAACAACGCTGCTACAACGACGGCTTAGATACAGATAGAGAAACCTTAATTACCCAATTTCGTTTACACTTACATCGCGGTATTGGCTACTTAGCCGGAGATCAGAATATTAAGAAAGTTGAAGATTTAATTGCGATCGCCACAAACAAAGTAAAATCCTGATTTTGTCATGTCTAGCCACTATGCCAGGATCACTATAGATATTTGAGGACTACTCATGCAAGAAATTCAAGCACTTAAACGGGCATTTCAAAGCCGGAAAATGGGTGCTTTATTACTACTCGGTTTCGCATCCGGTTTACCACTGTTTCTCACCAGTCGCACCCTCCAATTATGGATGCAAGATGCCAAAGTTGATATCGGTAAAATTACTCTATTTGGTTTATTAAGTTTACCTTACTCCTTAAAATTCCTCTGGTCGCCCTTATTGGATCGATTCACACCGCCCTTACTAAGTGCGCGAAGAGGTTGGTTAATTATTACTCAAATTGGGTTAGTATTAGCGATCGCTGCCTTAGCCCTCCAACAACCAGCCCAAAGCGATCAAGTATTACAAATCCTCGCCATTAACTGCCTAATTATCACCTTCCTCAGTGCCACCCAAGACATCGCTGGTGATGCCTACCGCACCGACATTTTAAACCCCCTAGAGGCACAACCAGGGGCATCTGTTTGGGTTTTAGGCTACCGGATCGCCCTATTTGTTACCAGTTCCCTCGCCTTAGTCTTAGCAGATTATTTACCTTGGAATGTAGTATATTTGCTCATGGCAGTCATTATGGCAGGAAGCATATTTACTACCTTGTGGTCCCCCGCAGAACACAAGTTACAAGACAAAACACAACTCGCGCCCATTTCCAGTAAAGACGTGATTTTTATAGTCATGATTACCTTACTCGTAGCAGGGTTAATTACTGGGGTTTTTGTCGGTTTCATCCCCCAACCCGTATTTTATTGGTTATTAGCGGGATTATTAGTAGCTTGGATAGCCACATCCTTATTATTACCAAACTCATTATTAAATGAAGTTACAGAAGATACTCCCCCAGAAAACTTACAAACAGCGATTTTCCTCCCTTTTAAAGAATTTTTTCATCGCTTTGGCATTCAACAAGCTAGTTTAACCCTGGTTTTTATCCTTCTCTATAAACTAGGTGATTCCCTCGTCGGCATTACAGCCAACTTATTTTTAAGAGAAATTGACTTTACAAAAACAGAGATAGGCGCAATTCAAGCAGGAATGGGTTTTCTTGCCACCACCGTAGGCGTATTAGCTGGCGGTGTGATCATGACCAAAATTAACTTAAATCGTAGCTTGTGGATATTTGGTGCGCTGCAATTACTCAGTAACTTAGGTTATTATGCCTTAGCAATTGGTCACAAAAAAGATTATTCCCTTTTAGTCATAGCAGTCAACATTGAAAACTTTTCCGCTGGATTAGTCACAGTTGCTACGGTAGCCTTTTTAATGAGTCTCTGTAATCACCGCTTCACCACCACTCAGTTTGCTTTATTCTCAAGCCTCATGGCCATTAGTAGAGACGTTCTTTCCGCACCCGCCGGTGGTTGGGCTAAAGCCACAGGTTGGCCGACATTTTTCTTACTTTCTCTTGTAGCCGCGTTACCTGGTTTGCTACTATTACCTATTGTTGCCCCTTGGAATCCCAAGATATTGGCAGCCACCAGACCAGGACTAGAAGAAGAAGATATATGGGAACACAAGTAGTTATTCTTGTCGGTACATTTGTCCTAATAGTTACAGGTCTATTATTGGGCTATGTACTTTCACAGTTAGTTTTGCAAAATCTGGCTTTTAATTTCCTCACACTCCTGGGAACAATCAGCCTGATTCTAATTTTTGGGACACTTTATTACGTCCTATTTTGGCAACTGCGCCGCGAACCCGTCCAGGCACTTAATCCCAGCATACCCAACCAAGTAGATGAAGAAGTCACTGGCAACTATCTCAAAAATCGCCTAATTGCTAGATTATCTGGGGACATTGCTGCGGCTGAAAGACTAATTGGACAAGCCCAAGAAAACCTTCCGGGAATGCCAGAAAATTGGTACTGTGAAAAAGTCTTAAATGAGTTAGATCAAGATCAGTGATAATCTTGAAACAGTTCGCTAGAATCAATGTTGTTGCTATTTATTCATAATTAACAATATGGCTTTTTTCCGTCAATATATTGCCCCTTTCCTGGCACTGTTGATATTTGCCCTGGCTTTAGTAGCCGTCAGCGCCCGCATCTTTTTACCCTCCGATATGGCAGCCCCTGCCCCCATTGGGATGATTATTAAGTAGGAGTCAGGAGTCAGGAGTCAGGAGTTAATGAACCACGTATCCCTGACGGGACCGGAGGGATATAGGAGCGAAGGACACGAAGGAAGAAGGAAGGAAGAGAAGGGTTCGCTTTTGCTTTCTTTTATGCAAGCCTTAAGTAGTTGGGGAATAAGTCTATTTTGAATTTATTACTGCCAGGCTATTGTATTGGTCAAGGTTCAACTCTAGATAAAGCTCTCTTGGTCAAGTTCATGCAGCGGACTTACCAAGAACAATTCTCTAATCAAGACTTTTCCCACTTAGCCCATACAGTTGAGCAATATTTTTCCCGTGATACTCCTATCTGGTGGGTATATGAAGACCACGGAATAGGTAATCAGATGCAATCACCCATCCCCATAGCTTGTTTATGGGTAGGAAATGCTATAGATCAGGTAAGTGGCGATCGCCATCCCCATGTCTTTCTCTTGTATGTATCCTGTGCATATCGCCGACAGGGCATAGGTAAAGCCTTAATTCAATACTTAGAAAATTGGGCTAAACAACAAGGCGCTCGCCAAATTGGACTACAAGTATTTCTCTCTAACACACCCGCCTTAAATCTTTACCATCAACTCGGTTATCAACAACAATCTCTCTGGATGGTAAAATCACTTTAGTTAGGGAATGGGGAACAGGGAACAGGGGTTAAAGTGGAATAATTATAATTATGTACGACGAATACGAACTAAGTTTACTCGATACCGAAGCGGAGCTAGAAAGCCCCCTAGACCAAATAGAACCACTTACTGCTGAGTCGGAAGTGGCAAAACCTGATCCGGAATTAATGCTGGTACTCCTAGAAAATCCCCAGCCCCAACAACGGATGTTAGCAGCGCGTGCTTTTTGTGATATTCAAGATGAACGAGCAACACCCCATCTGATCCATTTGCTCACAGATAATTGTCCCCTAGTTCGAGTCAGTGCCGCTTATGGTATCGGTCGCAATCCTTCCCAGGAAGCCGTAGAACCATTAATTATGCAACTTAACCGCGATTTTAATGGTTATGTCCGTAAAGGTGTTGTCTGGGCTTTGGGTAATTGCCGCGATCGCCGTTCCTTAGCACCCCTCACAGATGCCCTCAGAACCGATATCCCCGCCGTCCGTCTCTGGGCTGCCAGCGCCCTGGCACAGATGACAGAAGTAGGTTATGAAGCTATTGTTGGTGCGATTCCTACCCTGATTGAAGCCTTAGTTAAAGACCCTATAGCTGGCGTACGCAGTAACTCCGCTTGGACAATCGGCCAGCTTTGTAAGGAATTACCATCTAACGTTGTTTATGCCACAGCCATAGACGCATTAATTCAAGCTTTTGCCGAAGATAAAGATTTAGGTGTGAGAGCAGATACTAAAGCCTCACTCTTGGGAGTAGGAGATCCTCGTGGCTTGCAATTAATTGAAACTCTCGAACAGGATGGATGGTTTTAGAAGAAGTCAGTTGTTAGTTGTCAAATACTCTTTAATTAAATCAATAGTTTCTCTAGGATGGCTTAGATGTGGGCAATGTCCTGTGGCCTTCATTAATTTTAGTGTACTTTGAAATAGGTGATTGTGTACATAATATCCAACCTGGGTTGGTGCGATCGCATCATCAGTACATTGCAGAATCAGTGAAGGTATTTTTACTTAGACATAGCTAAGAGAAGTGCTAACAGCCTCAAAAACGGTAATAACTAATTAGGCATCTCCAGAAATTAAATATGCGTTCTCTAGAACCCTTGTAGAGACGTTCCATGGAACGTCTCTACATTACATTATTTTTCACCAGATGTCTAATGTCTATTAAACTGAGTCAGACCATTTGGGAATGTTGTAATACAACTGAAACGAAGGCTGAGAATTTTAGCGTTGCTGAATTGAAGTATGAAATTAGGAAAATCAAAAATTTCCAACTCTTATTTTCTGAATCTTTGCGCCTGGAGCGTGAGCCATATTCATACTATTCATACTCTTAATCAACAACACCGAAATTATTTTTAAGAAATCCCTTAGAGGGTGTTTGAAAAGTCTAATTTGTTACCCCGCCTGGCGACGGTCAGTCGCGGCTACACAGACAAAACCCACCTTCGTGGGTTCAGAAACCTTGATTTTTCATTAGTCCACGTATCCCTTTCGGGACTGAAGGAATAGGTGGACTTCGCTTGTGTAGTAGCGTTCGCCCTTGGCGTGGCGAAGCCATATTATCTTCGCCCAAAACTTTTCAGACATCCTCTTAAATGTGAATACCACACTCAGTTTTTTCACTTCCCCGCCAACGTCCAGCACGTTCGTCTTCACCGTCAGCTACTTTAGTTGTGATAGGTTCATCACCAATACTGGGATAACCTTGGTCATGGAGAGGGTTGTAAATTACTTTATGTTCAGCTACATACGCCCAGCTTTGTTTACGAGTCCAATTAGCTAGGGGGTTGATTTTTAATCTTCCTTTACCATCTAATTCTAATACAGGCATGGTAGCACGAGTAACAGCTTGATCCCGACGGCGACCTGTAATCCAAGCTACAGTTTTCAGTTCATTCAAGCCTCGCATAAGTGGTTCAATTTTGGTAATATCGTGGAATTTAGCAATATCTGTATCCCAAAGAGCATCGCCGAATTTAGCAACAAAAGCTTCACGGCTATTTACGTCTGGTGTTTTATAGGTTTGTAAATCTAGGTTATAGATTTCCTTGACTTTAGCAACCAATTCTAAGGTTTGGGGGAAGTGATAAAGAGTATCCAGGAAAATTACAGGGACTGGATGCTGGAGTACGCTATAGAAAATGTGTGTCAAGATGATATCATCAACGTTGAACGCGCTAGTTTGTATCAGTCCTGTGGGGATATTCTGTACAGACCAAGCTAAGATTTCTGTGGGACTTGCGGTTTCAAATTGCTGATTTAGTGATGCTAAGTCAAACGCGGTAGAAGCTGTCATGATGTTTCTCTAAAACAAAGATTTTTTACTTTTATTAAATTTAATTTTACCTTAATAAAGTCGCATATCCCCGCCGATGATTGAGGAAATAGGGCAGAGCTTAGATTGCAGGGAAGTAAGGGAGCAGGGAAAAGATATTTTCAACTGACAACTGACCTAATTATGTAGTATTTTGATTGCAAGTCTGTTTAAGGATTCATCCCATGCAACAGTTACTCAAGCAATTATTAAGTAACAAAAAATATCTTGTTCGCCTCATTTTTCCTGTATTGGTGATAATGATGGCGACTTCACTGTTCATTTTACCCGCTTCTGCTACTGGTGTATATCAAATACCTAGCCTAACAGCAGATACTTGGATTTTAGATCAAGGTGATGTGATTAGCCGATTAAATGAAGGTCAGATTAGTAAGGCTTTCAAAGATTTAGCGCAGGAAACTGGTAATGAAGCCAGAATTGTGACTATTCACCGTCTCGACTATGGGGAAACACCGGAAAGTTTTGCAAAGGGACTATTTAGTAAATGGTTTCCGACAGCAGCAGAGCAAGCAAATCAAGTATTATTACTGATTGATACTGTTACCAATGGAACTACTTTAATTAGTGGAGATCAGGTTAAGGCTGTATTGACTGATGAGATCGCTCAAAGTGTGGCTGAAGAAACATTAGGTACAGCATTACGTAGAGGCAACAAATATAACCAAGGATTTTTAGATGTGAGCGATCGCTTGGTTGCCGTTTTGTCTGGTAAACCAGATCCAGGTCCACCATCGGTAATAGATACGGTCAAAGTAGAAGGAACATTTACCAAAGCGGAAGAAACAGATCAGGGTAATGCAACGGCTTGGGTTGTGGGGCTGTTAATTGCTGCCACTATCATTCCCATGGCTACATATTACATTTATTTAGTGTTTCAGCAACCAGCCTCTAAGGAATCTGAGGAATAGAAGATTGGGGATTGGGGATTGGGGAATATTTTTTTATTTGGAAGTTTCTAATGACTTATACGTAATTAATCATAAATTCTGCACAAGTTTTACACATTTTGTCTCTATATTTTGAACCCACATTCCGTACCTTTGACTGTCATAAGCGGTTATTATGGAAGTAAATTTATAAAAAAAGAGTAAAAAAATATATTTAGCTATAAAAAAACATTTTGGATAGGAAAATTGATTCAGGAGAACTCCATCCCACATTCCGCAGGTGTTTTTTGAATTTTCGGAATTATCCATAACCCAATGA
>JBAXRM010000022.1:0-41109 GCA_037131225.1 Nostocales cyanobacterium ELA583 | reverse complement strand
AGGTTTACAAGAGGGGTTTCATATTTGGTTAAACTATGAACCGTTTGCAGTATAAAAACTGCATTAACTAGCCTGATTTGATAATGGGATAGTATATAAAGTCTCTTCACACGTACAATCATCAGAAAATCTGAAAACTGCGCGTAATTCTTCTTTTGTGAGTGTGGGATAGTTATCGAAAACTTGTTGTTGTGACCATCCAGCAGCAAATAATCCTCATAAAAACTCTACAGAAAGATGAGTTCCTTTCACAGTAGGCTTACCTAACAAAATTTCTGCATCTGAATGAATATATTCTTGCCAATTTATTGACTCAGATAAAGACATATTAATACTGGTCATAATTTGAAAGTTCTAGTGAACTGTTCCTTTTGATTTAATATAACAGATCTATACTTTTCTTTTTTGTCAACAAAACACGAATTTATGATCCAGGACTTAGAAAAGAGTTGTCAAGAAAATGACATGAGTTTTTTTTACTATTCCTTTTTAATGACAGGGGTAAAGCATCTGGCAATTTTTGGGAAGTGTTATACAGTTATTTACATTTTAATTGATTGATGAAATATTATGAAATCGTTCAGCAAAAATAGAACTTAGACGACAAACCCAGATATCAAGCCTGTTTTACTGTTAACTTAACAAATTTTGTTTTATGTTTGTTCATTACAGAAGCCGTCTAGAGTGCATAAATGTTAGGATTGCCACAGAGTGAGAATCGCGTAAGAGAAGGAAAAAAAACTGAATGGCAGAATTTGAAAAGTCAATATCCTTTGATGGACGGGATATTCGACTAACGGTTGGCCTACTAGCCCCCCAAGCAGGTGGGTCGGTTTTGATACAGTCGGGGGATACAACTGTTTTAGTAACGGCTACAAGGTCAGCAGCGCGGGAAGGCATTGATTTTTTGCCACTGACCGTAGACTACGAAGAAAGATTGTATGCGGCAGGGAGAATTCCAGGAGGAATTATGCGCCGGGAAGGTCGTCCACCGGAAAAGTCAATTCTTACGAGTCGTCTGATTGACCGTCCACTCCGTCCTTTATTCCCTTCATGGTTACGGGATGACTTGCAAGTCATGGCAATAACTATGTCAATGGATGAGCAAGTCCCCCCTGATGTGTTAGCAGTAACAGGTGCTTCAATTGCTACCCTCATTGCTGGAATTCCTTTTAACGGACCAATGGCAGCAGTGCGAGTCGGCTTAGTAGGTGATGATTTTATTATCAATCCTACTTACGCAGAAATTGAAGCTAGTGATTTGGATTTAATCGTAGCTGGTTCACCTGATGGTGTGATCATGGTGGAAGCCGGTGCAAATCAGTTGCCAGAGCAAGATATTATTGAGGCGATTGATTTTGGTTACGAAGCTGTCCGGGATTTAATTCAGGCACAGTTAGATTTGCTGGATGAACTAGGGCTAAAACTGGTGCAAGAAGCACCACCAGAAGCAGATCCAACTTTAGAAAACTATATCCGCGATCGCGCTAATGAAGAGATTAAAAAAATCTTGGCGCAATTCGAGTTAACTAAAACTGATCGTGATATTGCTTTAGATGCAGTTAAAGATAGTATCGCTGCCCAGATCAAAGCTTTACCAGAAGAAGACCCGATTCGTATCGCTGCTACATCAAACTCCAAAGCCCTTGGTAATACCTTCAAAAGCATTACCAAATACTTCATGCGCCTGCAAATTGTCGAAGACAATGTGCGCGTTGATGGTCGCAAGCTTGATGAAGTCCGCCCTATATCTTGTCGAGTTGGTATAATACCCAAGCGAGTCCATGGCAGCGGATTATTTAACCGCGGACTCACCCAGGTACTATCAATGTGTACCCTTGGTACTCCCGGAGATGCCCAAAATCTCAACGATGACTTGCAATTAGAGCAAACCAAACGTTACCTGCATCACTATAACTTCCCCCCCTTCTCCGTAGGCGAAACCAAGCCATTACGCGCCCCTGGTAGACGGGAAATTGGACATGGTGCATTAGCAGAACGGGCATTGTTACCTGTATTACCATCAAAAGAAAAATTTCCCTACGTAATTCGCGTAGTTTCGGAAGTTCTTTCTTCCAACGGTTCTACTTCCATGGGTTCAGTTTGTGGTTCTAGCCTATCCTTGATGGATGCCGGTGTCCCCATTCTCAAGCCTGTGAGTGGTGCAGCAATGGGCTTAATTAAGGAAGGGGACGAAGTGCGAATCCTCACCGATATTCAAGGCATTGAAGACTTTTTGGGTGACATGGATTTTAAAGTTGCCGGTACAGATACTGGGATTACTGCTTTGCAAATGGATATGAAAATATCTGGTTTGCCTTTAGAGGTAATTGCCCAAGCTGTCAACCAAGCCAAACCCGCCCGGTTGCATATTCTGGAAAAAATGCTCCAGACTATTAACACACCCAGGGAAGAAACTTCACCCTATGCCCCACGCCTGTTAACGATCAAAATTGATCCTGACATGATTGGTCTGGTTATTGGACCTGGTGGTAAAACCATTAAGGGTATCACTGAAGAAACTGGTGCAAAAATTGACATCCAAGATGACGGTACTGTTACCATTTCCGCAGTTGATGAAAACAGGGCAAAAAGAGCGCGGAACATTGTTCAAGGCATGACTCGTAAACTCCATGAAGGGGATGTTTACATAGGCCGTGTGACACGGGTTATACCCATTGGTGCTTTTGTCGAATTCTTGCCAGGCAAAGAAGGCATGATTCACATTTCTCAACTCGCTGACTACCGCGTTGGTAAGGTTGAAGATGAAGTAGCTGTTGGTGATGAGGTTATTGTTAAAGTGCGAGAAATTGACAATAAGGGTCGAATTAACCTGACACGCTTAGGTATTCACCCAGATCAAGCAGCAGCAGCACGGGAAGCAGCAGCAGTGAACAATTAAATCGCTGACTGGATTTTAGATTTTAGATTACGAACGAATCGCAAATCTAAAATCCGCGATGCCTTGCTAGTAGGCATCGCTGTCGAATTTTTGATAATTATTTGCAGTGAGGATTATTCAGCAACTACTAATTATCAACCTAAATTTAACTTGACATTAGACTTTTTAGTGCGATATAATGATATGCTATTTAAAGTGTATTGATTGCTGCACTAGGCTAGAAAAGTATATCATATCGGTAGCTGATATGGCCTAAGTAATGCCTAGATGCCAATTTTTTGTTGTTTATTAACGAGGTGAATATGGCAAAGCGCCGTAACCCCAAAAAAGAAAAGGCGCTACGAAACCAGGCCTACGCCAGAAAGTTTCGTAAACGGACCACCACAGGTAGAATGGGCAGAAGATTCCAACAAAGACCGCCCAAGAGTGAAGAGGAAGAAGGAACAGGCGCAGCAGCAATGGACGCTGCTGATTAATTCAGCTGTTTAAATTTTACTTTTTCATATTTTGAATTATGAGGGTGTACTCATGTACACCGTTCTATAAAACTTACCCAAAATTACCAAAATCTAGACACATCTGGACAGCGGTAATTTTGGTGTTTACTTTCTGCTTCATCGTGGTCTTAGAATGACTTCTAAGAGGTTTTTCCACTCGACAGACAATCTCGGTAGAACTTACCGTTTCTGACCGCAGTTCCTAAAAGGAACCGCTACGCTACAGGGATAAAAATATCCGCAAACCATCGGTCAATCAATTTTGGATTTACGATTTTGGATTTTGGATTTACTCCACCCTAAAATGTGGAGCTTGAGGATTTTAGATTGGCGTTAGCGAAGCGTACGCAGCGCAGCGAGTATTTTGGATGAATTCCTGAAGGGACGGGGCTTGTACCGAAAATTCCCAATCTAAAATCTAAAATCTAAAATCTAAAATTTTTCGGTCAATATTCTTAGCTGCGTTGAGGTCACGATCCTCCGTATGTCTACAATCAGGACAAACATAAACGCGGCTTTTTAATGGCATTTTATGACGATGATTACCGCAGTTAGAGCATATTTGCGAACTAGGAAAGAATCTATCTACAAGGATTAATTCACTGCCAAATTTCTCAGTTTTGTACTCTAATTGCCTTTTAAATTCATACATCCCACAATCTGCAATTACACCTGCTAATTTGTGGTTCTTCAAAAATGCCTTAACGTGCAAATCTTCTAGGTAGAGTCGAAGGCGGGTATTATCCCGCGCTCCTCTCTGTTAATTAGAGTCGATGCTCCTGTTGCCAAGAGACACCTCTCCTTCAGAACGCGGACGTGCAGCTTTCACTGTATCCGGCTCCTAGTCTGACACCTAATAAGATTTTGGAACATCAATTTTGAATATAGAAATCCGCTAATTATATATCTTGACAATAGCATAAAATTTCAAGATGTCAATACCCTAGTAAATTCGTTAGCTTATTGATTACATTCTCAATAATCTTGAGAATTAACTCAGAATATTCTCAATAAACACAAGGATGTGATTTTTTTGAAAAAGAGAGATTGAAAAAACTTATATGTCTGATGTCAGACTACCACGATATGCCACAATCCGAGAAACATCAATTGCACGCACTTGATCTAATAAAGCAATTGACGGTGATTTTAATCCAGCGACACCAGCCGAAAATTGCATATATAAATCAGGGGAGTTCCCAGCCCATTCTTGCCCTCTATCTGTTGTCATTGATACAACGAAAACAAGAGGAAAGCGCAGCTTTCCTAAACGACTTGGCAACCGTTTATTCATCTCTGTAATACTCTGAATAGTTTTTAGTATGGATTAATCTCAGAACGCTTTTTAGGAATGTAGAATATCACACAAAATATCCACAATTAAGGTTTGAGTTTTTAATGATAATAAGCCTAGCTCACGCTGAATAAGTGAGGATCGAAGTGTTACCAAATGATCAAGTCTGATGGTTGATGATTTACGAAGACCACTCATAATAAAATCTGGATTTTCTGGTCTGAGAATAATATCTGTATGAAGGGGATTTTCGGGAATACGGCTGGTGATTAGGGCAAAAATAATGTGCTGATATGCTCCAATTGTATTGGTTAGACAACAGGCAGGACGGACTTTACTGGAAGATAAATCGTCAAAGGGAAATTGAATTAAAACGATTTTACCCTTCATAACCTACAGGTTGTCCATCTTTCAGGGTATAAATATCTTCTTCTGGATCATGCAGAAAAGCAAAACTAGGGTTATTTGCAACAGTATCTAACCAAGTTTGTTCATTAAGTTCATCTTCTGGCATTAAAAGAATAACGCGCACAACCCTGTCCTTTGCTTGGGGAATGGGATGATCAAGTTTGATTTGCCCTTGGGTATTTAGGATACCAGTGGTTTCAATCGCACGCATAGCTAAATCTAAGAGGGGTGATTTTATTCTAACATTATTTGGCTCGTTTATTGTCGCATGAGAAATTAGTAACTCGCGGACAATTTGGCGATATTTAGCTACACAAGTATCAAGTAAATATTGCATAAATTCAATTAAAAATATTAAACTGAAAATATGGTTTCATCAGGTGGCAGCAATTCGTTTCGATAGGACTCAAAGGTAATACTATCTGCAAAACCTTGATGTTGCAAAATTAGATTTGACCAAGTTCTAGTTTTGTTTTCTAGAAATGTAGCTAATACAGTGCCTTCGTGAATGTCCTTTGGTATTTCAGCAAGTTGGATCTTTCCATCCTTATAAATTCCCTGAACGGTTTTTAGCATGGATTAACCTCTATCAATTGTGCCACAAGAAACCGCTTGTTATTATCCAAGAAAATAAATGTTACTCATAAATCTTACTACGATGAGCGATCAGAATAATATTAACTAAAACTACTTCATCATCAATGGAATAAACAACTCGATAATCTCCAACTCGATAACGATAATAACCTGAATAATTACCTTTTAATGGCTTAATATTAGGATGAAAACTAGGATTTTCTTCAAGTGTTTGAAAACATCTTGCTAGTTTTTTCGCTAAGAGACTTCCAAATAAAAAAATGTCCCAAAACTGATGCAGAAATTCTCTCTCTGTGTACTCTGTGCCTCTGTGGTTCGTTTCTTAGGATAATTTATTTCTTGGAAGTCTCTAAGGTTTTATTGCTTTTAGCAAAAACTTTTTCTGCCTCTAATGATAATTGAACTTTATACGTCATCTCTAATCATCCGCCAATCTTTTACCTTCCCTTCTTGAACTTGTTGTTTTGCTTGTTCAAAAGCAGATTCAAACCCAGAAATTTTTAATAATTCTTCTGTTGCATCTTCATTTTCATCATTAAGTAAATCACGTAAAAATTCAGCAATAACTATTAGTTTTTCTGGAGATAATTTATCAATATTTTGTTTGACTTGATTACGCATTTGAGTTGTATTCATAATCTATATGCCTCATAACTATTCTTATCATATCACTACGTGCTGTAATAATCGTGAATTTCGCTTAACTTGCTGATAATTTAGTAAACTAAACTAAGATTAGAAGTATCAGGATAAAGCAATATTAATTTTTCTGATTCTAGGGAAACTAACGCTTAATTTTGTAGCAAATTGGAGACAGGCATAAATGTCTTCTCTTGAGAGGGAAGGATATTCTTCTAAAATTTCTTCAATGGAATCTCCTGCTGCCAAAAACTCCATCACTGTTTGCACAGAAATTCTTGTGCCAGCGATAATGGGTTTTCCATTGCAAATATCTGGATCAACTGTGATAGAACTTTTCATGGGGTTTTCTTCATTTTGATCTAATCATAATGGAGATAATGAAAAAAGTGATTTCATTAATTTTATTTGACGGAAAACTTTGCAGAAATAATAATTTCAACTCAGTTTGATAACTTTATTATAACTTTAATTGCTTTAATTGATTTTCTACCCCAAAAAATATCAGGACATAATGTTATTATGTCCCTACAACTGTGTTACAAACCCACCCCTAGCAGGTAATGAAACCCCACAAACCTAGTAAACTCGTACTAAAGGCTTTGAGCAGAAATATTTTTTATTGGTGTAAATCCCTTATGTGTTATAGTTTAGAGAAGAAAAAAGATTCACTATACCCACCCCCCATACCCAAACACCCCATACCCACGCCCCACACAAGGGCAGGCAGGTGTCCAGGTAGTGCATTTGTATTAAAGGTAAGTACAGATTTATTCAACCAGTCTCCTCCTTTTCTCCAGCCTACTTTGTTTCCTAGTTTACAGTAGGTATCGTAATCGTAGCTACCATCAAGTTTACCACCATTGTCAACCCAGATTTTTTTCTGTACAGAAAAACCAAATCTGTTCTGAGAATATTTTAACCACAATTGGTCAATAATGCGTAACTCCTCTTAGGGAAAATTGCGTGATTTTCATATTACACTGGGATAATTAGCGATCGCACTAATAACTTTGAGCCTGAAAATTATTGGGAATATCAAGTTCAAAAACTTGATCATGAATACGAGCCACATAAAGCCCTTCTTGCAGAATTTTTTCGCGTAATTCGTTAGATAAGTCAACAGAGGCTAATATGCCATAAAGTCGTTTGTCCTTGTGTTCAGGAAAAAAGTTACGAAAACGCTGTAAAATACTTTTTAATTGAATAATAGAATCTTCCCTTGCATGACTTTTAACTTCAACAATATAGGCAGTATTTAGCTCACCATTAGCATAGGCAAGAACATCAATTTCCATGTGTTGTCCTCCCTTACTAACTCGCACACTGGGACTGATAACTTCCATCCCAAATCGTTGTCCCAAAATAGTTTCCATTGAGGGCAGGGCAAGACCTTCTGTAAAGCTGCCAAATTTTGCACCAAGTCCCCCAATTTGTTTACCTAATTCTTTGAGTTGACGGTCAGTCGCCTTCTGTTGTTCGGCATTCTCTTTCTGTTGCTGAGTAATTTCTTTCAATAGTAGATCAGTTTCTTTTTGGGCAGTAGCTAATTCTGCTAACAGTTGCCATACGTCTTCTGATGTGGTTGCCATAAACAATTTTTCTCCGTAATAATATTTATTATAATCTGCCAAATTTAAAAAATCTGGTAAACCCTAAATACTGCTAATTAGACACAAAAACAAGGCTTCAGTCCACTCCACCACAGCCCCATAAGTATCTCCCGTATGTCCACCCAACTTATAATTAAACCAAGCTGCGGTAACAACAGAAATCACACCTCCAGCCAAAACCATCCCCACAGCCAAAACTAATTTCTGGGGATAAATTAACCAAACAAAACCACTCAAACCCAGCAATAAAAATAAGCTTGGTAATAAATCCAAATAAGAACGAATCGCTTGTTTATGAACCGCACCTTTACCAGTTGGTTTCAGATAAGGATATTGACAAATAGCCATTTGTTGTCCCCAACGTCCCCACCCACAAGCAGACATCAATACTAAATAATGGTTTTCAGCTATCTCTGTTAAAGCTGTTATTTTCAAAATAATAATCATAATAGCCGCCATTGCCCCAAACGCACCGGTGGCACTATCCATCATGACCTGTAATCTGCGTTCAGGATCACCTACTGCTAAACCATCAGCCGTATCCATCGCACCATCTAAATGTAACCCCCCTGTAACAGCAATCCACGCACCTACTACCAAAGTAGTACGAGTTAGCGCTGGTACACCTAAATAATTCATCCCTGCATCTAAACCACCTAAAATCCCCCCAATCATCAACCCAATAACTGGTGCAAAACAAGCAACCTTTTGGAAGTCTAAGTTTTGTAAATAGGGTAACGGAATAGCAGTATAGAAAATTACAGCCGCAACTAAATTTAGGAATTGCTGTTGCCACCAGCGTAAAACATTAGCCATACTTGATAAAGAGTTCAATTAACCAAATACTTCGAGTATTCATGAATATAAATGTTCTCATCATAAATGACTCCCAGACTGACAATCTACCTCCAAAGATGAGACGATCACCTCCCAAACTTGATATTTTGGAACTATTGGGAAATTAAGAATCCATCTCATTGATAGTCTGGCTGCGTTGTCACTCACCCTCCATAAACCGCTATTTCTCTATGAGTCATCATCTACCCCACACAAAAATACCAGCCCCGTGCATAGTCAACATGGGCATAGTTGTCAACAAACTCGATATTCACCGATTGCTGAATGATTTAGGTAGAGTCCACTACATCTACACCCAAGACCACAAGCTACTGAGTGAGGGTGATGGAGATATAATGGAAATATTTGCTAATTCCCAACGGTCTACCTTAGTCACCAACAATGCACTATATCTCAACGTGGATAGTTTTGATTATCTGGAATTAAAACAATCCCCACAGCAAGAAACCTACTTCGACTTGATGCAAGAGCAAATGTGTTTACGTTTAATTCCCCTGACTACACCTTTGCAAGAACGACGCAATCGCCAATTTAACGTCACGGTTATCGAAGCGATGATGGATCAAGTCCTAGCAGCTAGATGGGATGCAGAAATTGATGACGACCCAAGTGATTCCTTCTAACAACAAAATCATATCTTCTCTGGGGCAATAGTGGATTGCAGGGTGACACCCTCACAAGACAAAAACCCCCACGAACTGCCCTAAGTAACCAAGAAAATGTTAAGTTGATGGATAAATTTAGCGAACTAGTATTTTTGCCTTGAGTGCCAATTTTTCCTTTGAACGTCTCGCTACCTGTAGCCAGACCAAAGCCAGAGCCGGAATATTTTCTACTCCCCATGGAATCGTAGAAACACCCAGGTTTATGCCTGTGGGAACATTAGCTAACGTCAAAACTATCACCCCTGCCCAATTGGGAGCCACAGGAGCGCAAATGGTGTTAGCTAATACCTATCATTTACATCTCCAACCGGGAGAAGCCATCGTTGCTGGCGGTGGTGGGCTACATAAGTTCATGGGTTGGTCTGGTCCCATGCTGACCGATTCCGGTGGATTTCAGGTTTTCAGCCTGAGCGAAATGCGGAAAATTTCCGAAGAAGGTGTAATTTTTCGTTCGCCTCATGATGGGCAAATCATTAACTTAACGCCAGAACGCTCCATTGAAATTCAGAATATTTTAGGGGCGGATGTGATCATGGCCTTTGATGAATGTCCTCCCTATCCCGCCACCCGTCAAGAGGTACAAGACGCAACTGAGCGCACTTACCGCTGGCTAAAACGCTGTATATCAGCCCATGACCGCCAGGATCAGGCATTGTTCCCTATTGTCCAAGGGGGGGTATATTTAGATTTACGCGCCCGTGCTGCTCAAGAATTGGCGCAGTTGGATATGCCTGGATATGCCATTGGTGGTGTGAGTGTGGGTGAACCAACGGATTTAATGGCGCAAATTGTCCAAACTACAGCCCCACTGTTACCGATTGATAAACCCCGTTATTTAATGGGTGTGGGGACTTATCGAGAAATGGCGATCGCCATCGCTTCGGGGATAGATTTATTTGATTGCGTCATTCCCACCAGATGGGCTAGACATGGAACAGCCATTGTTGCCGGTGAACGCTGGAATATCAAAAATGCTAAGTTTCGTGAAGATTTTACACCATTGGATACAACTTGCCCATGTTACACCTGTGAAAATTTCAGTCGGGCTTATTTATCTCATTTAGTGCGATCGCAGGAAATATTAGCTTATACTTTGTTGACTATTCATAACATTACCGAATTGATTCGCTTTACCCAAAAGATTCGGGAATCAATATTGAGCGATCGCTTTGTCACAGATTTTGGTCACTGGCTCAAACCATCGGAATTTGATCTAGAAAAAACTGAAGACTGATCATTCAGGGGACAAACCCCGCATTAATCTTTGTAATCAATCCGAAATCCAAAATCTAAAATCTAAAATCTAAAATTGAGTGACCTAATCATGTTAAAATAGGTATCGCATATAAAAGTTGTATTTGATTATTAGGTGGATTTAAACAAACATGGAAGCAGCACTATTACTAGCAAAATTGCCTGAAGCTTACCAAATCTTCAACCCCTTGGTAGATGTATTACCTGTTATTCCCGTCTTCTTTTTGTTACTTGCATTTGTTTGGCAAGCAGCAGTGGGTTTCAGATAAATTACCAATTTCCAATTTTTTGGACAGGTTACATAAGCCTGTCCCATTTTTTTGTAAAATTAATATTTCTTAATATTTTGCAATAAATCCATATAATTAATCCAATCACATCCTCAATTACCAGGAATCTCCGATGGGAAATATCAAATTTGTGAAAGAGAATAAAGAAATAGTTGCCGCAGACGGCGCTAATCTTCGACTTAAAGCCGTAGAAAACGGGATTGATATTTACAAATTTCTCGCCAAAGTGACCAATTGCGGTGGTTCAGGACAATGTACTACTTGCGTTGTCCAAATTGCCGAAGGACTAGAAAATCTTTCTCCGCGTACAGATTTAGAAAACCGCAAATTCAAAAACAAGCCTGATAACTTGCGTCTAGCTTGTCAAACCCTAGTGAATGGACCAGTTACTGTCATTACCAAACCTTAAATTTTGAAGTGTATTCAAAATTAGCATTTACGAGCCAAAAAATTTGGCTTCATTCTGTCATCTATGATGCTATTCTAAAGTAGTTGACTGCAAATTACACAAAAGGCTGTCTTGCTATGCAAGTTAATGAACTGGGTTTCGTAGCGAGCATTTTGTTCGTACTAGTACCCGCCGTGTTTTTAATCATTCTTTACATCCAAACTGCCAGCCGTGAAGGTGGAAAAGATAGTTGATACTTGGAGTATAAAATAAAAACCCCCTAAACTATATAGTACAGGGGTTTTTGTTTATGATATTAAACAACAGTTCGGGATAAAAGCACCGGGCAAGTAGCATTAACACGAACATAGTCAGATAAAGATGAGCCTAAGAGCCTGTCTATATCAACAAAGCTCTTAGCAATAGATGGACGACGCTCTGGAGAACCAATCAATAATAAATCTATATTCAACTCATTCGCCAAACGACAGATTTCTTCACTTGGTTTACCACTGCTGGCAACACAACGCACAGCCACAGATTGTCTTTCTGCTTCAGCTATAGCCATTCCCAACACAGAATTTCTCTCTGGTTTAAGATAAGTAATACCCGATAATTTGCCACCTAAATCTGTATTGATATTAGCCAAAACTAATTGACCACCGTTAAGACCCCGGAGTAAAAACAAAGCTAAATTTAAGCAGTTTTTAGCAGATTCAGAATCATCCATTGCTACCATAATGCGCTTAATGTTTTTGACATAAATGTCATCTTTCACTAGCAACATGGGACGGGAAGACAATTGGAAAACGTACTGACTGACAGAATTGGATAAAATTGATTGTAGGCGCTTCAATCCGCGTGAACCCATGATAATCAAGTCCGCTTCCATTTCGTCAGCTACTTGACAAACTACATCTTTGGGATCACCTTGACGCAAAATTGAAGAAACTTGGCTAGGATCTAAGTTTAAATTCTGAATAGCATTAGCGAGAATTTTGCCACCTTCTTCCCATTTATCCGTCATGACAGCAGAAGTGCTTTGTGTAGTAACAACGTGGAGAACAGTGACTTTTGCGCCGCTAAATGAAGGCAGTTCTTTCAAGTTCTTGAGCATTTCTTCCGCGTGTCCCAAACCAGAGACAGCCAGCAAAATTTTTTGAATCATTTTTACGTCTTTGTCGTGAAGGTTTTTGTGGTTTTTGCTGCTAGTATTGAGCCATGGTTAGACCACGCAAGCTATCAGAATGTTTTTTCTGAAGTGGTGAACAACCAAGTTAAGTATTTAGGCATAAATCAACTAATTAGCAGTCAAACTAATACTAACGAGCAAAAAAAGTGCTGAATATTAAGTTTCTTTACGCCTAATTAAGTAAATTTACAACCAGATTGCCTATTATCAAGCATACTGCTAACTTTGCCGGATAAAATTAATAAAATATGATGTTAGTTATCATTTGTAATCTATGTTAATTTTGTTTAATTTAAGTTAATTATTACTGAAAAATTCACAAAAATGAGCATATCTATGTTTTATGCTAAAAAATAACTAGTACAGCAGGGCGGAATTAAAAATTAAGAATTAAAAATGAATACAGATTGAATGAAAATAAAGTTTGATTGTGTTGAATCCCTTGGTATCTGATAAAATGTAATAGAAATATCTTCTGCAAATTAGTTAAACAAAAAGCAGCTAGAAACTATGAAAGCCTTAGAAGTTACTGGAAAAATACAAGAAGGACAATTAACCCTAGATTATCCTTTACAAATTGATAATTTTAATGCTGTCAAGGTAATTATTCTTTTACCAGAAGCGGATGATCTTGATGATACTCCCATTGAGGAAATAAAAGAGAGTTTAAAAATATCATTGCAAGAAGCAAAAGCAGGAAAAAGAATACCTTTAGAACAAATGTGGGAAGGAATTGATGCAGAATGATTCTTTCTTAAATAATATTGATTTAACTCCTGAATATCAGAGGAATTTAAAAAACTTAGCTAAAAAATACCGGAATATTCGTTCTGATACTCAGTTTTTCATTATAGAATTGCAAAAAGGAAATTTATTAGGAGATAGGTTAACTGGTTTTAGTGAAGATGTTTATATTTATTTATAAAGCTAGAGTCAAAAATAGTAATATTCAAAAAGGTAAAAGTGCTGGTTATCGGGTAATTTATTTACTTGAATCGGAAACTAGCATTTTATTATTAACAATTTACAGTAAATCTGAACAAGAAGATATTACTGATTATGAAATTAATTCTATTTTGGAGGAGTTTTATAGAGATGAATAAAAACATAAGAGAAATATCATAAATGTTGGGTTTCATTCCCTCAACCCAACCTACTTAGTAGTGATTAAATATCTAACTCTATTTGATTAACTCTCACTTCTTTTTGTTTTTCAGCACTTTTAACAACTTCATAACTTAAACGAATATTTAATTTTTGCTTATTTTCAATAATATCTTCAACTGTAACAATCTGAATTTTATCGCAACTATGACTCATATATTTACTTTGATAAAAACCAGCAGATTTAGCAGTTTTCAACATCTCTTTAGTAGGATTTTCTAAAGTTATAAATATGGCTATACTAGCGTCTTCTAGGGTCATTGTTCCTAATAAATCACGAATATCTCCAGATTTTACTTTACCTGACTTCACTTGAAAGATTACTTTTTCTGGTTCATTTTTATCACCTTGAAAATAAACAATTCCATCTACACCTTTATCTGCACCTTTTTTAGTGTTAATTACGGCTCTGTTATTAGTATAAGTCAAAATTGCCCATTTTTCAAATTCTTTACGAGTGCGGTCATCTGCTTTATTTGCTAATGCTGTTGCACTTTCTATATCTTTAGGAATACCATGAAGTTTAATAGTTTCCAAAACCCCTTTACTAAAGCTATCTTCTAATCTTTTTAAGACTAAACTAATACTTTGATAAGTAATATCAATTCCTATCCATTGTCGGTCTAATTTTTGGCAAACTGCAACGGTTGTACCACATCCACAATAGGCATCTAATACTATATCATTTTCATTAGAACTTGCTTTAATTATTCTTTCTAATAATGCCTCTGGTTTCTGGGTGGGATATCCTAAACGTTCTCGATTATTTCTAAACAATGGTTGAATATTCCAAACATCTCTCATAGATGCTAAATGAAAAAAACCGCCCTTTTGTCCACAGGTTTCACATCCTTCTTCATCAGTTTGAGCGTTAAGCTTTTCTTTCGCAAAAGTTCTTCCTCTTAGTGTAGGAATATAAGCCTTTTCTTTTTGTTGATTGAAAATATATTGTCTTTTATTAGTTTTTACATAAAAAAGAATTATGTCATGCTTTTTGCCAAACCAATATTTACTAATTCCACCTGTTTTATAACTCCAAATAATTTCATTCAAAAAATCTCCACCTTGAGAACAAAAAACAGCATCTAATATTAACTTCAAATAGTGACTAGAAGTAGGATCACAATGGAGATAAAAACTTCCTGTAGGTTTCAAAACTCGATGAATTTCTGTTATTCTTAAAGTCATACTTACTAAATAAGCAAGTAAACTTCCTTTTCCTAAAACATTACTCAAACCTGCAATCAAAGCAATACATTGTTGAGTAAATAAACCATGATAATTAGTCAGAATTTCATCTAGTCCCCGAATAGCATGATCATCCCATTCCCAAGTATCAATAAATGCTTGCGCTTGCGCTTTATCTTCTGAACCAATATTATTATAAATTTGATTATAATTGCGTTTAGAATTAAAAGGAGGATCAATATAACATAAGTCAACGGACTCATCTCTAATATAACGTCTTAAAACTTCTAAATTGTCTCCATAATAAAGTTGATTAACCATTGTTTATGTCAAATAATTTTGTTTTAATGCACCTTGATTAATTATTTTTATACTAAATTGCTTTTTTGTACTACCAGAAAATCTGTGATATTACCTGATGCTTAATTAAGAAATATTAACAAAATACCTGAAAAAACCTGATTATCTGGAAACACAATGAGTTATAATGGCTAAAACTATTAACTCATCTAGCTTTTATGAATGTTACAGAAATTTTACAATTTGTAGATGGTTTAGTATTTACTCAGACAGAGAAACATTTAGATGATCTACAAAAAAAGATTATTGAAGAGATATTTAGAGGTAAAACTTATAAACAAATTGCAGATATCTATGATTATGATGAAGGTTATATTGGTGATGAAAGTAGACAGTTATTTAAAATAATATCTGAATATTTAGGTCAAGATATTAATAAATCTAATTTTTGTTGGACTCTAGAAAGAGTTACAAATTCTGGTATTTTCAATGCTGGAAATCATAATAATATCAATTGGTGTCCTAATGATAATCAATCTAATTATCATCAACAAAATAATAATATTGATAACTCTAAAAAATCTGAATATGATTTAAGTTTAGCACCTCAAATAATCAATTTTTATAACAGAGAAACTGAACTTAAAACCATTTTCAACTGGATATTTAATCAAAATATTCATTTAATCTCAATTTTAGGATTATCTGGAATTGGTAAAACTACCTTTGTGAAAAGATTTGTTGATTTACACTTAGATAAATTTGAAGTAATCATCTGGAAAAGTCTAAAATATCCTAAATCCCTAAATTTACTTATTGATGATTTATTGAATGTTTCTAAACAAGAAACGAAAGAAAATATCAATGATAAATTAAAACAATTATTCAATATTCTTAACGATAAAAAATGTTTAATTATCCTTGATGATGTTGATAATATTTTCGTTAGTGGTCAATTTGCTGGAAAATATCAAAGTGAATATCAAGATTATCAAAACTTTTTCACAATGATTACAGAAATTCAACATCAAAGTAATGTGATCTTAATTAGTCAAGAAAAATGCCAAGAAATGATTTCTTTAGATAATGAACTTTACCCAAGTCATTGTTTAGAACTTTCAGGATTAAATAATGCAGCTACAGAGATATTAAAAAATCAAGGATTAAAAAACGAAGAAGCTTGGTTAGACTTAATTAACTTATATGAAAGTCATCCTCGATATTTACAATATATCAGCATCTTAATTAAAGATGTATTTCAGGGAGAAGTATCAGAACTTCTTAAAGAAAATAGTTTAATTTTAACAGAAGACTTTAAATCTTTGTTTGATTCAATATGGATGAAATTATCTGAAGTTGAAAAAGAAATATTATTAAAAATCAGTCAACAAGATAAACCTATATCCAGAGATGAGATAAAAGATTTATTATCTTTGTCATCAATAGATATAATCAACGGGTTACAATCATTAATAAGAAGATGCTTATTAACCAAATTAGAAAATGATGAAAAATTATTTAATCTTTCCTCTGTTTTTAGAGCATATTTAAAACTTATGATCTAAAATATTAGATATCCACCACAATTATTCAATAAGCGAATCTAAAAGATGTCTAACACGCTGTACAATCGTGATTTTCAATTATGGATTGAGCAAACCATTCAACAGTTACAGAATCGTGAATTTGTATCCCTGGATATTGAGCATTTGATTGAGGAATTAGTTGATTTGGGTAAATCAGAAAAAAATGCGCTCAGAAGCAACATCAAAATTTTGTTAGCTCACTTACTCAAATTAAAGATTCAGCACGATGTCCCCAATTCAATGAACGCAAGTTGGTATAGTTCAGTTGTGGAACATCGTCAGCGAGTTCTCGATAATTTAACAGATACCCCGTCTCTCAAAACTTTCTTGGTAGAAGCCATAGAGAAAGCCTATCCTGATGCTCGTAAACTGGCAATTAAAGAGGGTAAACTGGCTAAATTTGGAGTTCGTATACCAGACGAAAATGAATATCCTCTAATCTGTCCTTTTTCCATTGAGCAAATTTTAGATGAAGATTTCTACGGGTTATAAGCGCTATTATCCCATTAAATCATCACTTGCAGGTAAACCAGGATAAAAACTTTCATTCATCACATCTTCCCATGAATATAAACACTGTTCTGGAAAACTTGCAAAAGGTAAATTAGTTTCACTCACTGCTAAGTCTCTACCATTTTGATATGCTTCTGTAATTGCTTCTACAACATAAGAACCTAGACTAGGATTATCATTAAGTAACTTTAAAATATCCCGTCTTTGAATTCTCATAGTTGCTAACCAACTCCGACTACGTTTATTTGGTTGATATTCCCACTTCAATAAATGACCAAGTAAAATACTAAGACGATTTCTTAATTCTTGACGTTCTCTTCTTCCCAAAGATTCAATCTCCTCAACCAAATTGACAACATCAAGCTGACTCCATTGTTTATGAAGCAATACATTAACCTGTTGTTGAGTCCAAGCGTAAAAATCACTTTCATAAAGATTTTCACTCTCTTGTAACTGCGTTTTCTTTACTTGCGGCGTTTGCATAATCAAACCATACTAATTCTCATCATCTGATTTCTGATTATAGTTTCTTGCTTTCCTCTCTTTGCGCCTTTGCTCCTCTGCGCCTTTGCGCGAAACAATCATTTATTCCGCATCTCCTCATAAGCCGCATAAACCCCCTTCACATTATACCAATTCAAAAAAATCCGCGCAATTTCCAAAGCCAACTGCGGCTTATCAATATTAATCAACCATTGCAAAAATGGCGACATAGTTCTTTCATTTAACAACCCATTTAAAGAAAGAATCCCCCATAGCAAACGATGAAACCAAGTCATTTGAATCATCATTTTTACTTCCCAGGTAGGATGTTTTTGATAAAACAAAACTCCCATGCGTCCGCGTTGAATTTCCTGATCAATTAACTTAGGAATTTGTTGTAAACTAAAAGGTGGATGCCAATGATAACCAACAGCTTCAGGACATTTGATTAATTGTAAACCTAATTTTTTTAATCTTACGCCTAACTCTAAATCTTCCCAACCATAAAGTTGAAACCCATTATCAAATAACCCAGCTTTTTCTAACCAATGTTTAGGAATAGCCACATTACCCGTAGCGAAGAAAGCCGCAGAGAAATCTGTGATTTTATAAGGTTCTGCGGTGGGATTATCAAAATTACAAGTATTAATTACAGCACCGTAAGTAAAAAACCTATCATTTCCTAACTTCTCCCTTCCCTGTATTAAAGCATTTGTATGAGCTTGCAAGAAATCAGACAAAACAACTAAATCACTATCAATAAAAATAATTGTGTCACCTTGCGCTTTTTCTACTCCTAAATTTCGCGCCGCAGCGGGTCCGGCATGATTCTGTTCAAAACAGCGGACATGAGGAAATTCATTTTTATGTATCTCTAACCATTTTAAAGTTTCATCAGTAGAACCATCGTCTACCAATACAACTTCATAATCTTCTATATACTTTTTGTTGCTTAACTCCTGTGACTCCAAAGCGCGGAGACACTTCTCTAAAATTGGTAAGCGGTTATAAGTTGGAATTACAATACTAAAAAACACAGTTTCACCCAAAAAACTATTACCCATATTTAGGATAAGACAAATATGTCAAAGTCACTGTTGCATAAAACAAACATACGCTAGACAAGTCAGATATAATAATGACTCATTCTTTGTTTTCCTAAGTAGAGAAACTAATGGGTCGCGCCAAAAAGGTTGTTTTAGCATATTCTGGTGGAGTTGATACTTCTGTTTGTATTCCTTACTTGCAAAAAGAGTGGGGAGTAGAAGAGATAATTACCCTAGCCGCAGATTTAGGTCAGGGAGATGAATTAGAACCAGTTCGAGAAAAAGCCCTGAAATCAGGTGCAAGTGAATCCTTGGTAGCGGATGTTAAGGATATATTTGTTAAAGATTACGCATTTCCCGCAATTCAAGCCAACGCCCTCTATGAAAATCGCTATCCTTTAGGAACAGCCTTGGCTCGGCCTTTGATTGCTAAGATTTTAGTAGAAGCCGCTGCAAAATATGGTGCAGATGCGATCGCTCACGGTTGTACAGGTAAAGGTAACGACCAAGTACGTTTTGATGTATCCTGTACAGCACTCAACCCTAACCTAAAAATCCTTGCACCAGCCAGAGAATGGGGAATGAGTCGGGAACAAACCATCGCTTATGGTGAGAAATTTGGTATTCCTGCACCAGTAAAAAAATCCTCTCCCTTCAGTATAGATAAAAACTTACTCGGTCGCAGTATTGAAGCTGGTTCTTTAGAAGATCCAGCAAATGAGCCACCAGAAGAAATCTATGAAATGACGAAAGCCATAGCTGATACTCCCAATGAGCCGGAATATCTAGAAATTGGCTTCCAAAAAGGGCTGCCTATCACCATCAACGGTACATCTAAAGAGCCTGTTGAGTTAATTGAACAACTCAATAAAATCGTTGGTAATCATGGTATTGGGCGGATTGACATGATTGAAAACCGCTTAGTAGGTATCAAATCACGGGAGATTTACGAATCACCAGCAATGGTAGTTCTAATTAATGCTCACCGCGACTTAGAAAGCCTGACTTTAACAGCAGATGTCAGTCAATACAAACGAGGCATAGAAGAGACATATACCAAGCTCGTATATAACGGACTTTGGTATAGTCCCCTCAAAACTGCCTTAGATGCTTTTATTCAACAAACACAAGAGAGAGTTTCCGGTGTAGTTCGCTTAAAACTTTTCAAAGGTAACGCCACCATAGTTGGCCGTTGGAGTGATAATTCCCTCTACACCCCTGATTTAGCCACTTACGGCGCAGAAGATCAATTTGATCACAAAGCTGCGGAAGGCTTTATTTACGTTTGGGGTCTACCTACACGCATTTGGGCGCAAGGCAACAAGTAATTAGGTAATTGGTGATGGGTAATGGGTAATTGGTGATTACCCATTACCCATTACCTAATCTTCCGTCTGTTCCTTAACTTCGCGGGACTCCAACCAAATTGGTACAGCAATCACAGCAACTAAGATAAGTAACGCCAAAATTGCAAATTCACTTACCCAAGCAACAAGTTGTTCAAGGGAAATTATTCTCCCCGCAAAGAAAGCTAAAGTCACCATAACACTACCCCAAGCAGTCGCCCCAGCTACGTTATAAATCAGGAACTTACCAAAAGGCATTTGGGCTATACCCGCAAGTGGTGAAGCAAAAATTCGCAATAATGCAAAAAAGCGACCAAAAAATACAGCCTTAGCGGCGTTTTCTGTAAATTGTTCTTTAATACTTAGTAGTCGTACTTCTGAAATGCGGAAAATCTTTCCAGCTTTCAGCAGAAAAGGCCAACCACCCACTCTCCCAATCCAATAGCCGCAATTACCACCAATTACAGCCCCTCCAACAGCATTAGCAAGAACCAGCCAGTAATTTAATTCATTGCTACCAGCCAGGAAACCACCAACAATAGTCACGGTTTCACCAGGAAGAGGAATACCCAAATTTTCTAGCAAGATTCCCAGGAAAATTGCTAAATAACCATAATTATGAGCAATTTCTTGGATGTTTTCTAGTGAAAGTAGTTCAAAAGACATCCAGCACCACCGAGTTTACAAATTTTTACCTTTACCATATCTTTGCTTGCTTTTGGCTAGGGTGTCAATGAAACTACTACACTTGTTTCTTCTTTCTCCTTCCTGACTCTTGTTCTTCTCAATTAGTTATAAAAATCCAAATAAGTTATGGAAGGTGCAAAAATGATAAGTTTGATACCGAATTTACCAGACAACTATGCTTATACTAGAAAAACATATCAAAATTATACGGCATGGATACTGAAAAAGCCTTTGTTCAACTGTGCTACTGTAAATTTCCATAACTTTGCGAAAACAGTCGTTCTTTTGTTGAAGTATCAACAGTATTGATGTCAATTTTTTCTCTGTCAGCGTTTCAAATACTTAGTTAAATTTATGACTCTACAAGAACACCAAGTGATTTTGTTCAAACCCCAAGGTAGCATAGACCTGGATAGTAGTATGGTTTTGAGCGAACAGATGGCTGAAATCAAGCCTCAGCATCACCAACTCTGGGTTATAGATTTAGCAGAGGTAGATTTTATGGATAGTTCTGGCTTAGTTCCCCTCGTTAAAGGATTGACAGCAGCGCGTCAAAGTGGTTGTCGGTTAGTTCTTTGCAATGTCAAAGCTCCAGTGAAATTGATTTTGGAACTTACCCAACTTGATTCAGTATTTGAAATTTTCCCAAGTTATGAAGATATTTTTGCTCCTGTTCCAGACCAACAGCTAGTATTAGCAACTGGAATTTAGAGAAGCTAAAATTATTATTTATTTTATTTTAGATACCCGACTTCTTCAAGAAGTCGGGTATCTAATCCTGGTATAATGTATATCTACTTATATTAATGATAACTGCTCATTAGGTGGTTTAAAACCCATGTGTTGATACGCCGCTTTAGTGGCTATTCTTCCCCTGGGTGTGCGGCTTAAATAACCTATTTGCATTAAATATGGTTCATAAACTTCTTCAATGGTTTGGGTATCTTCTCCAGTGGTAGCAGCGATAGTTTCTAAACCCACTGGACCACCATTAAAGTTTTCAATAATCACACTGAGCATTTTTCTATCTGTCCAATCTAAACCACAAGGATCTACTTGGAATAGATGTAATGCTTCTGCTGCAACAGTTTCATTGATTTCCATAAATGATTTTACTTCCGCATAATCACGGACTCTTTTGAGTAATCTATTGGCAATTCTGGGCGTTCCCCGTGAACGTTTGGCTATTTCTATTGCTCCGTCTGGCTTAACTGCGGTTTGTAATAATTCAGCGGTGCGAAGAACAATTTGAGTGAGTTCTGATACTTCATAAAAGCGCAACTTTTGAATTAAGCCAAAGCGATCGCGCAATGGAGAAGTTAAAGCCCCGACGCGGGTTGTTGCCCCCACTAAGGTAAATTTAGATAAAGGTATACTTCTAATTCTGGCGCTAGAACCTTTACCGACGGTAATATCTAAGCGATAATCTTCCATGGCTGGATACAGAATCTCCTCTGTCATCCGTGATAAACGATGAATTTCATCTATAAATAACACATCTCCTGGTTTCAGGTTCACCAATAACCCCACGATATCCCGTGGCCGTTCTAATGCTGGAGCGCTGGTAATTTTGCAACTTACCCCCATTTCTGAGGCTAAAATCATGGCCATTGTGGTTTTACCTAAACCTGGTGGTCCATACAACAGCAAATGATCCATGACTTCATTTCTAGACTTGGCTGCTTTAATGGCTATATCTAAAACGTCTTTTAAATCCTTTTGTCCAATGTAATCAGCAAATCTTTGCGGACGAATACTCTCTTCTGGTTTACCTTGTTCATTAACAGCAGCTTCCGATTGTAACAGATTTTCTGCGGGGGGTACTTTGGCTGATTCGCGTTGCTGCTTGGGTTCTCCGTTGGGTTCTGGAGGCTGTTTTTTAGAAGAGATAATCGCCATAATTTTCAGAAATTCACAAGTTCAAAAGTAGTGGTTTAGCACCGATACACCGTTACAGCAGTCAGGACGTTAAACCAGTATAGGATATTTGACCTGAGTTAAAATACAGTTGCAGCCATAAAAAATATAAATATTTATTTCGGATTATTGCAAATTCCGTAAGAGTGCGGTTTTTCCGTCTTTGATTGTATTGAATTCAATCGATAACTGCCATAAGTGTGCGATAATCCACAACTTGCCCAAAATCAGGGGTGAATCAGATGATCAGTACAACTATAGACGGACGTTACTACATTATTAACCTGGTGTAAAAAATAAGATCTCCGAATTCTTCAAGAAGTTAAGGATCTGAAATAAGTTAGGAAAACTTTGTTAAAAATCCCAACAATTGCTTAGTGCTTGGTGTGAGTAGAGTCTTGCGGTAAGCGTCTGCGGCTTTTTTAATTGCTTCGGCTTGGGTGGGGTAAGGATGAATTACACTACTAAGTTTACTTAAACCAATATTATTGACAATAGCTGTGGTAATTTCCGAAATCATCTCTCCTGCATGATTAGCAACGATTGTTGCACCCAGGATTTGATCTGATCCTTTTTTGTGATGAATCTTTAAAAAACCAGATTCTTCATGATCTGCGATCGCTCGATCTATACTAGTAAAAGGAATCTTAATAGTTTCTATCTCTATACCCAATTTTTTCGCCTCATTTGCATACATACCCACATGAGCAATCTCCGGGCTGGTATATGTTACCCAAGGCATTACCAAACTACTGAGTTTAGATCGTCCCCAACCAAAGGGCGAAAATAGAGTATTTTTAATCACAATTCGCGCCGCAGCATCTGCCGCATGAGTGAATTTCCAATTCATACAGATGTCACCAGCGGCGTAAATTTTAGGATTTGTGGTTTGCAAATAATCATTCACTTTCACACCCAAAGTTTGATCATATTCAACACCCACTGCGGCTAAATTCAAATTTTCCACATTAGGCGCACGTCCCGCACCAACTAATATTTCATCAACTGTTACTGAATCTCGTTCACTATTTACAGAAAAATATAGTCGTTTTCCTTCCGTAACTGTAACTACTTCTTCTACGTGACAATTTAATACTAAACGAATACCTTCATCAATTAAAAGTTTTTGCAAAATTTCCGCTGCTTCTGGATCTTCCTGATTTAAAATATGTGAACCTCGATGAAATAATGTCACTTCACAACCCAAACGTTGAAATGTCTGTGCTAATTCACAACCGACAGGACCACCACCAATTATTGCTAATTTTTCTGGTTTTTGAGTCAAAGCAAAAACAGTTTCATTAGTTAAATATCTGGCTTCTTCAATTCCGCGAATTTTTGGTTTAACAGCCCGCGCACCTGTTGCAATCACAGCTTTTTTAAACTTTAAGGTTGTCTTAGCAACTTCTATAGTATTATTACTTGTAAATTTTCCATCACCTAAAAAAACATCAATTCCTAAATTTTTAAATCTTTCTGCTGAATCATGATGACTAATACTCGCCCGAATCCGCCGCATTCTTTGCATAACTGTGGCAAAATCCACATCAAATTGCTGGGAAATATTAATACCTAAATCCTTGGCTTTTTTGATTTCTTCTACTACACGAGAAGAACGAATTAAACATTTAGAAGGGATACAACCAAAGTTTAAACAATCTCCTCCCATGAGATTTTTTTCAATTAATGCTACTTTTAAACCTAAATCTAAACCCGCAGCCCCCGCAGCTACAACTAATCCCGCAGTTCCCCCACCAATTACTACTAAATCATAACAATCAGCGGGTTGGGGATTTACCCAATTATCTGGATGCACATTTTTGAGTAGTTTTTGATTATACTCATCCATTGGCCGGATTGTAACTCTGTTAAATTCTGATGTTGACATTAGTATTACCTCTGGATTATCAAAGTATGTTTGTGATTATGTAATCTTTACTTGTAGATACACCATTGAATATAGATTAAATGAACCACGAAGGGACGAAGGGAAGAAGGAAGAAGAGAGGATCAAAAATTTGTCAGTTTTACATTTAACAAATTTACTCTTATTATATTACCTACCTGGCAACTACACAGATAAAAACCCTTAAAATCCAGAATTTTTAAACTTCCTCTTCTAAAGCTTTTTTGGCTATTTTAGTGACATAAACTGTGACAGCAATTGTTGCTATAAACCCAATAAGTTGAATTACCCAGTGTAGAATCATATTACTAGGTTGATTTTTACTACTAATTAAGGCTATATCTCCTGCTAAAGATCCAAGATAAACATACATAATTGTTCCAGGAATCATCCCCACTGAACCCAGAAAATAGTCTGAAAAAGAAACACTAGTAATCCCTAAAGCATAGTTTAATAAGTTAAAGGGAAAGAGGGGAGAAAGTCGCATTAATAAGACAATTTTTAACCCCTTTTTACTTACGGCTTGATCAATAGTTGCAAATTTTTTGTAACTAGATATTTTTTCTTTCACCCAACCTTTAGCTAAATAACGTCCTATTAAAAATGCGGCTGTAGCACCCAATGTAGCCCCAATAAAGACATATAAAGAACCCCAGGTTATACTAAAAATTACCCCAGCCCCCAAGGTGAGGATTGATGCTGGTAAAAAAGCTAAAGTAGCTATAATATAGATACCAATAAATACTATTCCTCCTACAGCACCCAGACTATTAATCCACTGTAAAGTATTTTGTAAAAATCCTTGAAGATTGTGAGAAGATCCGTGAATAAATTCTTGTGCTACAGTAACATCTATTTCTGATAAAAATGCAACCATCATAAAAATTATCTACAATTTTGGGGAAGAGTACCAATTACGAATTTGCTGGGGAGAAACACCGAGTAAATAAGCAATGACAATAATTTGATTCAACATAGTGGTTTGGATAATTCCTTTTTTTAACCATCTGCGAGGTGAAGTAATTACAGGTGTTGGTAATAGATAAATTTTCCCCATAGTTTTTAATTTTCTGATCAGTTCAAAGTCTTCCATAATTGGTATTGGGGGAAAATTACCAACTTGCTGAAATACATCTTTAGTGAGGAAAATACCTTGATCACCATAGGGCATTTGCCATAGATGCGATCGCCATTTTACACCCAATTCGACCAAACGCAACCCCCAATTAGGGGCATTTATCCGTAAAGCAAATGCACCAGCAACAATTCCTGGTTTTACTAAGGTTGTCCGCATCATTTGCTCAAAATTTGCTGGTAAACGAGTATCTGCATGGAGAAATAGCAGAATTTCCCCACTAGCAGCCATAGCACCGACATTCATTTGATTAGCACGTCCAGGAGGAGAAATAATCACTTTAACATTTAAGGATTTAGCTATGAATAATGTTTCATCTTTTGAACCACCATCAACTACAATTATTTCTACATTATTACTAAATTGACTGCTAATAATTGTTTCTTTAATATTACCAGCTTCATTGAGTGTGGGAATAATAATAGAAATTAAACCGTTGTTAATATTGTGATTTGTAATTTCTGCCATCATAGTGATTAAGGATGTTTTTCGATATTATCTAAAACACCACTACGAAGCATCATTTGTGGCCAAATGAATATAAAAAATCCCATCCAAATTGATAAGGGAATAGCGACTAAAATTGTCAACCAAATAATTTTAAATATTAACCAACTACCAGTAATTAATGTGGCAGCGGTGAGGATAATTGACCAAGGCTGACACCACCAAGGTTTGAATTTCCAAGGACTACTTGTTTGTTGTTGAGACATCTTTGTGTTTAACAATTTATGTTTATGAATGTAGGAGTAGAAAGAAAGTAAAAAATGGGAAGCAAGAAGTTGAAACAATAATTTATGGCTGGTTTACCTACCGTCAGGATTCCACTTATCTAGAGATATGTATTGATTTTGAATTAAATCCAAAGCTTCAATGACACCAGAAGGACTCAATACACGAAACCAGTAAATTGGACTGATACTTTTATCAGAGTGATTCTCAAACACTCTAATTACATAATAAGCTGTATCCGCAGTAGGATAACTCTCAACCATTGAGGAAACCCGGATACTTCCTCTGGATAGTCTTTGAATCTCCCTCGCTTTTCGTTGTACTTGTGGTAGATTTTGGACTAAATCTAGAGCTTTTTTTGCATCTAATTCAGAACCTTGTAGAAAGTTGGTGTTATTTGCTTGAGCTAGAAATTGAGCAGAAGCAAATGTCTTGTGACTCGGATTTGTAAAACCCTGATCAATAGTAGAGTATGGTAATAACACTACAACTAATGAAGCTAGTAAAGGGTAATAGGTGACTTTTTTTATGGAGTTACTCCTAAGTATTTTCATTTATTTTTTTGAGATTTTATTGTGTACATAAGTATTATATCAGCAGTGATCCCTATCTATATCAATTCTTTAGCATAAAATATACAGCACTTCCTTTGTGTTACGAGGTACAAAAACCCCAACCCCCCTCCCGCAAGCGATGAGGGGGCTAAAATGTACCTCATAAGAGCGATTTCCGCTGTAACCAGTAGAGCGCAGCGTAAATGAAGCACACATTTAAAATAGATGAAAAGCCTACTTGATTAAATTTCTGAGTTTTGCATTGTTGACGGAAGCAGTAAGTAGATGAACACAATAAAACCAATCTGTGTAAAGAAAAGTAAAATTACCTAAAACCTCTTCCCTATTGCCTTTTGCCTCTTGCCTTTTGCCTTTTCATAACGACAGTTTTTAATGCTCACCTACTTAAGCTTTATTTTGAATTTTGAATTTGTTAGTTTTGAAGCAAATTTTACATAATAATTATTCTGAGACGATTAACTTTAAATTAACTGCGATATTGCATCATTAAGAACTTTTTTAGCTCTTTTTTCTATTGCTTTTTAATAATAATTTATTAGTAACTTTGACTACTTTTAGTATTTTTTAAAGAGTTCCAAATAAACGGCAAAACGTATCATAATTTTGTTACATATTTGTTAAGAAAGGTTACACGACTCTTAACAAAAGGAAATATTTTTTATGGTTGTTCCCAGTGAGAAAAATGCACCACATGAGGTTGTCATCATTGGTGGTGGCTTTGGTGGACTGTATGCAGCTAAGGCTCTTGGTAAAACAAATGTAAATGTTACTCTCATTGATAAACGTAATTTTCACCTATTTCAGCCGCTTTTATATCAAGTTGCGACAGGTACGTTATCACCTTCTGATATTTCCGCACCATTGCGATCTGTATTCAGCAAAAGCAAAAATACAAAAGTGTTGTTGGGAGAAGTAAAGAATATTGATCCCAAGGCACAACAAGTTATTTTGGGTGATGAAATAATACCTTATGATACATTAATTGTCGCCACAGGTGCGAAGCATTCCTATTTTGGTAAGGATAACTGGAAAGAGTTTGCTCCTGGTTTAAAAACTGTGGAAGATGCTCTAGAAATGCGGCGGCGGATATTTTCGGCATTTGAATCAGCAGAAAAGGAAACTGATCCTGAAAAACGCCGGGCTTTCTTAACTTTTGTGATTGTGGGGGGAGGTCCCACTGGTGTAGAATTATCAGGAGCGATCGCTGAATTAGCCTACCAAACTCTCAAAGAAGATTTCCGCAACATCGACACTTCAGAAGCGAGAATTATACTATTGCAAGGGGGCGATCGCATCCTCCCACACATTGCCCCAGAATTATCGAAAGTAGCAATAGAATCTTTACAAAAATTGGGTGTGGTTATTCACACTCAAACCAGAGTCACAAATATTGAAAATGACATCGTTACTTTCAAGCAAAACAATGAATTGACAGAAATTCCTTCAAAAACTATCTTGTGGGCAGCAGGTGTACAAGGTTCGGCTTTGGGGAAAATTCTCGCAGAACGGACAGACGTAGAATGTGATTTCTCTGCCAGAGTAATTGTAGAACCTGACTTGAGTATCAAGGGTTATAAAAACATTTTCGTAATTGGAGATCTAGCCAATTTCTCCCATCAAAATGACAAACCCTTACCTGGTGTTGCACCTGTCGCCAAACAACAAGGAGAGTATGTAGGTAAACTCATTAAACGACGGCTTAAAGGTCATACTTTGCCAGACTTTCGTTATACCGACGTGGGTAGTTTGGCGATGATTGGGCAAAATTTAGCTGTTGTAGATTTAGGTTTTATTAAACTTACAGGTTTCCTAGCTTGGATATTTTGGTTAATAATTCATATCTACTTCTTAATTGAGTTTGACACTAAATTATTAGTAGTAATTCAATGGGCGTGGAATTATACTACTCGTAATCGTCGTTCTCGATTGATTACAGGTAAAGCTGTTAGACCAAAAAGTGTTAACAATAGCAGTCATTCCCCAACTACAGAAAAGAAGCAGCCAGCAAAACTCTAGGATTTGTGGTTTACAGTTTCTAAAGCACGATTATATTCTGCTTCTGTTATAATAACCTGGGGTTGATATTCTACTAGGAGAACTCCATAAAAAATATGAACTGCTTGCAGCAGCACTTTGCTATGCAATAGTGTAGGGGTAATTCATGAATTACCCCTACTACTCTAGTATAAGCTTTAGGGGAATAATATACTGCAAATGGCTTAAAGATTGACCCCTCTGGTAAACCTCTCCCCGTCCACAGGGAGAGGCTTAAACCTTAGTTTTGTGGTCGGGAAAAAGTAAATTTTTTAACCGTTTTGAGTATATTAAAACAGGATCAATCATTCTATGGAGTTCTCTTGCTGATAGATTATGGATAAAAAATCCCCTTGAACCTGATGAGGAAAAACTACGGTTTTTATCTTAGACGGGGTTTATTATATTTAAAAAACTTCCCATGAGTCAAACTGCGATCAATCTTGTTGCTATATTTGTCTTCTTGATGACTTTTTCCAGTTTATTAGGACCATTAATCCATCTTTCTCCGACAATCCCAGCTTTAGCTACGGTGACATTTTTGGGAATTGCAACTTTGGATAATTTCACATTTCAAGGAAAGGGGGGAACGATAGTATTAGACTTACTGGCGCGATTTTCTCCAGAATATAAAGAACGAATTTTACATCATGAAGCAGGTCATTTTCTTGTTGCTCACCTGTTAGGAATTCCGATAACTGACTACACTCTCAGTGCGTGGGAAGCTTGGAAAAAAGGACAACCAGGACAAGGGGGAATAACTTTAGAAGATAGGGAGTTAACAGCGCAAGTAGAAACAGGTCAAATTAGCACCCAAATGCTAGACCGTTATTGTACTATTTGGATGGCAGGAATTGCGGCAGAAACTTTGGTTTTTAAGTCGGCTGAAGGTGGCAATGATGATAAATTTAAGTTAACTGAAATTTTGCAAGTTATCGGTTTTTCGGAAGCAGGTTATCAGCAAAAACAACGGTTTCATCTGCTGCAATCTAAAAATTTGATTGAGGAAAATTGGGATAGTTATCAAGCTTTGGTGTCAGCAATGAGAGGAAAGGCTTCTGTGGAGGAGTGTATAAAAATGATTGGTTAATAAGTAAGCTATACTTAATTGATGGCTTACTGAAGAGGTAGGAATCATGAACTAACTAATCATGAACTAAATATTTATGCACATCATTACCCGTCGGACACTTTCCGACTTTTGGGAAAAACATCCTAATGCACAAACTAGCCTACAATCATGGTATAAGATTACATTAAAAGCTGAATGGCAGAATTTTGTAGAATTGCGTCAAAGTTTCTCCTGGGCTGATCAAGTTGGTAATCTCACAGTTTTTAACATAGGCGGTAATAACTATCGGCTGATTGTCCTTGTAAAGTACAATTATAAAAAAGTTTTTATCCGTCATGTCCTGACCCATGCAGAATATGATAAGGAAGACTGGAAAAATGACTCTTGGAATACGTAATAACAACGCTTATATAGAATTACTGAAATCTTTTCCTCCGCGTCCCATAACTTCCGAGGAAGAATTTTTGAGTACGCAGAAAGTTATCAATTTCCTGATTGATAAAGGTGAATTAACACCTGATGAAGAAGATTATTTAGATATTTTAGGAACTCTAGTTTACGAATATGAAGAAAAGCACAATACCATCCCTGATATTTATGGTGTAAAGTTACTAAAAGCATTGATAGATGAATTTTGTGTCCAGAAAAAAGACTTATTATCTATTTTTGAATCCGAGTCTATTTTATCTGAGATATTGACTGGACAACGCCAATTAACTGTTGATTATGTTCACAAACTAGCAGATTTTTTTCATATTTCTCCGTCTGCATTTTTTTAGATTTATTGTCCCCGTCCTGGTTTGCAATCTGCAAAACCTAATGCTTCTGTATCTAGGAAACTAGCTAAGGCCATTTCAATAATAGCCTCAACTGGATACTCAATTTCAGTTGCACGGGCAATTAAAGCAGTTTTAATTTTTTCCGGTAAGTGTTCTAAGATAATGGCAGCATCAGCGGCGGAAAGTTTCTCCAGCAGTTCTACTTGCATAATTTTACTGCTCAGTTAGTATTTGAACGTTATAAGGAGGCTCTGTAGCTCTCAAAATAACGGCTTCTAATTCTAATAATAACCCAGGATTTTCCCAGTAGGAAATTGCTTGTACTGCAATACGCACATCTTCATTGGAAAATTGTTGTATATTTTGTGGTAGGATTTGAAACACTCAACATAACTACCTAATTTTATGGCATACATTTTCCCTTCATTAGAACAAATTTATCAATTACGCCCGAAACCTACTGAGGGTGAGTTGCATTTACTTAAATTTTTATCAGAAAATTTGGATAATAATTATGAAATATATTTTCAACCTTTTCTGAATGGAGATCGTCCAGATATTATTCTTATGCGTCCCGATGCAGGAGTGATGATTTTTGAAGTGAAAGACTGGAATTTAGGTAGTTATGACATCAATGAAAAAAAACATTGGTTTGTTACTCAAGATCGTAAAAAATGGTCAAGAATAAAATCTCCTATTGATCAAGTTCTCAACTATAAAGAAAATCTTTATGATTTGCATATTGAAAATTTACTGGAAACAAAAATAAAAAATTCTAAAACTTGGGGAGTAGTAAGTTGTGCTATCTATTTTCATTGTGAAAATTATGATAAAGTTGATAATTTCTTAACTGGTAAATTTCAAGATGATCAAAACAATAAATATAGAAAATTTCTTAGTCATTTCGTCATTTTAGGTAAAGATTCACTCAATAGAAATTCATTAAATCGATTTTTACGTAAACATTATCTACATAGACAGTCAAGATTTTTTAACGATACTCTTTACAAAAGCTTTAAACGTCATTTACAACCTCCATATCATTCAAGAGAGGAAGGAAAAGCTATAGAATATACCTCTAAACAACAAGAACTAATTATTAGTCAAGGAAAACAACAAAAAATAAAAGGTGCAGCAGGTTCAGGAAAAACTTGCATTTTAGCAAAAAGGGCTGTAAATGCTTTAAAAAGAATATCTAGTTCTGTTTCATCAAGTCCAGATAATCATCCTAATATTTTGATATTAACATATAATATACATGACAAAATTAGTCAAGTGCGTGAAGATTTTTCTTGGGGGTGTTTTTATATAAAAAATTATCATGATTTCATCACTCAAGAATTAAATAATTTAGGAATAGAAATAGAAATTCCTCAAGACTTTGATGAATGGAATAGTGAACAAAAGAGTCAGTATTTTGAAGATCAATATTATAGTAATATATCGCTATTTCGTAATAAAAAGGAGCATATTTATACTTATAAAGCTATTTTTATAGATGAAATACAAGATTATCAAGAAGAATGGGTAAAAATTATTCGTGAATGTTTTTTAGGGAATGAAGGTGAATTTGTTGCTTTTGGGGATGAAAAACAAAATGTATATCAACGCAGTATGGATGAGGATAAAAAACCATATACTGGTATTAGAGGAGGATGGAATGAATTAAAAGATACTTTTCGTTTATCCACTCATTTATCTAGTTTAGCAACAGCTTTTCAAACTAACTTTTTTGAGCAAAAATATGAAATTGAAACAATTAATACTGAAAATTCATTGAAACTAAATTTGAATTCACAAGAGCAAATTATTGAGTATATTTCAATTACGAATTCCTCACCTGAATATATTTATAATATGTGTAATGAACGTGCAATTAAATATATGATTCATCCGAATGATATCTGTATTCAATCTTCTAGAATAGAGATATTAAGAAGTATTAATTTATATGCAATGCAGTCACAGCAAATTAAAACAACAACAACTTTTGAAAGTTTAGAAACTTATTACTTAATTTTATTACAAATAATAGAAAATTTTAATATCCAAAATCAAGATTTAGAAGAACAGAATAACATTGCTAATGAAATTAAACAATACAAGTGGAAGATTAGAGAACTCAAAAATATTTTTATTAATAATACTAATAATGACAATATAAATCAGGTAATAGTTAAAGCATTATGCTATAACTTTTATATTAACCATCCAGTTATAGAGCAAAAATTGACAGAGTATCTGAGAACGAAAAATATTACAAGAACTGAATATGATAGATGGGTTTCTCAAATAATGCCTATTTTAAAACAGGTATCTCGCAATAACGCAATTATGAATATATTAAAAAGAGAACTTGAAAAGATTAGAAAAAATAAAAAATGGAATTTTTGGATGAATAGTGGAAATATTAAATTTTCTACAATACATAGTTTTAAAGGATGGAAGTTGATTCTTTATTTTTAATAATTGAAAAAGAATTTGACGACAATAATTTTACTACAGATGAACTAATATATACAGCCATTACTAGATGTCGTCGTAATCTTTTTATTCTTGATTTAGATCAATCACGGTATCTGCAATTTTTTAAATCCTTTAATCATTCTGGACTGATATAGTAAACAAAACCATTAATCACCTGATTATAAATCAATTAAGCTACATTAATCAATTGTTCTAAAGATTTAGCTAAAGGTAAAGGTTTTCCATATTCTTGATATTCAGCAATTAACATTTCTATCACTTCCTGAGCATTTTTAACAGCTTCTTCATAAGTATCACCATGAGTATGATATTTTTGCGTAGGAAATTCAGGTAAATTAACTAAATAACATTTATCTTCACTACTCCATTGAATAATGATAGTATAAGGTAAATTCATTCTTCTGACTCCTCCTCTTGAATTGATTTTAGTTTAGCTAATTTTTCGTTAACTTCTTTTTCTATATATAGTTTAGCATCATCTCCATCTTTGCCAGATATGGTAATAGGATCTTCTGGTAATAAAGGATGACACCAACGGGTATGACTTCCTTTTGCACAACGGTAAATAAACCCGGCTTTTTTGAGTAAACTTTTTAATTCTCTGATTTTTTTCGGCATTTTTCAACGGAAATATTATTAAGGTATATGAATTGACGTTAATTTGATACCAATCAGTAATGAGAAACTCTGACGAAAGATACTGAAAGCTAACTATATTTCTTATTTCCTGGCATAAGTTATAAATAGTAATGATGCTTTGTGCAGATTTTCCTAAATTAATTAAATTTGATTTCTTAAACACTCATGTCTTCAACTCTTCAGTTTCTTAGCGGTAACGATATTCGTCAATTATTCCTTGATTTCTACACTCAACGGGGACACCAACCGCTTCCAAGTGCTTCTCTTGTTCCCGAAGATCCGACTGTGCTGCTGACTATTGCGGGAATGTTACCATTTAAGCCGATATTCCTGGGACAACGGACACCAGAATTTAAACGCGCTACGACTTCGCAAAAGTGTATTCGTACCAATGATATCGAAAATGTGGGACGGACTCAACGCCATCATACATTTTTTGAGATGTTAGGTAATTTTAGCTTTGGTGATTATTTTAAACCACAGGCGATCGCTTGGGGTTGGGAATTATCCACTCAAGTCTTTGGTTTCTCTCCTCAAAATCTCGTTGTCAGTGTGTTTGAAGACGATGATGAAGCTTTTAGCATCTGGCGCGATACAATTGGTGTAACGGAAAAACGCATTAAGCGCATGGGTGCAGATGATAATTTTTGGGTATCTGGAATTACTGGACCCTGTGGACCATGTTCGGAAATTTATTATGATTTTCACCCAGAACGAGGTGAGGATAATATTGATTTAGAAGATGATTCCCGATTTATTGAGTTTTATAACTTGGTATTTATGCAATATAATCGGGATGCTGCTGGTAATTTAACCCCATTACAAAATCAGAATATTGACACGGGAATGGGTTTGGAAAGAATGGCGCAAATCCTACAAAAGAAGCCAAACAATTATGAAACAGATTTGATCTTTCCGATTATTGAAACTGCGGCAAAACTTGCCAAAATTGATTATCACAAAAGTGATGAAAATACTAAAGTTTCTTTAAAAGTAATTGGTGATCATGTTCGTTCTGTTGTCCACATGATTGCTGATGGAATTCGCGCTTCTAATGTGGGAAGAGGTTACATTTTACGGCGTTTAATTCGTCGTGTTGTCAGACATGGAAGATTAATAGGTATTGCTGGAGAATTTATTAACCAAGTTGCAGAAACTGCAATTTCTCTTTCCGAGTCAGTTTATCCGAATGTGCGACAAAGGGAAACAGCAATTAAAGCCGAATTGCAACGAGAAGAAGTTAATTTCTTGAAAACTCTTGATAGAGGAGAAAAACTGTTAGCAGAAATTATCCAAATGGGGAAACAACAAGGACAAACTTCTATTAGTGGTGAAAGTGCTTTTACCCTTTATGATACCTACGGTTTCCCATTAGAATTAACCCAAGAAATTCTAGAGGAAAATAACCTCACTGTTGATGTAGATGGTTTTAACGCAGAAATGCAAAAACAGGTAGAACGTGCAAAAGCTGCACACGAAACCATTGATTTAACTGTTCAAGGTTCTTTGGATAAACTTGCAGAACATATTCACTCTACACAATTCATTGGTTATACCCAATTAACAACAACAGCAAAAATTGAGGTTTTGTTAGTTGCTGGTGTTTCTGAAGAAGCAGCAGAAGCAGGAACAGAAGTACAAATTGTTTTAGATAAAACTCCATTTTACGCTGAATCAGGTGGACAAATCGGAGATAAGGGATATATTTCCGGTGATGGTGTTTTAGTTAGAATAAAAGATGTGAAAAAAGAATCTGATTTCTTTATTCATTTTGGATATGTTGAACGTGGTACAATTAGAATTGGTGATAATATTACCGCCCAAATAGATCGGGGTTGTCGTCGTCGTTCTCAAACTAATCATACAGCAACTCATTTATTACAAGCTGCTTTAAAGAAAGTTGTGGATGAGGGAATTTCTCAAGCTGGTTCTTTGGTTTCTTTTGATAGATTGCGCTTTGATTTTAACTGTCCCCGCGCTTTAACTGCTGAGGAAGTTATTCAAATTGAAGAATTAGTAAATAGTTGGATTTGCGAAGCTCATCCTGCTACAATAGAAGAGATACCCATAGCCGAAGCAAAAGCTAAAGGTGCAGTAGCAATGTTTGGGGAAAAGTACGGTGATCAAGTACGCGTGATTGATTTCCCTGGTGTTTCGATGGAATTATGTGGGGGAACTCATGTTAATAATACGGCGGAAATTGGCGTTTTCAAAATCATATCTGAAGCGGGAGTTGCGTCTGGGGTAAGAAGAATAGAAGGGGTTTCTGGGGCTGCGGTATTGGATTATTTGAATGTGCGTGATATAGTTGTAAAAGATTTGTGCGATCGCTTTAAAGTCAAACCGGAAGAAATACCCGACAGAATCACAACTCTGCAAACCGAACTTCGCAACAACGAAAAACAAATAGAAAGCTTGAAAGCACAACTCGCAATCGTCAAATCTGACAGTTTATTACAAACTGCGGAAATAATCGGAGAACACAAAATAATTATCGCCCAAATGGAAGATATTGACGCAGAATCATTAAAAGCTGCGGCGGAAAGATTGCTGCAAAAAATCGGTAATGGTGCTGTAGTTTTAGGTTCAGTTCCCGAAGCAGGGAAAGTGAGTATCGTTGCTGCTTTCAGTTCTGAAGTCAATAAAAAAGGTGTCCAAGCTGGAAAATTCGTTGGTAATATAGCTAAAATTTGTGGTGGTGGAGGTGGTGGAAAACCTAACCTCGCGCAAGCTGGGGGAAGAGACGCAAGTAAATTACCAGCAGCTTTAGAAACTGCGAAAAATGATTTGTTATCATCTCTAAAATAGGATTTAGGGCGTTGCTGAAACCAGGTATGAATTTAAATGTAGAGACGTTCCATGGAACGTCTCTACAAGGGTTTGGATATCATCAAAAACCATTTTCATACATCAAATCAGCAACGCCTATTTGTATAACCATACAATTCAACACTTCTCAATATTTTGATATCTCCACATAGCAGAAACAGCCTCCAAATCAATCCCCTTCACATCACCTTCCGCCGTATTTTTAAACAACACTGTAAACGCACCAGCACCCAACCTAGCTTGAGGAAACATTCGATAACAAGGAATAGTAGTTAAATGAGATTGATAAGCAGATAAATGACTAACTTCCACCGCTTGAAAATCAGGAAACCGTTCTAAAAACCATTCACAAACCTGCTCATTTTCTTCCACCGAATAAGTGCAAGTCATATAAGCCAAATAACCTTGAGGGGCAACAAGTTGGGCAGAATTAGCAATAATTCGTTTTTGCCGATTAGCACTTTTATTAATAGATGTTGAGTGAAAACATCCCGGTGCTTTTTCACCCTTAGCGAGTAAAGATTGCCCAGTACAAGGGGCATCAACCATGACTAAATTACTTGAAGCTGGCAACAGTTCTGCAAAAATACTAGAATCTCTATTCAGCACTCCACAAGGTTTAATTTGACAACGTTTTAAATTAGAAATTAACATTCCCAATCGCTTACCAATTACTTCATTACTAATTAATAACTCAGGTTTTAAAACCTTCCAAGCAAAGACACTTTTACCACCAGGGGCAGCACACATATCAAAAACTATCGGTATTGATTTGGGAATAGCTAATAAAACTGAAGCCGAAAATACCGAAGAAAAATCTAAACAATAAAAATATCCCTGTTGATGTAGAGAATGTTTTCCGGGTTTTTCTCCCAAAGATAAACGGTCTACAAAATCCGGTTGCCAAACTGTTGGCATTTCCACAGAAAAAGGTGAAATATCTGGTTTATCTTGACACCAAAGAATACAAGGTGCAAAAGGTTGGGGATGAACTAAAGCATCTATGAATTTTGTTTGTTCATCTACATTTGTAAATAAACGCCGCGTAACTTTAAGCAATAAATTAGAAGGTTTTTCCATATTATTTTTGGGAGAATTAAATCAGAAGAGAAACTGTTACATGAGAACAATGCAATCAATATATTTGGCTGCATACTGAAAAGACAATGACCACCCTAAAAAAATAAATATTCAGATGACGTTTGCAAAGCACGTTCAATATTGCTTCTGGCCTTTCGCTAGAAGCTAACCTTGTTTTGATCCTTGTCTAACCCCAACCAAATTTGCATTTTAGGTTTGGTATTACACTTATACACCGGAGAGGTCATGGCATTTAACGATTTTCAGCAAAAACTGCGCCAAGAAGCACAACGTTGGCGAGATGAAGGCATTATTAGTTCTTCCCAATATGACCAAATATCCAAGCGTCATCAATTTAATAAGATAGAAGAGTCTGCCCGTGATAATTTTGGTGTCATTGCCATTGTTATCGGTGGGTTACTTTTAGGGTTAGGTTTAATGACTCTCGTGGGTGCAAATTGGCAGGGTTGGTCACGAGAAGTCAGGTCTATCTTGTTAATAAGTTTGTTTCTCTCCACAGCCATTACAGGTTTTTTAACCTGGAGAGAACCGACAATGACCACCAATCAGGGTCAAAAATCTCAAGATGGTAACCGGTCAATAGGAGAAGCATTGTTAATTCTCAGTGCTTTTATTTTAGGGGCAGCCTTAATGTTGATGGGGCAAACTTTCAATATTAGCGGTTCAACTTCCGAGTTATTTTTAGCTTGGGGGTTTGGAGTGTTAGTCATGGCTTATAGTCTTTCCATCAATTCCTTAGGAATCATGGCTATTATCCTCATTCAAATCGGCTATTGGATAGGAGTTGGTAATTTATGGTCTGACTCTGGAGAAGTGACTTGGGCGCGGTTAGCTGTGCGCCATATGCCCCTATTATCATGGTTATTCTTTGTTCCCCTCGCCTATATTTGCAGATCCCGGTGGATTTTTGGCATGGGAGTGCTGGCATTTATTATATCTTTGCAATATAATCTCAGACCTTTGCCACTGTTAACAGTTTCTGATGCAGTTCCCTGGGTAGCTTCTTTTGCTTTAGTTTTACCTCCATCCCTACTTTGGAGTTTTGATGATTTACTTTTTCCCACAATTAATTATCGGTTATTTCAACCCCTATCCCGCAATTTAGGTTTGATATGTTTTGGTGTGGTTTTTTATCTTTTGTCTTTTCGTTGGCAATGGCAAGGTATAGATTCTAGTAGTAGTTTAGGATTATTAACTCCCTACAATCAACCTAATAATTTATCAAATGTATTACGATCTTTACCAATTATTGATTTGGGAATTTTGAGTGGTTTAGCAGTTTTACAATGGTTATTTCTGTTACGTAATAATAATAGTCCTCTGCGCCGGGAAATATTTTTCAAAACTGGCATCATTATTACTTTTTTGGGATTTATTCTCATTACTCCTTTTTGGCATCAAGCCATCACCCCAATTACTGAACTAGGCATTTTCATCTTCAATGTTTTGTTAGCAATATTAGCCTGGGGATTAGTTCAAGATGGATTAAAGTTACGCAACCGAACCTCTTTTTGGTGTGGTATGCTGTTATTTACTCTGCAAATTATCAGTCGCGTTTTTGAATATAACACTGATGTACTTTTCCGGGCTTTAGTATTTGGTATTTGCGGTTATTCCCTAATTGCAGCCGGACTCTGGTTTGAAAGTCGCTTTACTACATCTAAGGCTAAGAATAGTGGCAATAGCGGAAATAGCGGAAATAGCGGAAATAGCGGAAATAGCGGAAATAGCGGAAATAGTGGAAATAGTGGAAATAGCGGAAATAGCGGAAATAGCGGAAATAGTTGGAATAGCGGAAATAGTGGGAAGACTGGAGGTATTAGTAGCAGTGGGAATAGTGGGAATAGCGGAAATAGTGGAAATAGCGGAAATAGTGGAAATAGTGGAAATAGCGGAAATAGTGGAAATAGTGGAAATAGTGGAAATAGTGGAAATAGCGGGAAGACTGGAGGTATTAGTAGCAGCGGAAATAGTGGAAATAGTGGGAAAACTGGAGGTAGTAGTAGCAGCGGAAATAGTGGGAAAACTGGAGGTAGTAGTAGCAGCGGAAATAGCGGAAACAGAGATAGTAGAGACAGTAGAGACGGTAGAGACAGTAGAGACGGTAGAGACAGTAGAGATAGTAGAGATAGTAGAGATAGTAGAGATAGTAGAGATAGTAGAGATAGCAGAAATAGCAGAGATAGTAGAGACGACAGAGATAGTAGAGACGACAGAGATAGTAGAGACGACAGAGATAGTAGAGGTGGCAGCAGTAGGAGATAATAGAGGAATTTTCAACTAAAATGAAGACATATTTATAAATCTCTGCGTATAAATTCCTATCAAAAATTTAAAGATATTGGGAAAAGTATTTTTTCCTATTATCTATTACCAATTACTAATTTAATCTCATGAAAAATGACTTCCCCGAATCGAAAAGAACCTTAAATCCAGAAATGGAATTTTCCGAAAAATTAAGCTTTCGAGATTATCTGATTGCGACAGAACAAAAGGCTAATAAACCTTTACCAATTTGGCGATTAATTGCCCCTTTGTTATTTCAGGTAGGTTTAATTATGGCTGTACCTGGACAAGCTATGTATACAGATGTAGCTGGTAAGACAGTTATTTTGCAAACCACACCTGTAAATGCTAATGATGTGTTACGGGGTTCTTCCTTAAACTTAGATTATAATATTTCCCGTCCCGAAACTTTGAGAAGATTACCAGGTTGGAATGATTGGTTACGCAGAAATTCCCGCAGAGGTGGACAAATTTCCCAAGGAAGTACCTTATATCTAATTTTGCAAGAACGAGAATCTTTTGACAGGAATCAAGAACGAGAATCTTTTGACAGGAATCAAGAACGAGAATCTTTTGACAGGAATCAAGAACGAGGATATTTTGACAGGAATCAAGGACGAGGATATTTTGACAGGAATCAAGAACGAGAATCTTTTGACAGGAATCAAGGACGAGGATATTTTGACAGGAATCAAGAACGAGAATCT
>JBAXRM010000021.1:0-42040 GCA_037131225.1 Nostocales cyanobacterium ELA583 | reverse complement strand
AACGCAATGGAACAGCCAATATTTTTATGTTTACAGAACCCTTGTCTGGGTGGCGTAAAACAGTCGTCAGTGCACGAAGAACAGCGGTTGACTGGGCAACAGGAATTAAGCACTTACTCGACAACGACTATCCTGATAGCGACAAAGTCATTTTAATTTTCAATATTGTCAGGTTACAAAAAAGTCAGCGATAGCGAAGTTGCCAGTAATATTGATTTCAAATAAGTAGGCCTTATTCTTAGCATTGATTATTTTTTTGTCAAGTTCTATTGACACTTTGTAACAATTTTGTTATGTTAGTTTACATAAAGTAATAAACAAAGAAAAAATTATGTATACCACAAGCAACGAACAAGGCATCCTCAACAAGATTACCCGGTAAGCGTAAAGCTCAGTGTCTTTAGACCTGAGATATAAGCGACACGGGCGGTTTTAACCGCATAGAATCTTTCTTTTCATGAAGATTGGTTGAGGTGCATAAAGTTTTGTCATCTTTGCTCCTAATGGTGTTATACTGTTCGTAACAGGAATGGTAATCAACCTGTATAAAAACCTAACTGCCTAACAGACCCTCTGTACCTTGACAATTAAAGATATAGGGTTCTATTCCATAGTTCTAGTGACTACCCTCCGAATAAGTAAAATCTTCATGGGAGCTAGACAACACAGAATTGTACGGGCGTATTGCAATACGCCCCTAGCAAGCAAAATTTGCAGCAATGCGACTACTCTCGAGCAGAGGGAAAGTTAACGCTTGGGGAGATAACCACCTCTGATTTATATACTGCAAGGGATCTGAGCTAAGTGGACTCGTTGAACCAAGAATTTCAGCAGCTTTAGCCCTGAGAGTGTCAATACGCTGAATTCCCTACAAAATCACGACAAAAAAGCTACGCTTTTCAAGGCGCAGTAGCGATATTACTTGTAACTTCTATAATTCTAATTTCCTTGGGGGTTAGCTAAAATCTTCAGCTTTGGTATTTGTATCTAATCGTCATTAATATTTCTCCTAATCAACCCTAGTTAGTTTCGCTAGGGTTTTTTATTGCTTTTAATACTAATGAACTAAAAAAGTAGATTACACAACTTTGTTAATTTCGAGTTTCATGTTAATAAATTTATTTTTCCTCACTAATTTTTTGAGGAATGAGATAAATGATTCCCGAAAGAATTGTTAATATTACAGATATCCAAAAGGCAATTAAAACAGGGGTTTGCCAAATTGGTGACAAAGGGGCAATTAATAGCGATATAGCAATGATTTGACTGACTGTTTTCAGTTTACCCCAAATATTTGCACCAGTGATAGTGGTTTGATTAACTCGCCAACCAGCGATCGCTAATTCTCGTGCTAAAATTATAAACACTGCCCAAGCCGGGATTTTTCCTAATTCCACTAATACTAATAATGGTGCAAGTACCAATAATTTATCTACTAAAGGATCAAGAAACTTACCTAACTCACTAATTTGGTTAAGTTTTCTGGCTAAATATCCATCTAACCAATCAGTTAAAGCTGCAATTAAAAATATTGTCAAACATACCCATTTTGCTTCATTGGTAGGATTATATAAACCATAAAGTAAAAAAGGTATTCCCAGCAGTCGAGAAAAAGTAATCCAGTTAGGTAGAGTCATGACAATTTCAAATCAAATGATTCGTGTGTAGGTTGGGTTGACGGGTTGACGCAAGGAAACCCAACATTATTAATCTTTTTGTTGGGTTGTGCTGTCGCTTAACCCAACCTACTCGATATTATAAATCTTTCATTATTCTTTTTGCAGAAATTCCTGTTAATATTGCCACTAATAACCAAGTAATAACTAATCCTATCACTTCTCCTAAAAATAAATTAGTAATTTTGTGCAAAAATAAACCTAAAGCTGAACCAATCGGAATAGCTATCATCCAAATTATAATATTAACAAATATCCATTTCCAAGCTGAAGTAAATGATGGAGGAATGGCTAACCACCACTGTGATAGACCAATTAATAAACCACCAATACTACCAACAATAATACCCGTGATAATTCGCGTGGGCAGAAAATTATTAGTAGTCACAGTCCAACCCAAAACACCAACCCCAATTGCGGCAATTATTATCCAAGGAAACACAGTAGATAATACCCATGTTAGAGGAGAAATGGTTTTTCTAAGAACATAACTTTGGGGTAATGAAATAGCTAAACTACCAATTAAAGCTTCAATAATATCCATATCTGGTTTTTCACTAATTTCAATCATTAATAAACTAAATGAAAACCCCAGTAAAGTAGCAAAAACCCATTCAAATATAAAATTTATAATTCTAGAGTTAGTCCTAATAGATGATAATTGCATTATAATTTTTTGAACTTTAATGGTCTGAAAGCTTGAGTATCAAACAGTTTTAAGAAAGCCTGACGACGCTGATATGGTGATTCGGGAGTAATATAGCCCCATAAACTTTCCCAATAGAAAAAAGAGAAACCAGAAAGTTTTTGATTACGAACTATTTTTATCTGTTCTTTAACTTTGTTAATATTTACAGGTTTTAATAAATTTCCTGTTGATATACCAATAGCTACAGGAATTTTACTCATAGCTAACTTAATGGCAGGTTTAGATATTTCCTTAATAAAGGAGGTTTTATCATTTCTATAAACTTGTAAAATCAACTCATCTATTAAATCTTGTTTTACCCAATTTTCCCAATCTTGTAAATAATATTTATAAGCAAAATATTGTGAATTTGGAGAGAGAGATATTTTTATATAAGGTTTAATTACTCTTACAGACTTGGAGATACTTGCCATAAATGCAGTAATTTTATTAGCCCTCCAGCGCATCCATTTTTGATCAAAAGGATTCGTAGGCGGTTTTTTTCCTTGATGTTCTTTTCGATAAAGTTGCACAGTAAAAGCATCATAACCAAACTGTACAGGCATTCCAAAATGATCATCAAGTTGAATTCCATCTATATTATAATTTTTGACAACTTCTAAAATTAAACCACGAATGAAATTCTGGACTTGAGGGTGAAGAGGATTTAACCAAGCTTGCTTATAAACCCCATTCATCATATCTTCCATTAAATTTTCTGATATAGATTCCATACCCTTTTGGCCAATAGTTAACCAATCTGGATGTAGTTTTGCTAAAGCCGAATCAGGAGGAGTCATTAAACCATATTCAAACCAAGGAATTATCGTTATATCTTTATCCCTAGCTAATTTAACTAACTTAGCTAAAAAATCATTTTGATTATGGATAAAATTAAGGAGAGGTTGACTATCTGTACCTGTGACTTTTTTCGCTAAAGGACTTTTATAAAAAGTGTAGCCTCGATTCCAAACTACTGGATAAATAGTATTAAAATTAAGTGCAGCTAATTGATTTATAGCCCTTTCCATGCCCCAAGGTACATAAAATACACCACTAGCAACATTAGTTAACCAAACACCACGAATTTCTGTAGTTACAGGCAAAGAACTTGAATTTTGAGTGTAAATAGGATTAGCAGCAATGGGAAAAATTGTTAAACTGATGACAAATCCCAAACACAAAAAACATCTAAAACCTTGCCCAAATACAGAATTCATTTCTTAAATAAATCTAGATTACTAATATCCATGTAACTACAAAATCTAAGTTTATTGTTTCAATTGGATAAAGATATGAATATTTTTTGATGAAACAGGAAATAGGGGAAAAAATTTCTTCTTCTTATTCTTTCTCCTGATAGCGCAGTGTGGTGTAAGCCATACTCGGTGACTCCTTTCTTAAAATCTTTCTACACCTGAAAACTGCTGAACAGATGCCTTAGCAGCTTCTCCACAAGTGCGAGGTGTGGGAAAAATCTTCCCAGGATTTGCTAAACCTTGGGGATTAAAAACCTGTCTTACCCACTGCATAGTTTCTAAATCAGCTTCACTAAACATATCTGGCATATAGCATTTCTTATCAGCACCAATACCATGTTCACCGGAAATACTACCACCAACTTTCACGCAAAGCTTGAGAATTTCTCCTCCCAATTCTTCGACTTTTTCTAATTCCCCATGAACAGAATTATCAAATAAAATTAATGGGTGTAAATTACCATCTCCAGCATGAAAAACATTGGCAATGGGATAACCATATTTATTACTTAACCTCTCAATTTCTTTAAGGACATAAGTTAACTGAGTTCGAGGAATTACTCCATCTTGCACATAATAATCTGGGCTGATATGTCCCGCAGCGGCAAAAGCTGCCTTTCTACCTTTCCATAATTTTAATCTCGTTTCCGGATCAATAGCCGTAGTAACGTTTCGCGCCCCATTCTTTAGACAAATTTCTGTAACTCGCTGTTTATTGGCAGTAACTTCTACTTCTAAACCATCAATTTCTACTAACAAAATAGCAGTAGCATCACGGGGATAACAATTAGTAGCAACAACATCTTCCACAGCGTTAATACTAATATTATCCATCATTTCCATACCACCAGGAATAATCCCCGCGCTGATAATATCAGAAACAGTAGCAGCCGCAGCATCTACACTGGTAAAATCTGCTAATAATACACAAATTGATTCAGCAGTTTTGAGAATTTTTAAAGTGATTTCTGTGGCAATTCCTAGTGTTCCTTCTGAACCAACAAATAAACCTGTTAAATCATAACCTGGAGTTTCGGGAATTTGACCCCCAACATCAACAATTGAACCATTAGGAAGAACGAGTTTTAAACCTAATACATGATTAGTTGTCACACCATATTTTAAACAATGCACTCCCCCGGAATTTTCGGCAATATTGCCACCAATCGAACAAATAATCTGACTTGAAGGATCTGGGGCAAAATAAAATCCAGCCCCACTAACAGCTTGTGTTACCCAACTATTAATTACTCCAGGTTGCACCACAGCCCGTTGATTTTCTAAATCAATGCTGAGGATTTGTCGCATTAAAGAAGTGACAATTAAAACCGAATTTTCTGATGGTAAAGCCCCACCAGATAAACCCGTTCCTGAACCTCTAGCGATAAAAGGAACAGAGAATTGATTGCAAATTTTGACAATTTCTGATACTTGTTCTGTGGTTCGTGGTAATACTGCAACGGGGGGACGTTGTTTATAGCTAGTTAAACCATCACATTCATAAGTGAGGAGTTCTTCTTGGCGTTGAACTACGCCTTTTTCACCAAGAACAGCGACAAATTTTTTGATAATGGGTTTCCAGTTGATTTGTGTTTTATCTTGGGTAAGCATAGATTTTTGTTTATTAGATGTTTATTTTTACTTTCATCCTAGTATGAATTATGTTTCGCGCAAAGGGGCAAAGGAGCAAAGGTTGAGTGATACCTGATAGTGTAGGGTGGTGTTGGTATTAGCTATATTACTTATTTTATGAATTTTCGTGATGAGTTTAAATTGTTACTCCGCGCTCGTTATCCGTTGATTTATATTCCCACTTATGAGGAAGAACGGGTAGAAGCGGCGATTCGGGAAGAGGCGATTAATCAGGGTAATCGTCCGGTGTATACTTGGGATTTTGTGGACGGTTATCAGGGCAATCCTAATGATGTGGGATTTGGTAAACGTAATCCTTTACAGGCTTTGGAGTTTATAGAAAAGTTGAATGCTGCTGCACCTGCGGTGTTGATTTTGCGGGATTATCATCGGTTTTTGGATGATGTGGCTATTTCTCGGAAACTGCGTAATTTAGCCCAACTACTGAAGTCGCAACCGAAAAATATTGTCTTATTATCACCACGGGTAGCTATTCCTGATGATTTAACGGAAGTGTTGACGGTGATTGAGTTTCCTTTACCCAACGCCCTGGAAATCAAAACGGAGGTGGAACGGCTGTTACAAGCCACTGGGAATCCACCTGTGGGTAAGTTTTTGGATGATTTGGTGCGTTCTTGTCAAGGGTTGTCTATGGAAAGAATCCGCCGGGTATTGGCGCGGGCGATCGCATCTCATGGACAATTAGAACCAGAGGATGTAGATTTAGTCTTGGCAGAAAAGCGCCAAACTATCCGCCAAACCCAAATTCTCGATTTTTACCCCGCCACTGAGGAAATTTCTGATATTGGTGGTTTGGATAATTTGAAAGATTGGTTAATTCGTCGTGGTGGTGCGTTTAGCGACAAGGCGCGACAATATGGTTTACCTCATCCTCGGGGTTTAATGTTGGTGGGAATACAGGGAACTGGTAAATCTTTAACTGCCAAAGCGATCGCTCATCATTGGCATTTACCTCTGTTACGCTTAGACGTAGGGCGATTATTCGGCGGTTTGGTGGGTGAGTCAGAATCGCGGACAAGGCAAATGATTCAAGTGGCAGAAGCGCTCGCTCCTTGTATACTATGGATTGATGAAATTGATAAGGCTTTTTCTGGTTTGGGTAGCAAAGGTGACGCGGGAACAACTAGCCGGGTATTTGGGACTTTTATCAATTGGTTAGCGGAAAAAACCTCCCCTGTGTTTGTCGTGGCTACAGCCAATGATATTCAAGCTTTACCACCGGAAATGTTAAGAAAAGGGCGATTTGATGAAATTTTCTTTGTCGGGTTACCCAGCCAAGAAGAAAGAAAAGCAATTTTTAATGTACATTTATCCCGATTACGTCCCCATAATTTGAACACCTATGAAATCGAGAGATTAGCCTACGAAACCCCCGATTTTTCTGGTGCAGAAATTGAGCAAACTTTAATTGAAGCCATGCACATAGGTTTTAGTCAGAACCGCGACTTCACAACTGATGATATTTTAGAAGCTGCTAGTCAAATTATCCCCTTGGCGCGAACTGCACTTGAGCAGATTCAAAAACTCCAAGAATGGGCTGCTGCCGGTAGGGCGCGTCTAGCCTCAAAATACAGTCCTTTAAATGAACGCATTCAACGTCAATTATAGTAGGAGTCATGAGTCAGGAGGAAGAAGAAGAAAGAACAAATTAGAAAAAAGAAATTTTATCTCTGCCCACTATTCCCTTTTCCCTACTATATGTTTACAAACTTACTTAAATTTATACTCGGTTTTGCCTTAGCGATCGCAGTTTTATGTGGTACTGGCTTGACAGTTGCCCTTTATTTTGTTAATCGTACCGCCATAACTCCTCCTAAACCAATTTATGATAACGATAATCCTGTAAAGCAAGCTAAAAAACCTAAAACTATTCCCAAATCTCAAGAGAAAAAACCAGTTACTCCTAAAGTTACCCCCACAGAATCACCCACTCCCACAGAATCACCCACTCCACTACCACCAAATGCTTACAAGGGAACTGTGACTTGGGCAGAAGGGTTAAGTATGCGTTCAGAACCAGATGGAAATTCTGCTTCTACAGGTGGAGTTGGTGCTAATAAAAAAGTGATAATTCTAGAAGAAAGTGCCGATAAAAAATGGCAAAAAATTCGTATTGCTGATACTAATCAAGAAGGTTGGGTAAAAGCAGGGAATATTGAACGTTCTGAATGAAGTCCTAGATAATAAAATCAGAATTCTTGCCTGTCGCTTTCATTACTAAAAATTGCTGTTTAAGGATTTTGGTAATGTGGAAAAACGCGTAAGTCTCGATAATTTTCTGCATCAAATCCGTAGAATATGGTTTCATTTATCATATTCAATTGCACCAATTGCACTTATTTTTTATTTACTGTATTTGATTTTATGTCATCGCTATAAAATCTCCTAACCACTCACAAAACCACGTTTAATTTGTTCACTTTCAATAGCTTTAAATAAAGCCCGAAAATTACCTTCTCCAAAACCTTGAGCTAGAAAACGACGTTCAATAAACTCAAAGAAAAAAGTTGGCTTAGGGAAAATTGGTTGCGTGAATATCTGTAATAATAACTGTCCTGGGGGAGCATCTTCATGCCAGTCTACAAGAATTTCTTGCTCAATTATGCTTTGTAATTCTTGGGGTAAGAGAGAAAATTTATCTCGCTTTTGTAACTGCAAATAGTAATTGTGAGGAACAGAAAGAAAAGATAAACCAGCAAACCGAAAGCGACTAATAGCTTTCACAATATCAGGTATTTTTAAAGCAATGTGTTGAATACCTGCTCCTCTATTTATCTCGATAAATTCCTGAATTTGTGAATTAGGTGAAGCTGGTTCATTAATTGGTAATTGGACATTACCATCGGTCGAAATCATTACCTGACTATGCAACCCAGAACGATCTGTTTTAATATTAAAAGTTTGTTGAGGTTGAAAATCAAAAATATTTGTATACCAATTAATAGCAGCTTCTAATTCACCAACTCCCACACTAAGAACCACATGATCAATACCAGTAATGGGAGAATATAAAATATTTTTAACATCTACTATTCTGGCATTTTTCCTAGTAATTAATGTATGATTTAAACTCCCCCAAGCCGTAATTTTAGCATACTTGTAATCTCCCACATCTTCCACAGGCTGGAGAAGTATTGCACCATTGGTTATAGCCTTTGCTGTCAACGCTTCCACATCATCAACCGCAAAAGCAATATCAGCCACACCAGGAGGATGTTGACGCAAGAACTCAGCCACAGGGCTAGTATGTAAAATGGGAGAAGAAAGTAAAAAGTAGACAGATCCACTTTTTACCACTTCTGTACAAGTATGCAAAGATTTCTGATGATCAGAAAAACTGGAAAAAATGCCATCATTTACTGCTTGGAAACCAAGACAATATACAAACCAATCCCGCCACCTTTGGGCATCTTCGACGTAGAAGTGAACATGATCAATTTGCAGCATAATTTCTTGAAAAATCAGTATTTATTATCACATTCAATCTCTTACATATTAGAAAAATAAATGACTTTCAGGTTGAATATTAATTTCCATAGGTATAGCTTGAGGTTCAGCAGATAAAGCATAAAAAATAGCATTTGCCGCAGTTTCACAACTGAGCATTTTATTTCGATCTACCTTTAAATTTACCTTATCCCAAAAAGGAGAATCTATGCCACCAAAGTAAAAAAGCGTAATTTTTACACCAAAGCGTTTTAATTCTTCCGCCATACATTTACTAAAACCCACAACACCAAATTTAGAAGCAGAATAAGCCGCAGCCATTGGCATAGAATGTTTACCGAGAATACCAACAACATTACAAATATGACCAGATTTGCGTTTTTGCATTTCTTTAGCTGCTGCTTGAGTCGTGTAGAAACAGCCTTTTAAATTCAAATCCAGCATGGCCTCTAAATCTTGCGGTTCAATGTTATTGTACGCCTTGAGAATACCCGCTCCGGCTGCATTGACTAAGACATCAATTTGTCCAAACTGGGAAATGGTTGTTTGAATTAACGCTTCTACCTGTTGAGGTTGAGTAATATCGGTGGGAACTGTCAGAACATCTCCTGGTAACTCATTTGCTAATGCTGCCAAACTTTCTCCGTTTCTAGCTGCAAGTACCAACCGCGCCCCGGTGAGTGCTAGTTGACGAGTTAGAGTTGCACCAATACCACCAGTTGCACCAACAATGACAATAACTTTATCTTGTAGCATTACAGTATTTACATTTCTTTACGAATATATTTATCATAAAGCTTGCCGAAAAAATTTGAAAGGACTTTTAACTATGTTCTCTTTTCCCCAGCCATAACTTATGTCACGCCACACTATCAGTAAACCCTAATGTACAACTGATTTCGCGTCACAAACAATACATATACCACCATATTTTTTGAGAATTGGCCTCATAGCTTCAACTATTTGATGTTCTTGTTCTTCATTGCAAATAGTCATTACATAACCATTAGTGAGTGTATGACCTTCTAAGTCGTCAATAACTCGACCTCTATATCCTTTGCCTGTGACATCCTCAATAATTGTATATCCAGAGACACCTATATGATCTAGAATTTTCAAAACCTTTTGTAGTTCTAAGGAATTGACAACTATTTCGATTTTTTTGACATTTTGCACCTGATTAAACTCCTAGAGTTTTGATAATGTTGAAATACAAAGGGATACCGACAATAATATTAAATGGGAAAGTGATAGCTAAAGCCATAGATACATATAAACTGGGGTTAGCTTCAGGAACTGTCATTCGCATTGCTGCCGGTACGGCAATATAAGAAGCACTGGCACAAAGTACAGAAAATAATAGAGCATTACCTTCAGACATACCAATTAGTTTGCTGATAAAGATGCCAATAATGGCATTAAATACAGGCATCAAAATACCAAAACCAATTAGAAAAAACCCTGTGTTAGCCAAATCTTTAATTCTTCTAGCAGCTACCATACCCATATCTAGTAAGAAGAATGATAGCACTCCATAGAATATATCTTGGGTGAAAGGATGTAGTTTTTCCCAACCTTTTGTTCCTGTGAGAATTCCTATTATTACACTACCAATGAGGAGAAATACAGAACCATTTAGGAAAGCTTCTCTGAATACTTCACCCCAAGAAAATTTTTCTGCTTCTCCTTCTTCTGTGTCTGATTGACTTTTAGCAAAGAATCTCACTAAAACAATTCCCACAATAATTGCTGGAGATTCCATGAGAGCTAAAGCTGCCACCATGTGTCCACCAGAATCAATATTGAGAATTTTGAGAAAAGATTGAGCCGTAATAAAGGTAACTGCACTAATAGAACCATAAGTTGCAGCAATAGCGGCTGCATTATAGGGATCTAATTTCAATTTCAAGATAAAAAATGAGTATATGGGAACAACAGAAGCCATGAATATAGCGGCTAAAAGAGTGAGAGCAATTTCTAGATTAATGCCACTTTCTTCAATTTCATATCCACCTTTAAAGCCAATTGCTAGTAACAGGTAAAGAGAAAATAATTTAGGTAATGGTTGCGGTATTTCCAAATCAGATTGCAGAAAAATTGCCAGCATTCCTAAAAAGAAGAATAACACTGGCGGGTTTAAAATGTTGGATAATAAGAGGCTAGAATTCATTATTTGTTAACTAGGTTCTGAGTTTGTGATTTTATATTCCAGGCTTAACTCTTAAATATACCTGTTGATATAGATGTTTGTAAATGGGTAGCATAATTATTAACAGTGGGTTTAAAAGTTTGTAGTATCAATGTCTAACTCTATCTTTGTAAGCAAATATTTGGTCAGGTAAGAATTTATTGATTGCAAATTTGATAAAATACTAATAATTATTCTCTATTCCCTGTCACCTACGCCATAGTTATGTATCAAACAGACCCGCCGCGTTCTGCCAAGGAATTCCTCCCGACAATGTATGATCTACCTAGTGAAAACCCAGAGGAACCAGGTTTGCCAGATGAATTTCACCTTTTACAACCTCAGTTATTACGGGAAACTTTTTGTCCGTCTAACTTCCCGGAAAATCAGGTATTTATTGCTACAGATTTAAACCTTTACTACGATGTTCATCATCCATTATGGTATAAACGCCCAGACTGGTTTGCTGTCGTTGATGTCCCAAGGTTGTACGCACAAAAAGAACTACGTCTGAGTTATGTGGTTTGGCAAGAAGGCGTTAATCCCTTTGTGGTGGTAGAATTCATTTCACCGGGAACTGAAAAAGAAGATTTAGGGAAAACGTTACGAGATGCTAGTCAACCGCCAACTAAGTGGGAAGTTTACGAACGAGTTTTAAGAGTACCTTATTATATAGTTTTTGATCGCTACACTGACCAGTTAAGAGCATTTCAGTTGCAGGGAAGTAGTTATTCTGAATTGGAAATTAATCAACTGCGTGTGTGGCTAAATGATATTGAATTAGGTTTAGGACTGTGGACAGGTGTTTATCAAGGTATTGAACGGCAATGGTTACGCTGGTATGATGCTTCGGGTAACTGGGTTTTTACACCGGAAGAACGGGAAAGAAAACAGGGGGAGCGAGAAAGACGACGCGCAGAAAGATTAGCAGCACAATTACGCGCTCTTGGTGTTGAACCTGATTTTGGTGATGTTGAAGAATAGGAATATAATCCATAAACCCCATCGAATCAACGATTGAGTCTCAGTATAATGAACAAGGATCAAACCGGATTCCTATAGAATCTTCGTATCTACACTGCTATAATACTGTTATTGCATTGCCTCTTCCTTGGGAAAAATGACGAAATTATGCCTGAGTTACCTTCAAACATAGACCTTTCTGCGCTGAATTTAGATCAATCAAGACTAAATACACTTGATAGTTTACTGAATCATCTTGAGTTGCTCATTCAAAAAGATCCTCAAGATGCTGTTAAACTTTTATATAATCTCAAAAATGAGATTGTGCATCTTCAATCTCAAAAAGGTAAATTAGGCAATAGAAAACTTCACGCTACTCCCCGTGAATTAAAAGATGCTTTTAAGGCTCATACGAAAATTATCAAAATTGAAACTAATAAAGACAGTTCTTTATACTTATTGCTTGTCTATGCTGTGGAATGTGGTATAAAAAGTATCTACTTAAAAAGAAACAACCTCACTGGAACTGATAAAATTCAGGATCAAAGTCTAATTTCAAAGGATGGGCATAACTTGGCTTTCTGGATTAAAGAACTACGACTACCACCCACAATAGTTGGTAAATATGAAGAAAAGAATTATCCCAAAATTCCTGATTTTCATCTTGATAGAGATGGCTCAAATTGGTCTATGGAAAAAGCTCACCAAGCTTGGCGCTATGGTGTTAAAATGAAGACAGAAGATGAACAGAAATTAGTTGAGTGGTTAGAGAGTGTTTGTACTTGGATTGAGGATAATCTTTATCTAAGAAAATGACAAAATTTTAGTCAAGCGATTAGAAAGTTTCTACTCTTAAAACAAGGATAAAATAATATTATGATTTCTCCAGATACCCTTCTTTATGCTTGGTTAGATATTCGTCTTTATACTTGGCTTGATGTCGAAGAAGTTTTATTTCGTATTCAAGAAAAAAGTAGTTTACCCAATTGGTTGATTTCAGTGCAAGCTTATTGGGATAGTTTAACAATTGGAATTCGCCCTGGTACTCAGGACGAGGCAAAAATCTGGCTAGAAAGTATATATGATACTCGATTCCGAATTGATGAAGAAGATAATAGAGTGGACGGACTAATTATTTTAGAGAGTTTACCGAATAAACCACAACTTTTACCAGTAATTTTTGAAGAAACAGAGGAAGATTATCGTATTCCCAGACTAACACCAAGTTTAGCAAGACCAGGAATAATTGTTCCGAATCGTCACGATAATGATAGAGAACTTCCACCAAGTTTTGAAGCAAATTTTCCACCAATAGTAGCTTTTCATTCTTTTAAAGGTGGTGTAGGAAGGACAACCAACGCTATTGCTTTTGCACAAACTTTAACAGATCGAAACTATAATGTATTATTGGTAGATGGTGATTTGGAAGCACCTGGTATAAGCTGGCTTTTAGAACAAAGACTACCTTCTCCACCTGTATCTTTTGCTGATTTAATAGCTTTAGTTCATGGTGATCCAGATCCGAAAGCAACTAATTCAATTAAATTAGTTGCTGACCGAATTCAGAATGCTCTAATTGATAATATTTATTTTTTGCCAGCATTTCGTTCTACTAAAAGATTTACTTCATTAGAAATCAAGCCAGAACATCTTATACAAGGTGCAAAAAATCCATTTATACTCACACAAATACTAGCAGATTTAGGTAAAACTTTAAATGTAGATGTTGTTTTAGTTGACTTACGTGCAGGACTGTCTGAATTGTCTACAGGTTTAATTTTAGATCCACGAGTTTACCGAGTTTTTGTGACCACTTTGAGTGGACAATCAATTGCAGGTACAAAGCAACTTCTAGAACTAGTGGGAGAAAGAGCACCTTCTCTAAGAGATACAGATCCATTACCAACAGTAATTATAAGTCAAGTTCCTGATGAATTAAAAAATTCTGAACTATTAAAAGATGAAAATAAGAATCTTGATAATCTTCTTCTTGATACGTCTGAATCATTTTCAGAAAAAAATATACAAAATACAGAAGCAAATATCCTTGATTCATCTAAAGATTTTCTTGAACAAGCCTTTAGACATTTAAATTTAACTACTCAATTTTCCGATAGTTTACTTGTCTTACCGACAACATGGGAAGAAGTAAATTCTCGTCTTCATCGTTCTGGAATTGTTGATGATTTACGTCCATTGCTAGATGTATTACCTATAAAGCAAACTCAAACAATTAAGGAAGATATTCCCTCAATTAACGATCATCCTCCAGCTATAAAATCTCAAAGAGAAAGCCTTAGAGATATTAGTAAAAAATTGGTGTATGCTGAAACGGCAGAAATCAAACAGTTTTTACCTACCATTCCTCTACGTCACTTGGCTTCAGATCACAGACACCAAATTCCGATTACAGTTGTAGTTGGAGCTAAAGGTTCTGGAAAAACTCACACTTTTTTACAAATTATTCACAGAGAAAATTGGCAAAAATTTGCAGAAGATGCTTGTGCAACTCAAGTTCATGTTGATGCTCTCATTTCCCCTATTTTGGCATCAAACAATCTTAAGCCTGAAGATGTGAAACTAGTGGCAAATGTTCAAAAAAAGGCAGCGCAAGCATTAGGTTTTGAAAATCCTCAAGAAGTCCAAATTATTCGTGAAAACATTGAAAATTTTTGTCAGCAGGATCTTCTTGAAGGTCAGTGGAGAGAACATTGGTTAGATGTCATTGCTTGGGGTGTGGGATTCCAGTCTGAGCAAAAAGGGGCTGGTAGAGCATTAACAGAACATTTGTTTTCCCAGCAACAGCGATTGCTAGTAGTTATTGATGGACTTGAAGACCTTTTCCAAGATTTCGCTAGTGACAAAACTCAACAGAAAGCATTGCGAGCTTTACTTCAAGCAGTTCCAGAGTGGCTGGGACAGCAACCAGGTCGTTTTTTAGGCATTCTCATTTTTATTAGACGTGATATGGTTTTGTCAGCCATACTGCAAAATGCAGCTCAGATGATGGCACGCTACGAGCCTTATGCTTTGAAGTGGAATAGAGAAGAAGCTTTGAGACTAGTAGCTTGGGTTACTATTTTGTCAGATATACCACTTGATACTAATATCAAAAAACTACAGGAAATGCAAGAAGAGGATCTAACACAGATTTTAGTTCCTTTATGGGGTAAAAAACTGGGTACTGATACCTCAAGAGAAGCTCCTTCTGCGAGATTTGCAATAGCAGCACTGTCAGACTTTAGAGGACAAATTCAATCACGAGATTTAATGCGTCTTCTTCACTTAGCAGCAAAAGCATCTGTAGATAATGATGATGAGCGCTGGTTAAACCGTATTCTTATTCCCAAAGGAATCAGAGGTGCTTTACCAGAATGCAGTGAGGAGAAAATTACAGAAATTGAGTTAGAAAATACTGCATTAAAAAATGTTTTTGCTAAGTTTCGCAATCTTTCTCAAGATCAACGCAAAATTCCTTTTAGACCTGAACAACTAGGATTATCTGTAGAAGAGATGAAGATATTAGAAGAAAACGGTGTTGTTATTCGAGAAAAAGATAATTACTATATGCCCGAAATATTCCGTTTAGGCTTAGAATTTAAACTTACAGAAGGAGTGCGACCTGCTGTGATGTCTCTAGCTCGTCGTGCTGCTAAACAGGGAAGTTGAATTTGTATTTGTACTACCCCTGTCCCGGTATGAATTTGGTAAAAGGTAATGGTTAAAACTGGCTAATTACCAATTACCAATTACCAATTACCCAAAATTACGCTTTCTTTAACCAACTAAACATGGCACGTAAATCCTTACCAACAGCCTCAATAGGATGTTCAGCTTCTTGACGACGCATAGCAGTAAAACCAGGTTTACCTGCTTGGTTTTCTAGGACGAATTCCCGCGCAAATTGTCCAGATTGAATTTCGCTGAGAATCTTCTTCATTTCCGCTTTAGTTTGGGCGGTAACAACGCGAGGACCGCGAGTATAATCACCATATTCGGCAGTATTAGAAATACTATCGCGCATGGTAGCTAAACCACCTTCTACGACTAAATCAACAATTAATTTGACTTCGTGCAGACATTCAAAATAAGCGAGTTCTGGTTGATAACCTGCTTCTACTAAGGTTTCAAAACCGGCTTTAATTAAAGCACTCAAACCACCACACAATACTGCTTGTTCCCCAAACAAATCGGTTTCGGTTTCTTCACGGAAAGTAGTTTCCAAAATACCGGCGCGTGTACCACCAACACCTTTAGCATAAGCCATAGCGCGATCGCGTGCATGACCAGTGGCATCTTGATAAACTGCAAATAATGCAGGTACACCTTGTCCTTGTTCGTAGGTACGACGCACCAAATGTCCAGGTCCTTTAGGTGCAACCATGACGACATCAACATCAGCAGGAGGTACAACCTGTGCAAAGTGGATATTAAAACCATGTGCAAAAGCTAAAACGTTTCCAGCTTCTAAATTGGGTTCAATTTCGTTTTTGTAAATTGTTTTTTGGACTTCATCAGGTAATAAAATCATGATGAAATCAGCAGCTTTGGCAGCATCAGCAACATTTTTTACAGTCAAGCCAGCAGCTTCCGCTTTGGCTGTGGACTTACTGCCGGGATATAATCCGACAATGACATTAACACCGCTATCTTTGAGATTCAGCGCGTGAGCATGACCTTGAGAACCATAACCAATAATAGCAACGGTTTTACCTTTTAAAAGGTCTAAATTAGCATCTTCATCATAATACATACGCGCCATAGAAGCATCTCCTGTCCGTAAAAGTTGTCATTAAATTGGCAGACTTACGATTGTATCGCAAATTGGGGAATAGGGAACAGGGAACAGGGGGGAATTTCTTTCTGACTCCTGACTCCTGGGTGGGCGCAGTCCCTGCGCCCCTACCTCCTGACTAATCCACTACTTTTCTTTTTTTTTAAGAAGTTCAAGATAAACAGAAATAATTGTGATAATTTTGATACAAATTTGTTAAGAATAGTTACAGCCCTGTAATAGAAGGAAATATTTTTTATGGTTGATCTAGCTGACAAGAAACCGATTCATCAAGTCGTGATTATTGGTGGTGGTTTTGGTGGATTGTATGCCGCTAAGTCTATGGCTAAAGCCAATGTGCAAATCACGCTGATTGATAAACGCAATTTTCACCTTTTTCAACCACTGCTGTACCAAGTCGCTACAGGTTCTTTGTCCCCAGCGGATATTTCCTCTCCCTTGCGGGCTGTCCTCAGCAAGAGTAAGAATACAAAGGTGCTGTTGGGTGAAGTCAATGATATTGATACCACCACCCAAAATGTGATGGTAGGCGAGGAATCTGTCCCCTATGATACTTTAATTGTGGCTACAGGGGCGAAACACTCCTATTTTGGGAAGGATAACTGGGAAGAATTTGCACCCGGTTTAAAGACTGTAGAAGATGCAATTGAGATGCGTCGGCGGATTTTTTCAGCATTTGAAGCGGCTGAAAGCGAAAATGATCCTGTTAAACGCCAAGCTTTGTTAACTTTTGTGATTGTTGGTGGTGGGCCAACTGGGGTAGAATTGGCGGGAGCGATCGCTGAATTAGCAACCAAAACCCTGAAAGAAGATTTCCGCAACATTGACACCTCAGAAACCAGTGTTTTATTGTTAGAAGGTTTAGATCGGATTCTTCCACCTTTTGCACCGGAATTATCCCACACAGCGGAAGCATCTTTAAAGGCTTTGGGTGTGGATGTGCAAACCAAAACCTTAGTTACACATATTGAAAATGATATTGTGACGATTAAGCAAGGTGATGATGTTAAAAAAATTGCTGCAAAAACCGTGTTGTGGGCTGCGGGTGTGAAAGCCTCACCAATGGGGAAAGTTTTAACAGAGAAGACGGGAGTTGAGAGCGATCGCGCTGGTCGTGTTATGGTAGAACCAGACTTAAGTATTAAAGGATTTCCCAACATCTTCGTAGTTGGTGACTTAGCAAATTTTGCCCATCAAAATGATAAACCTTTACCGGGAGTCGCACCAGTTGCCATGCAAGAAGGCGAATATGTGGCTAAACTCATTCAAAAACGTTTGAAAGGTGAAACATTACCCCAATTCAAATATGTGGATAGAGGTAGTTTAGCAATGATTGGGCAACACGCCGCAGTTGTTGATTTAGGATTTATCAAACTTAGAGGTTTCTTTGCGTGGTTTGTGTGGTTATTTATTCATATTTACTTCTTGATTGAATTTGATAATAAGTTAGTGGTGATGATTCAATGGTTATGGAGTTATTTTACCCGCAATCGTGGCGCGAGATTAATTACAGGTAAGGAAACTATTGCACCTGTCCCAATTGCAAATAGTGATAATCAAACGCCACTCATCCCAAAAAAGCCGCTAAATGTGTAGTCCCTCACTCGTTCCCAGTCTCCGACTGGGAATGCCCCCTAGAGGCTCTGCCTCCCATATTCCCTCATTATTATTAAAAAACTGCACCGCCATATTAAAATCAAATTATAACATCTATCAAACCAAATCAGATAATGGGACGCAGCCGCTATCATGTATTAGGAACTCAACCGCATTTCCTCACCTGCACATTAGTAAATTGGATGCCATTATTTGGCAATATTGAACTTGTCCAAATTATCATAGATTCCCTCAACTTTCTCCAACGTCAGCAGCGTTTGACATTATACGGTTATGTGATTATGGAAAATCATCTTCATCTTATTGCTGCTGCTGGCAACTTATCTAAAGAAATAGGAAATTTTAAATCATTTACTGCTCGTTCTATTATTGATTTACTTCAGAAAAATAATGCTGAATATGTACTTAATCAATTAGAATTTCATAAATTAAAACACAAGATAAAACAAGATTATCAATTTTGGCAAGAAGGGTTTCATCCCCAAGCAATTACTAATGAAGAAATGTTTATCCAAAAATTAGAATATATTCATAATAATCCGGTGCGACGTGGGTATGTTGATGATCCGGCTCATTGGCGTTATTCTAGTTATCGTAATTATATGGGATTACCGAGTTTATTAGAGGTGGAATTGATTGATTTGTGAGATATTGAGGCAGAGCCTCTTGATAGCATTCCCAGTCAGAGACTGGGAACGAGTAAAACGAGTAAATAATTATATTGTAGTATCTAAATTATGATATACTATAACCAGTAAGAATTTTCACTTATTGTATTAAAAATATGTCTAACACAATCTTAAAAGATATAGAAAATACAAAGCATATAACCATCAACGATTTAGAAGAAACTATCAGATTTTTAAATCGTTGTGCTGGGTTTAGTCATAAAAATGATGAAGAAAAGAATAAATTTGATGAATATATTAAAATCGCTCAAGGTAAAGGTAAATCTCTTGTAGAACTAAAGCAAGATTTATTATTAGGAAAAAAGAATTTTCTCCAAGCAATGCAAATGCTATTAGAAATATTTAAAAGTTATGATGAGCAAAAATTTTTGAGAAGTAGTATTCTGGCATTTGATTTACTGACAGAATCCGTTATTGAATGCTGGGATTTTTATTCGGTAGATACACAAGAGAATTTAAGAAAGTTTGCTTTTGATTTGCATAGCTATGAATTTAACAAAGGCTTGAAACATATTTTAATGAAAAATATTCCTTCTGCTGTTAAATTTAACAATTCTAATTCAGTAGAAGAATGGAAAATACTTGAAGAATCAGAAAAACTACAAAAAGCATTACAGAGATTTATCAACTCTGTCACAGAACCAATAGAGTGGAAAAATTGTGAAACGGATTTAGGAAGAAAACTTTTTAAAATTAAAGAAAAAATAATTCTGTCTGGAGAACCGCTGTTAACTTCAGCAGAATTTGATCAATATCTTGAAGAACAAATAGAAAATAACTAAATAAACAATTTAATCGGGTGAAAAGAACTTATATAGATTCCTGCGTATTAATAGCAGCAGCAACATTAGATAATAGTGATCCAATTTGCCAAGAAGCTTTAAAAATTTTAGGTAGTGCGGAACGCCATTTTATTTCTAGTTATTATGTCAAATTTGAAATATTACCTCATGCCATCAGAAACAAAAGAAAACTAGAAGCAGAGTTTTATGAAACATTTTTTGATAGTGTACAAGAATGGGTAGAACCTAATCAAAAATTATTAGAATGTGCGTATAACGAAATCATCTTGCGACATAATAGAAATAGAAATTCTATCTTTAGGATTGTTAAGAATGTATCAAACAGATCCGCCACTTTCCCCTAAAGAAACATTACCGACAATGTATGATCTTCCTAGCGAAGACCCGGAGGAACCTGGTTTGCCAGATCAATTTCATTTATTCCAACCACAATTATTAGCAGAAACATTCCGTCCACCTGACCATCCTAGCGACCAAATATTTACAGTTAGTGATATGAATCTTTATTATGATTCTCGTCACCCACAGTGGTATAAACGCCCAGATTGGTTTGCCGTGTTAGGTGTTCCTTCTCTTTATAACAATAGAGATTTGCGGTTAAGTTATGTAGTTTGGCAAGAAGCAGTTAATCCGTATATTGTAGTTGAATTACTCTCACCGGGAACAGAAAAAGAAGACTTAGGGCAAACATTAAGAGATGTCGAAAAACCTCCTGGTAAATGGGAAGTTTACGAACAAATTTTAAGAGTACCCTATTACGCCATCTTTGATCGTTATAAATCTGAATTTAGAATGTTTCAGTTAACAGGCGCTCGTTATGCTGAAGTAAAATTATCAGATTTTCGGTTTTGGATTCCCGAAATAGAATTAGGTTTAGGAGTGTGGCAAGGAAGTTATAAAACCGTCGAAATGCCTTGGTTACGTTGGTACGACAAAGATGGTAATTGGATGTTAACCAGCACAGAAGAGGAAAAACAAAAAGCTGAACAAGAAAGGCAAAAAACCGAAAGATTAATTGCCCAACTTCGTGCGCTTGGTGTTGAACCAGATTTAGAATAAACAAAATCTCTCGTTCCCAGTCTCCGACTGGGAATGCCACCATAGAGGCTCTGCCTCAAAGCAGTTAATTATTTTGATTTTGCTTAGATAAATCCGTCGGTGGTCTGTCATTACTCCAAGCCCACCAGACATAACTGCATTGACAATGATAGAATTCTTGCCACTTCCGACGACGATCTGGGGTACTGACAGGAGACCTTCTATTTAACCACACATTAACGGCTTCTCGACTACCAGCATGGCATTTGGGACAATGAAATTGATAGGCGTGTACGGCTTGATTAGTCCATTCTGGCGGATTGGGATCAAAAGCGTCCATATAAATATAAACTGTAATAGAGTGTAATCTTAGTAGTCATTGAATATACATAATTATGACTAACAATGGATATTATGGAACCAAATATTGAAATTCGTCGTTTATTAGATGTAATGCCTGCTTCTGGGCGCATGATGACTAAAATCGTCAGTAAACCAGAACAAAAACAGGTAATAGATGCGGCTTTTCCCCTGCCTTTGAGTCGAGCAAGACCAATATATATTAATTTCGATTTGTGGCGACGGTTGACAAAACCTCAACGGGATTTGCTCCTATTGCAGAGAGTATCCTGGTTAATCGGTGTGAAATGGTTACAACCGAATATTTATCAAGGTGTGGTCTTAGCGGGGTTTGCGGGGGGAATACTGGAAGCAGTTCAATCTGATGTGGTAGGTGTGGTTATAGCTGGGGGATTAACTGCTTTAGCGGCTATGCGGATTTGGCGCATGAATAAATCCCAAGAAGCAGAATTAAATGCTGATATAGCAGCTATTCGGATTGCCCAAAGACGGGGTTATTCAGAAACTGAAGCCGCCCAACATTTGTTAACTGCTATTGAAATAGCAGGAACGATAGAAGGGCGTTCTGGTTTAAATTTTAGTGAATTAATTCGTTGTCAAAATTTGAAAGCAATTGCTGGTTTATCACAAGTTGGTATTCCTAAAAATTATCAATAGATTGACAACCCACATTTAGCAGTTAAACCCCATCTAAGATGAAAACTGGAGTTTTTCCTCATCGTGGTCAAGGTAATTTTTTACCCATAATCTATCAGCAAGAGAAATAGGATCAAAATTAATGCGCTGCTGAAAGTCAGAATATATAATTTCTATTTAATTCAGGAAAAATATGGAGAGTGAGCATGACTCACTCTACTGAGAATGGGTAATAGTTTTTTTGAATTTTGAACCCGTATTACCTATTTTGTTAGCTCTAATCTAGCTTTGACATCATTAGCAAAGTCTTCATATTTCCTCAAAGGAGTTACTTCTACCTGCACTTTTTGGCTATTTTTTTTCATAATGGCAAATCTAGAAGAATTTGATCTAATGTGTCTGGAGTGGGAACATCAACAATGACAATTACACGACGAGTACCAACACATTTCCATAAATCAACTACTATTCCGGCTTGTTTGGCTTGGAGTGCAACATCTGCTTCTTCACTCCATAAGGTAAATAGTTCTTGTTGATTCATGTTATCGGGGTACTCAACATGAAAATCTAAATGATATAGCATACTTACTTGTTATCACAGGACTTCATTAGAGTAAACCAAAATCAGCTTAATTCTGAGTTTAGAAATAGGCTATTTAACGAGCAGGTAGTTCTTCTTCCAGGGGACAAATAAGAGGTGCTGAAGGTGCGAGTTCTGGTTGAAAGATTCCTTGTAGTGCTTGTTCTAAAGTTCGTGCCATGATGATGCGGTTTTCATAGGCGACAACGACTCTCACTAATGTTGGTAAACTATTCTGTGTAGCTTCTAAATAAATTGGTTCAACATATAATAAAGATTGCTCAATGGGAACTATTAAAAGATTACCTTGAATGACTCGAGAACCTTGACGATTCCAAAGGGAAATTTGTTGAGAAATCGCTGGATCTTGATTAATTCTGGCTTCAATTTGTTCTTGTCCATAAATTAAGCGTTCTTTGGGAAAGTTATATAATACTAATTTGCCATAATTTTCACCATCGGAACGTGCCGCTAACCAAGCTATTAAATTGCTGCGTTGTTTGGGTGTGTAGGGAAGTAAGAGGATAAATTCTTCAAAGGAGACGTTAGGAAGACTAGTAATTAAATAGTAGGGTTCAACTTTACGGGTTTCATTACCATAGATTTCATTGGGAATTTGCCATTGATCTTCCCGGTTGTAAAATACTTGGGGATCTTTCATGTGATAGATCATTAAGCGTTCCGATTGAATTTTGAAGAAGTCTACTGGATAACGCAGATGACTGCGGAAATTTGGGGGTAAATTTCCCAGGGGTTGGAACATTTGGGGAAATATTTTTGACCAAGCCGTAATTAATGGATCTTGAGGATCTGCAATGTAAAATCTGACTGTACCGTTGTAAGCATCAATGATAACTTTAACGGAGTTACGGATATAATTGATACCGTCTTTACCTGTGTCAGAATAGGGGTAGCGATCGCTCGTGGTATAAGCATCAACTATCCAATAAAGATAATTTTCTTTGCCTGTAAATTGCTGTTTTTGAGCATCAGCTACAACTAAATAAGGATCACTATCGAACTTTAGAAACGGAGCAATACTGCGAATCCGTTCATTAATATTTCGACGAAATAATAGTTTAGTTTCTGGTAAAAAATCTCTAGTAAATATTATTTTCCAATCTTTTAAATATATAGAAAATAGCCATCTTCGCCATAATGAGTTGATATGAATGCCACCTAATCCATCATAGCTGTTATAAACATTATCACTGCCACTAGGATAATCTAATTCTCTGACCTTTGTACCAGTCATAATGTGAGTATTACTAATTTCTCCATAATAAATTCTGGGTTGTCCGATGGGAATACTTTCCCGAATATTTGGACTAGAAGTATTTAAGACACTACCATTTTTGCTAATGTCTTTGACAAAATATTCTGGTAATCCACCAGCAGCAACAGTATTAACTGGACTTATTGTAAAGCCATAACCATGAGTGTAAATCATATTTTGGTTTACCCATGTTTGCGCTTGGGGAGGAACATCTTGATAATTTAATTCTCTAGCTGCAATTAGTACCTGTTGTTTTTCTAGATTGCCGTTATTTTTTATTAAATATCTATCAATATCAGCATCAGGAAATTGATAATATGGGCGAATTTGTTGTAATTGACGATTGGTTTTTAACAATGGTTCTTGATCCCAAAGCCGAATATTTTTAATTGTTAAATCATTAGCCTTTATATCTGTTTGTGTTAGTTTTCCCGTAGGGTTAAATGTTTGAGAATCAATGATATCTAAATTAAATGCTTGACGAGTTAGAGCGATATTTCGCATTATATAAGGTTGTTCTTTTTGCAATTCATTTGGTTCAACAATAAAATTTTGTACAGCCATAGGTAAAATAAAATTACCTGTGATTATAAAAATGATATAAATGCCTAAGCTAGAAAATAGCCAGCGATGATGTGAAGATTTTCGTTGCCAAAATACAGTTAACCATAATAAATATAAAGCTATAGCCAATGATAAAATACATAATATTGTATCTGCTGGCAATTGTGCTTTAACATCGGTAAAACTAGCACCATAACTGACTCCACGGACCGAGTAAAGCAGTTGATAACGACTGAGCCAATAATTTAAAGATATTACTAACATTAAACAGCCAAATAAGCCGGATAGATGGCGCATTTGTGGAGAAGAAAATCCTGGAAAAATAGCTTGACTGAGACTATCTGCTGATAATAAATAGGTGAGAATAACACTAATAAAGCCATATAAAGATAATCCTATTAACCAAAATGCTAAAAGTTCCCAAACAGGGAGATGGAAAATATAAAAACTGATATCTTTATTAAATAATGGTTCAGAATGATCAAAGGAAATAGGATGAAAAGATAAGAGAATTTTTGACCAATATTGAGACAGTATCCATGCAAATCCTAAACTCAAAATAATAGCGATCGCTCGGAGGAGAAATTTGCTATAAATTAATATAGTCAGAGACAATCCCCCAAACAATCCTAAATACCAAGGTTGAAAAATTATCTTTTTTCCCAACTGTAAAATTATCTCCGGTCGTAATAGCAGCGGTACTGATAAACTGGATTGATTAAGTTTGTCTAGCCAAGAGAAAATAGCAATTTTCCCATAGTAAGCCAGCATTAAATACAGTAAAAAAATTAATCCTAATATTAGAGGTAACAGCCATTGCAATTTGATTTTATTAGTATAATTATGCCATTGGGAATTTTGATGACTTTTAGGATACTGGGGACTAAGAAAACTAGTTAATTTTCGACTAATTTTTATTTCCCGCAGAAGAAGAGAATCTGAAAAATGTGGATATTTTAGCCTTTGAGCTAAACTTAGATTTCCTAACAGATAAACAGCACTTAAACTTATAATAAATAAACATATACTACCTTGAGTTAACAATCTCTGTAGCAATACTTTTATATAACCAACTTCTTGAAACCAAAAAAATTCCGCACCTAAATGAGTGGCTATATCTAAGAATAGCCACAAACCCAAGCATACTATAAAAACTTTAATAGCTTTCATTTCTAAAACATTGCTTTTAGCAGTATGAATTATGTTTCACACAATCTCTCTTAGGAATTTCGTAGAGTATAAGTAAAATTATGTTCCTGTAGAGACGTTCCATGGAACGTCTCTACAAGAGTTCTGGAAAAATCATATTTGATTTTTACCAGATATTTAAAGTCACACTCTGCTATTAAACTTCCAGCGGTTTTCACTTCTGACTTATACTAGAGCCTAATTCCAATTACCAATCATCATAAAAGCTGACCAATAATATGGATGAGATAAATTCATATTACCTAAATTAGCTAATTCTGGAGGTAACGCAATCCGGTTTTCTGGTGAGAGGTATAAATAGTTGTCTGCTATGCGAACTTCTCCTTTGAGCATTCCTAACTGAGCTTGTCTAAGAGATTCGGAACGTAAAGAAGTAAGCTTTAACTGATCGAGATTGTAATCCTAGACTAATGGAAGCTCTACCCCATGATTATAAGCGGATGGTGTCAGCATGGTAATACTAGAAGATGCTGGGGGGCAATTTTTGGGGTTTAAATGGTTTCTGTTCTGGGGTTGTGGGTTCTGTTTGTAAGTTATTTTTACCAACTAGAGTAGAATAACACAAGACTAATTACCTTATTACTGGTGATTTGATACTTGTGTTAATGTTTTATTTATAATCAGTAACTATGCTTACCAGTGTTGACCGGTTATTGTTTGTGAGACAAGTCCCCATTTTTAAAGAACTGCGGGATGATTTCATTGTCAGGCTTGCTTCCGTCATGAATGAGTTATCTTATCCAGCTAATTATACAATCTTTCAGCAAGGACAAGAAGGGCGATCGCTGTATATATTAGTATCCGGTCGGGTAAGGGTCCATATTGGTGATACAAAGTTGGCAGAAGTTGACAAGGGAAACTACTTCGGTGAAATGGCGGTCTTCGATACTCAACCTCGTTCCGCTTCGATCACTACTGTAGAATCTTGTGAATGCTTGGAACTTACCCAAGAGCAACTTTATGATGCCATTGAAGAAACTCCAGAAATTGCCGTGAATATTATTCGTGAGTTATCTCGTTTAATTCGCAAACTGAATGAAAATGTTAGTTAATAGTCATTAGTTCTTGGTTAATATGATTTATAATTTTTCAAACATTCTTGCAGAAACTTTTGCGGAATTTCTCTACTTTCTCCCCAGTGTTGATGAATATAAGAAGCATGAACATTAGGTAAAACCCAACCTTCAAAACCTGTATGTTCATCACAATCATAGCGATAGGTATTAAATAATGGTTGTAGGGAATTAGTAATTAAATGAGAACGATGAAATTCATGTCCAAAAATATTTTTATTGATATCAACTAAAAAAGTATTTTCTAAAACCACTGCGCGACGATATCCTAGAGTTAATTTTTTATCCATTTGTGCAGAAGTGGGTAATATTCCTAGCATTGGCCAAGATTTACCGTCAAAATCAATAATTTGCTCACACAAATACATCAATCCTCCACACTCAGCAATTGTGGGTATTCCTGCTAAAATTGAGTTTTTGACTTCTTGAATCAGGCTGATATTTGCAGCTAATTGTGGTGCAAAAACTTCAGGAAAACCACCACCAAAATACATTCCTTGGATATCTTTTGGTAATTGAGAATCATTTAATGGACTCCAAAATACTAATTCTGCTCCTAATTCTTCTAGTAAATCCAAGTTATCTTGGTAGTAAAAATTAAAGGCTTGATCTCTCGCAACAGCAATTTTAACTGAGGATTTTTGACTTTTAACTTTTAAACTTTGACTTTTAAAAGGTGCTGATTTCAAAAGGGGTAGGAGTTTATCCCAGTCAAAATAAGCATCACCTAAATCTGCTAGACTATTAATTATCTGATCTAATTCTGCTAATTCTGCTGTGGGAATTAACCCTAGATGACGGTCAGGAATGGTAATATTATCCTGTCGTTTTAAAACCCCAAGTATTGGTAATTGTAGAGGTGCAAGAGAAGCTTTTAATAATGATAAATGTCGCTCACTACCGACGCGATTTAATACTAAACCAGCAATTTTAATTCTACTATCTAAAGAACAATAGCCGTGAGCAATTGCAGCCACTGAACCCGATAAACGACTACAATCAATTACTAATATTATGGGTATATCTAATAATCTAGCAACGTGTGCTGTACTTGCAAAATCTGTTTTCCCGTTGGTGTTTGCTAACTGACCGATACCATCAAATAAACCCATTACACCCTCAACTAAGGTATATTCAGACTGCGGAGAATAATGGTTAAAACATTTCTGAACATAACTTTCTGAAGTTAGCACAGTATCTAAATTTCGACAAGGAAGACCAGTAACATATTGATGAAACATCGGATCAATATAATCTGGTCCTACCTTAAAAGATTGCACTTTAACACCACGACGATGTAAAGATGCTAAAAGGGTAAGTGTAACCGTTGTTTTCCCAACTCCGCTCCGTTCTCCAGCAATAATTATAGACATAGATTAGCGATTAGAAATTAAAAAATACAATTTTAGTATTGTCAGCAAGAAAAATGAGATTAATTTTCTGCTTCTAGATTTTTTTTTGCTTCCGATAATTGCTGTTTATATTCCTCACTAACTTGAGGATATCGCAAATTTAATTCCTGTAATTTTGTGCAAATAATATCCGCGACTACCAACCTTGTAAACCATTTACGATCAGCAGGAATAATATACCAAGGAGCAAGTTCTGTACTTGTATGGTTAAAAACTTGCTCATAAGCATCCATATAATCATCCCAAAAAACTCGTTCTCGCACATCACTAGCCGAAAATTTCCAATGTTTTTCCGGTGAATCAATTCTTGCTAAAAAACGCTTTCCTTGCATTGCTTTTGAGACATTCAGAAAAAACTTTAAAACAATAACTCCATTATTTACCAAGTATTTTTCAAAGTTGTTAATTTCTTCAAATCGCTGTTTCCATATCTGATCACCTTTAGGAAAATGAGGCAATTGTTGTTTTTTGAGAATTTCTGGATGTACCCGTACTATCAGCAATTCTTCATAATATGAACGATTAAAAATACCAATTCTTCCCCTTTCTGGTAAAGACTTCATCGAGCGCCATAAATAATCATGATCTAATTCTTCCTCACTAGGTGATTTAAAACTAAATACCTGACATCCTTGGGGATTCACACCAGACATAACGTGTTTAATGGTACTATCTTTACCAGCAGCATCCATTGCTTGAAAAATAATTAGTAAAGAATAACTATTTTGAGCATAGAGAATATCTTGATATTTAGCTAATTGTAAAATACCTGCCTTTAATTTTTTAACCGCATCACCTTTTTGGTGAAACTCACATTTATAACCTGGGTTATAGTCTTTTACTAAAGAAATCTGAGAACCCGGTTTGACAATATAAGGATCATGATTCATATAAAAATATTGCACTCCTATGGAATTTTTTAACTGTGAAACTAGTGGTCTGTCAAGAACTAATTGACGGTTTCATTCATTGCCATTTTGATTTCTTCCTTCTTCCTTCGTGTCCTTCGTTCCTATATCCCTCCGGGACGCTCCGCGAACGTGGTTCGTTTCTTATCCGTCAAAATTTATTTGACAGACCACTAGTAGGGTGTATTAGCGACAGCGTAACGCACCGAAAATTTAATAATAAATGGTGCGTTACGAACTCCGTTCTAACGCACCCTACTAATACTACTATTTTTAAGAAACAGAAGATTGCAATTTTGTTAACTTGGCTAAAACCTCTACACTATGAATACTGGGATTAACTTTCACAAAAGTTTCTCGGATAATGCCTTGAGGATCAATAATAAAACTATGGCGCATAGAGACAACACCTATCCAAGAACCATAAGCTTTACTAACTTCACCTTTAGTATCAGCTAATAAGGGAAATTTTAGCCCTTCTGAGTCACAAAATTCGGCATGAGAATTAATATCATCAGCACTGATACCAATAATTTCAGTGTTTTTAGCAGTATATTTGGGTAAATCTTGCTGAAAACGTCTGGCTTCAATAGTACACCCAGAGGTAAAGTCTTTCGGGTAGAAATAGAGAACTACCCACTTACCACGGAAATCAGCCAGGGAAACTTTACCATTACCTGTATTAGTCGGTAAGGTAAACTCAGGTGCTAGTTGATTAATTGTCGGTAATTTACCACCTATAGCTTGAGCATGGGGGGTAAAATTGAACCAACTGATAACAGCCAAACAAGCGGCAAATAAAATGCTAATAAAAGAGCGACGGGAAATCATTTTTTTTCTTAACTAGAAACATAACTTAATATAAGTTAACATTCTTTCCATCCGCTATTTTAAATCTGACTCAGGTTCAGGTAATTTTTCGATGCTTTCAATATATTGGCTATCTATAAGAAAAGCACCTCTAGTAAAACGTACACCCCAATAACCACCAGGGCGACGGTCAAGAACTATACCTTCTTCGCCAATGTGAATGACATCAGCAGGACGTAACATAGGCATCGGTTCAGCCGTTTTCACATAAGGTGGTAATGCTACTACACGGACTTTACTACCAATTGGGAATTCTGACGACATTTTGCAACAGGCTGTAATTTTGAATAAAGGCAAATATCAAGTTTATTTTACTTCTAAAACCTGAATTATGCTTTAATTATAGTAGCTTTTTTATTATGAAATTTAAGAACTATGAAAACTAGATTTTTAAATTATTCTCTTGCGGTATTAATATTATGTGGCGGATATGCAATTATTCAACCTGTTACTCAAGCTGTATCAGCTAACCAACCTATAAAAACAACAAAATCTGTATGGAAGTTATTTTTTGCTCCTGACAGTAGTTTTCGGGTTTTAATGCCAGGTACTCCCAAGAAAATTAAGCAAAAAGTAAAGGCAAAATCTGGAACCATCAAATTAAATATGTTTACAGTTGAACGCCAAAAAGAGGAAGTTAAATATGTAGTGGGTTATGTTGATTATTCATCTGAATATATTGAATTATTAAATCGCCGTAATCTTGTGGAAAAGGCTTTAGACAGTGGACAAAATGGTGTGCTAAAAAAAGCTAAAGGAACTTTAATTAAGAAACAAAAAATAACTTTAGGTAGTTATTCTGGTAGAGAATTTAGCTATAGCAAACCTGGGGAAAAAATTGTCAGTCAACGAATATACTTGATTGATAACCGGTTGTATCAAGTGAGTGTAGAAACTACTAAAAAAAGACAGAAGTTTTTAACTAAGAGTATGGAAGGATTTTTAAATTCATTTAATGTATCCTCAAAGTAACAATTCAAAAGTTAAACATAGCTTATCTATTGGCTTCCACATCCGTCAGGGAATTAATTCCCTGTCTAATAGCTCAAGTCTACTGAAGTAGACTAAAGATTTTCGGGATATTTAGTCATCTTTAGATGACTTTGACTATTAGCAAGGAACTGAAGTTCCTTGCGAGATCTAGGTTTTACGTTAAATTAACACTACTTCCTTAAATATTGATGCTATTAGGAATACGAGAAGGTAAAAGATAGGGATATTCAACACCACTATCTGTAAAACGCTGTTGGTTACGTCCCTTGATTGTACCTTCAATTAATGATAAATCATTTTGAAATTGATTGAGAACTTGTCCATCGCTCTTTTGTACAAAATGAATTAAATTAGAACTTCCTAAAGTTCCCCAATGAATCCCACTTAAAGCCGCAGTTAACTGCATTTGCAGTAAATCTTGATCCCTTGGGGGTAAAAATTCCTCCAAACTTGCTAGTGTATTAGGGCGGCTGTAATTAGCAAAAGGTGCATTAGGAACATAAGACATATAATCAAACTGACTAAAATTCAAAGCTGCGTGTTGGGGACCACAGGTAAAAATGGTAATAGCAGCAATATCTATTAATTGTTGCAAACTACCAATTTTTGTAAATCCAGGAATCCGCGGATAAGTAGGTAATTCTTGAGGTTCAATTTCTGATTCTGCAACTAATTCTTTCGGTAACCATGTAGGGACTTGGGGAAAATCTGATTTGGGGCGAGTATTTAAAGGTGTGGCTAATTCTTCAGCCCAAGCTTGTAGAAAGGGATCTTGTTGTACAGCTTTGTCGTCTGGATAGTAAAGTTGTAGAAAACGAGTCACATATTTAGCGATCGCATCCCATAATAACAAACTATCATCACGATAAGGAAAATCTGCCAAAAATTTAGGTTCAATTCCCCGTAACTCAATATCATTCAATAGAGAATAATACCAAAAAGACTTTTCCCGATAAGCCTTATTTATTAACTTTTTAGAAGTTTGAAAAGTAGGAGCAATCAAATTATCAATTGCTGATAATATACTATTTCCCCGATTATTAATCGCCATTAAAAACTGAAAATGGGGAGAAAGCAATTGATAAACAGGATGATTATATGGTAACTGTCTAGGAGTAGCAATAGCTAAAGCTTCCATTGCTAAATGAGTATAAGTCCAATTAGCAAATAATTGATGATGGGTAGCATCTGCCGTTTGCACATATAACTTAGCCCGCATCCAATCATCAGCCGTATCTCCGCTAATTGCTGGAGTGAAAACTCGCCCTTTTTCCACTTCAATTAATATCGGTTCGAGTCCTTTATCAGTGCGGTAAAATAAAGCTGTGGGGCTACCAACATATTTCCCCGGTTGTAAATCAGTAACTTGTAAATCTTTCAGTAACGGATAATCAACAACAAATAACCGGTTTTCCCCCGCTGCTTTAATTAAATCTACATTACCATTATTTGCTAATTTATAAGGCTGAGTTGCCAAAGACTGAATTAAACCTTGATCTGTTGGTTGTATTTTACGAATTACAGTTGGATTAGCACCAGCTAATCTTTGCCGGGCAAATTCATGATCACTTAATCCACCATCCCGTTGATGAATTACACTCATTATTGGTGAAGGTGTCCCATCAATTTGAGTTAAAGCTGCAAAAAATAACTTTCTTTGTTCCTCATTTCTTTGTGCAATCGGTAGATTTTTATCTAATTTACACAACGCTAATTTAGCAGCAAAAAGCCGTTTTAATAACTTCTTTCTTTCCTGAATATAACTACTATTAAACTGTTCATTAGGTGGTAAATCAAAATTAAAGTATCCCGATTGAAACACCTCACAATCTACTAACAAAGTTCCTATATTTAACCAATCTTCCTGCAACTTGCTAACTTTTTTTTCCAACTCCGTTAACAACAAACTCCAAGGTGCAGACAATTTTCCTTGTGTTAACAAATTTTCAGATAACTTAGTCAAAATATAGCGGATTGACCCATCTTCCCCCGTATAGGGAAACAAACGGGCAGCCCCTTTCTGCTCTAAATCGGTGGGATTATAGCGATAATAACCTTGTTGTTCACTTAAAGATGGCTGTTTCGTCATAATAGATAAAATGAGTTAGGGTATAAATCAATCATTCGCGGTATAAAACCATATCTGATTGTAGACTATCTTTAGGTAAATATGTCGAATTTCAATTCAATAACTATCCTGAAATGCTAACTGCTGAATTATTTCAGCTATAAATTTACATCTAATCCCAATTCTATCTAAAGCTGCACAGAATTCTCAAATCCATTAATTGATATATCTTTATCTGCGTACATCCGCGTTTAATTATTCTTGATATTCTATTCTAAGTAGGTGAGCATTAAAAACTGTCGTTATGAAAAGGCAAAAGGCAAGAGGCAAAAGGCAATAGGGAAGAGGTTTTAGGTAATTTTACTTTTCTTTACACAGATTGGTTTTATTGTGTTCATCTACTTATGCAGCTTCATATTAATTTGATATAATACCAATTTTATGTTACGTGACTTTAAAAATCGGACTGAATTAGTCAGATATCTACAGGCACAATTTCCCCAAGCCGTAGCAGCAAATGATGATATTAGCGATATGATCGGGGGACGAAAAGCAGCACAGCAAGCACTAGAGAAAATTGACCCTGTAGCTTATGCAAAAACTCGCAATTTTATCACAGGTGATGTAACTAAATTATCACCTTATCTTCGTCATGGTGTCTTGAGTTTACGCGAAGTTAGAAAATATATCCTGGAACGAGTTGAAAATCCCAATGATGCTAATAAACTAATTAATGAATTAGGTTGGCGCGACTATTGGCAAAGATTATATGTCAAATTAGGAAATGGGATTTGGCAAAATCAGGAAGAACTCAAAACCGGCTACAAACCCACAGACTACGCAGCCCAGCTACCCGAAGATATTACAACCGGAACTACAGGATTAGTTTGCATTGACAGCTTTAGTCAGGAATTGCGAACCACAGGCTACCTCCACAACCATATCAGAATGTGGTTAGCAGCCTATATTATTCATTGGCGACACATTCAATGGCAAGCCGGCGCAAAATGGTTTCTCCAACATTTACTCGACGGTGATCCAGCAAGTAACAATATGTCATGGCAATGGGTAGCGAGTACCTTTAGTCATAAACCCTATTTTTTCAACCGTGAGAACTTAGAACGTTACACCCAAGGCGTTTATTGTCGTCAATGTCCACATTTAGGAAAATGCGACTTTGAAGGAAGTTATGAACAAATAGAACAGCGACTTTTTCCTCAAGCAGAGTTAAACAAAAAACCCAACAGTCAAAGTTGGCAAAAAGGCAATAAACGCAAATAAACACTTTCCTCTTCTTTTTCTTTACCCTATTTGTTAATAAATGTAAAGAACAGATTCCACCTCCAAAATCAAATGATATATTAAATCCATAGGACACCAAACAGATAAGAAACTAACTGAAAGGGCAAGTGATTTAGTGTCCCCTGTCATCAGCCCCACAAGTACAGCATTATTAAGAATGAAGTGGCAAATAGCCTACTTTAGATGAGGTGGCCAAGCCAAATCCCAGAGCGGAAAGACGTAGAGATGCTGTATTTGCGTTTTAGAAAGTCCACCCTTAGTAACTTAAATTCACTTACTTAGTTTAATCATTTGAAACCTGCAAATTCACTAGAACCCGGTCAACCTTGATCGGGTTTTTAGATATTTATACGTTGTTTTGACGGGAAAATGTTAGTATTAGGAGATACTCTATATAATTTAATCTCGCATTTACTCAATGGATGAACAAGGGGCAGTTCAACTGACACCTGGTGGACTGAAAAAACTTGGCAATCTTGTTAATATTAAAGATGACTTGATTGCTGATGCTATTCGTGAACGTGGTGGAGGACAAGGACAGGTTAGTCAATTACGCAGCGATTATCAGAATATTAGGGTAGGAGAGTTAGCTAATTTAGCTGCTAAGGGGGATACAGACGCAGAAACTGCTATTAAAATTCTTAACCAAGCAAGGAAAAAGCGTGATAAATATGGTAATCAATGAATTTCCTATTGGACAAACTCTACTAGGAGTATCAACAAAGGAAGATCAAGAATTTGATGGTGATGAACTTTGTCTTGATCAAGTTAAACTTTATTTTGAAGATACAGAACATAAGATTACATGGATAACTCTATCTGCTATTGTTGATACTGATGAAATTGACGTAAAAATAGAAAAAAATACCAAAAAACCTACTAAAAAAAATCCCCATTCCCCTTTTCATGCTGATGGTAATAATCAATTAGCGAAATTAGCGACTTCATTAGTTCAGGGTACAAGGTTGATGGCGGTCTGGATATGCGAGAATGATCAGGGCTATAAAGATCAGGTGATTTTGGCTTTTGAATCTCTACATCCTAACATTGCATTTGTAGCAGAAGGTTCTGTGATTAAAGCATTTCTTAATCAGCAAATATTGAAGGATAAAAAACTAGAAGAAGCACGAATAGAAGCAGTAGAAGCAGAAAGAAAATTTCAGTGCCAAATGCAGTTCCAAATGATGACAGAAGTAATTTTAGCTCAGATTAAAAATAATCCTGAATACATCAAATCTTTAACTCCTACAGTAATCGAATCTTGTACAGGTATTCCCGAAGATGAAATACAACCAGAACTAGTTTTAAGGATTCAGGATAATCCTGAATTAATTAGGTCTTTAACTCCTGAAACAATCAAATCTTTTACAGGGATACTCAAAGATGAAAATAGTTTTCAAAGTGCAAAAGTTAAACCAGTTATCCAAAACCAGCAATCATCTCAACTTATGACTAAACCTGTTAGCAATGCAGTGATTTCAATTGAAAAAAGCCACCAAACATTAGTAAATCGAGTTCAAGAATTAGAAGAGAGATTTTTAAATCAAGAATCAAGAATTCTAGGAATAGAAGCTGTTACATCTAAAATGAATTTTTCAGATAATGGTAATATCTTAACAATGATGCAGCTTGCAGAAACTGGATTTCAGGAGTGGAACGACCCAGAAGAAGATATTTATAATGATGAAGCCTAAATCTTTAGAAATCTGGTTAGTTCGTTTCCCTTTTAGCGATTTAACGGCTACAAAATTAAGACCAGCCCTTATTTTATCAGTGCATCGAGAGGAATTTGTTATATTGGGTATTTTTTCCAAAGTTCCGACTGATGATTTAAGTGAAAATTGGGTATTAATGTCAGATACACATACTGACTTTATAAAAACAGGACTGAAAAAAACATCATTAATTAGGGCTGATAAAATTGCTACTGTCCATAATTCAGTTTTTCACAAAAGAGTAGGGATTTTACCATCTGATCTATTTAATCAGGTAGAAGTAGCATTAAAAAAATCTCTTAACATTACTTAAAAAATAAAATAAAAGTTAATAACCACCTTTTTGCAAAGCACACGGCACAATAAGAACAAGTATCATTGATTTTTTTATGAGTTATTGTCTTAATCCCCATTGTTCCCAACCAGAAAACACTGATGATGTTAAGTTTTGTCAAACCTGTGGGACAAAATTACTCCTGAAAGAGCGCTATCGTGCCGTTAAACCTATCGGACAAGGTGGTTTTGGCAGAACTTTTTTGGCTGTAGATGAGGATAAACCCTCAAAGCCTCCCTGTGTAATTAAGCAATTCCTTCCCCAAGGGACAAATACGGTACAAAAGGCAGTAGAGTTATTTAACCAAGAGGCTATACAGTTGGATGAATTGGGACAACATTCCCAAATTCCGGCACTTTTAGCATATTGTAACCAAGATGATAGACAGTATTTGGTTCAAGAATTTATTGATGGACTAAATTTATACCAAGAGTTAGAACAAAATGGCGCTTTCAATGAAACGCAGATTCGGCAATTACTGAATGATTTATTATTAGTGCTGCAATTTTGTCATAGTAAACAAGTCATACACCGAGATATTAAACCAGAAAATATTATTCGTCGCCATAGCGATCGCAAATTAGTTATAGTTGATTTTGGGGCAGCGAAATCAGCCACGGGAACAGCCCTAAACCGCACGGGAACAAGCATCGGTAGTCCAGAGTATGTCGCCCCGGAACAAATGCGCGGGAAGGCACTTTTTGCCAGTGATATCTATAGTTTAGGGGTAACTTGTATTAATCTCTTAACAGAGCGATCGCCTTTCGACTCCTATGATACGCATAACGCAGCTTGGATATGGGGACAATATCTGAAAACTCCTGTTAGTCAAGAATTGAGTCGAATCATTGACAAAATGGTAGAAAGTATCCCCAGTCATCGCTACCAAACTGTTGAAGAAGTTCTCAAAGATTTGAATTTTCAACCATTATCTGTACCCCCCATACTAATAACTCCACCCACTTCTCAACCTCCGGCTGTCGTTAAAACTTCCAGTCAAATTGAGAAAGAACTGCAAGAAGTTAAAACTCAACTTACAGGTGGTAAACCTCAACTGCAAAATGTTACTTCTCAATCACAATCTACTAGTAATAATCCTATAGATAAAGAATTAGAAGAAATGAGAGCTAAGTTTCTTGGTAATGGGTAACGTAGAAAGGATTATCCAATTCAAACAAAATTTACCTTGGCAATTTTAATGATACCTGAAATAAAAAACCCCAATACCGACATTGTTCGGGAGCATTATGAATAGGTGGGTTTTCGCCAATTACAAATTCTTGAATTAGGATTAGATTAATACTATTAGCATATTGTAAACCTCAAAACCATTGTCTAGTCAGATAAAAAGTTTCGCTCAGAAATCGCTTATACAATTCAGAGCGGTGACAAGTTTATAACAAAGAGCTACAGTGAACAAGCTAAAACTATCATAAATGCGATCGCCAATTCCTCGTTAAAAGCAAAACTAGTTGTATGTTACTGGAAAAATTGTGCTAATTTAAGAAGAATTATCGTCAACACCTCAAACTAAATATTTTTTTCAATTATTTTTTATCCTTAACGACACACTTTGGCTACCATGAATACAGCGGTGAATCTACCAACCCAAGCATTGCCTCAAACACATCAAAGTTTGGAGAAACTCAAGGGACAAATAATTGTAATTATAGACTTTGGCTCTCAGTATTCTGAATTAATTGCGCGTCGTATCCGCGAAACTCAGGTATATTCGGAAGTTATTTCCTATCGCACCACAGCAGAACAGCTAAAGCAAATCAACCCCAAGGGAATCATCCTCTCTGGTGGTCCCAATTCCGTATATAGCGACTACGCGCCCCATTGTGACGCAGATATTTGGAAATTGGGAATACCCGTTCTTGGTGTCTGCTATGGTATGCAACTCATGGTTAATCAACTGGGTGGGGAAGTTATCAAAGCCGAACGCGGTGAATATGGAAAAGCATCTTTATATATAGATGATCCTACAGACTTATTAACTAATGTTGAAGAGGGTACAACCATGTGGATGAGTCATGGTGATTCAGTCACAACCATGCCTCAAGGCTTTGAATTACTGGCACATACTGATAATACTCCCTGTGCGGCGATCGCTCACCATGATAAAAAACTCTATGGTGTCCAGTTTCACCCCGAAGTCGTTCATTCCCAGGGTGGTTTAGCCTTAATTCGTAACTTTGTTTACCATATTTGTGACTGTGAACCTACCTGGACAACAGCCGCTTTTGTGGAAGAATCAATTCGGGAAATTCGCGCTAGAGTTGGAAATAAACGGGTATTGTTAGCACTTTCAGGAGGTGTAGACTCCTCTACACTCGCGTTTCTACTCTATAAAGCCATTGGTGAACAACTAACTTGCGTATTCATAGATCAAGGCTTTATGCGGAAATTAGAGCCAGAACGATTACTCAAGTTATTTAAAGAACAATTTCATATTCCTGTAGAATACGTCAGCGCCCGCGAGCGATTTATCTCATCTATCGCTGGAGTAACAGATCCCGAAGAAAAACGTCGGATCATTGGCCATGAATTTATCAGTGTTTTTGAGGAAACATCGAAAAATCTTGGTCATTTTGATTACCTAGCTCAAGGAACGCTCTATCCAGACGTGATTGAATCTGCTGATACCAATGTTGATCCAAAAAGTGGTGAACGGGTAGCAGTAAAAATAAAAAGTCATCATAATGTTGGTGGTTTACCCAAAGATTTGAGATTTAAACTGGTAGAACCACTACGAAAACTATTTAAAGATGAAGTCCGCAAAGTTGGGCGTTCTATCGGTTTACCAGAAGAAATTGTTCAACGTCAACCTTTCCCCGGACCTGGTTTAGCCATTCGCATTTTAGGTGAAGTCACCTCCGAACGCTTGAATATTTTGCGAGACGCTGATTTAATTGTCCGTCAGGAAATTAATCAACGCGGTTTATATAATGAAGTCTGGCAAGCCTTTGCTGTCTTATTACCCATTCGCAGCGTTGGTGTGATGGGTGATAAACGCACCTATGCTTATCCCATTGTATTGCGAATAGTCACTAGTGAAGATGGTATGACCGCAGACTGGGCGCGTATTCCTTACGATGTATTAGAATCAATTTCTACTCGCATTGTTAATGAAGTCAAAGGCGTTAACCGTGTGGTTTATGATATTACCTCCAAGCCACCTGGAACTATTGAGTGGGAATAGGTGGTGATTGGTGATAGGTAATTGGTAATTGGTAATTGGGAAGTATTTATTTCCTTATCTTTTGTCTTTTGCCTATCACTATTAGTAAAATTAAGAAGTATTACATTTTGTTGAAAATATTATGACTGCAAAAGTAGAAATTTATATTTGGACTACTTGCCCCTTTTGTGTGCGTGCTAAAAGTCTACTCAAAAGTAAAAGTGTTGATTTTATTGAATACAACCTTGATGGAGATGAAATAGCAAGAAATAAAATGGCCGAAAGAACTAATGGAAAACGTTCTTTACCACAAATTTTCATTAATGATACTCACATAGGTGGTTGTGATGATATCTACGCTTTAGAACGTCAAGGCAAATTAGATGAGATGCTAAAATCTTAAAATATTGACAATCAGATCCCCGACTGCTTTGTTAAATTTTTGCAGATGACTCAATTAATTTCACAAATCGGGGATCTGTAATCTTAAATTCTGATAAAACAGAGGTATAAAGGGTGAAACTAGCTTTTATTATTGATCCTATCCATAAACTTGATCCAGGTCATGATACCAGTGTTGCATTAATGGAAGCAGCGCAAATTCTGGGACATGAAATTTGGATAACTCAGGCAAATTTACTGAGTGTGATTGATGGTAAAGCTTGGGCTATGTTGCAGCAGGTAGAACTTGTGCCGGTGGAATTGGTGGAGGGACGTTGGTTAGCAGCTAATCCTTGGTTCAAGTTAAGCCCTAGTGCCTTTACTGCTTTAGAAACAATGGATGCCGTATTTATGCGGACAGATCCACCCGTCAATGATGCTTATCTTTATGCAACTTATATTCTCGATTATATTGACCAAAATAAAACTTTAGTCATTAATAACCCTGCGGGAATTCGTAGCGCTAATGAGAAAATGTATGCCTTGCAATTTAGCGAATGTATTCCTGAAACAATTGTCAGTGCAAATAAGCAAGTAATTCGCCAATTTGTAGAAGCAAAAGAGGCAACAATTCTCAAACCATTGGGGAATAAAGCTGGAGAGGGTATTTTATTTTTACAATCGGGCGATCGCAATTTTAATTCCATTATTGAACTTAGCACCCTCCAAGGTCAAGTTCCCGTCATGGTACAAAACTATTTACCTGCTGCAAAGGAAGGAGACAAACGGATCATTCTTCTCAATGGTGAACCTATAGGAGCGCTAAATCGCCTTTCTAGTGGTAGTGATTTTCGGAATAACATGGCTACTGGTGGCACAGTTGCCAAAACTGTCATTACTCCCAGAGAACAGGAAATTTGCCACCATTTAGCCGCAAAACTCCGTCAAGATGGCTTGATTTTCGTCGGTATTGACGTAATCGGTGGCTATTTAACCGAAGTCAATGTCACAAGTCCCACAGGTATCCGGGAAATTGATCGTCTTGATGCTACTCAACTGGCTTATCAAGTCATTAAATGGGTAGAAGCCAGTACAAACTGTCTGGCAAAATAAATTGTACATCTATTAGAGGGAATAGGGAACAAGGAACAAATTAGACATCTCCAAAGAAGAATGTAGAGACGTTCCATGGAACGTCTCTACAAGGATTGCGGATTACGCATATTTAATTTTTGGAGATGTCTATTACATCACTTCCTACCGACTCCTCGTATAAAACCCTGAAACTAACAACTTGTATACAGCACTCACCCTCAAGTGAGACTATGAATTTAATCTAAAATCTCATATCCACAATCAATTAATTCCTTGGTGGTGTCCGTCGTCTTTGCAGAAAATCAGGAATATCCAATGAGGGTTTTTCTTTGGGTTGTTCCACAGATGGCGCAGGGTTATTAACAGGTTGTTGCAGTGGTGCAGGTCTTCTAGTAGTAGAAGTAGGTGTTACAACTCTGGGAGTAACTACAGTCTGTGAGGATGGTGGTTGAATTTCACCAGTAAATCCCGTAGCAATCACAGTAATTCTAACTTCTCCTTGGAGTCTGTCATCAATTACCGCTCCAAAAATAATATTGGCATTGGGATCAACCACTTCATAGATTGTTTCCGCCGCTGCATTAACTTCATGGAGGGTTAAATCACTACCACCAGTAATATTAAATACAACTCCTCTGGCTCCTTCAATAGAACATTCCAATAAAGGCGAAGAAATAGCGGCAATCGCGGCTTCTCTGGCTCTAGACTTACCCGAACTCACACCAATTCCCATCAAAGCTGATCCTGCATCTGCCATTACAGCCCGCACATCAGCAAAGTCAACATTAACTAACCCAGGGATGGTAATAATATCGGAAATTCCTTGCACACCTTGACGCAATACATCATCAGCATAGCGAAAAGCTTCTTGCACAGGAGTTTGTTCAGGAATGACTTCCAACAGCTTATTATTGGGAATAATAATTAAAGTATCCACCCGACTTTTCAAGCCTTCAATACCCTGTTCTGCTTGGCTGGTGCGTCTGCGTCCCTCAAAAATAAATGGTCGTGTAACCACACCAACGGTGAGAGCGCCCATTTCCTTGGCTATTTCTGCCACAATAGGGGCTGCACCTGTACCTGTACCACCACCCATACCAGCCGTAATAAATACCAGGTCTGCACCTTCTAAAGCAGTGGCAATTTCATCACGAGATTCTTCCGCAGCCTTTTGACCAATCGCCGGATTTCCCCCCGCACCCAATCCTCTAGTTAATTTTTGTCCAATTTGCAAGCGACTAGGAGCGCCCGCTAAAGTCAGAGC